>JAFABC010000126.1 GCA_023426275.1 Pseudomonadota bacterium | reverse complement strand
TTCCCTGGCAAGGCCAGGGAAAAAATGCGCCGCCAAACGTTCAGCCGCCAACCCCTTTCGGGAGAGTCCGAGAGGGGGTAGTCCCCCTCTCGGCCGCCGGAGGCATCTTTATGACTTTTCAAGCCGTGCCGTTGCGTTCCTTGATATGGGCGATGGCCGCCCGGCCCGCCTTGGCGCCTTCGCCCACGGCCACGCTGATCTGCATGAAATGTCCCACGCAGTCGCCGGCGGCGAACACGCCCGGGATGTTGGTTTTCTGTTCGTGGTCGGCCTCGATGAACGCGCCCTTGACGGTGATGCCGAGGGTCTTGGCGAAATCCAGGGCCGAGGCCTGGCCCATGGCCACGAACAGCCCGTCGACCGGCAGTTCCGTGCCGTCTTCCAGCACGGCCGTGGTCAGGGCCGGCTCGCCGGCCAGCCGGACGATTTTTTCGCCGTACACGCCGATGCCCGCCTCCCGGAGTTTTTCCGCGAAGCCGTCGTTCATGGCCGGGTCCTTGCCCTGGGTGTAGATGGCGATGTCCTTGGTGAAGTTGGTCAGTTCCAGGGCCTGGTTGGCGGCGTAGTTGCCCTCGCCGACCACCACCACCTTGCGGCCGCGGAAAAAGAAGCCGTCGCAGCTGACGCAGTAGGAGACGCCCTTGCCTTCGTAGTCGGCGATGTTGGCGATGCCGGGGCGCACCCGGGTGACGCCGGCGGCGATGACCACGGCCTGGGCCGTGTAGGTCTCCTTGTCCGTGGCGACGGTGAAGGCGGAATTTTCGTCCATGTGCACGGACAGGACGCGCTGGCAGGTGATGCGCGCGCCGAACCGTGTGGCCTGCTCCATGCCCCGGCCGATGAGTTCGCGACCCGAGATGGTCTCGGGAAAGCCGAAGTAGTTGTCGATGTCGTAATCGCCGGCGATTTTGGGTTCGCACCCGGCGACGATGGTGTCCATGCCGGCGCGAGCCGTGTAGATGGCTGCGGAAAGGCCGGCGGGACCCGCGCCGATGATCAGGCATTGGGTATTTTGCATAGTCGTGTCTCCTTGCGCGCTTCGGATCGGGTCGGCGGACGGCCCGGCACATGCGTTGTAGCCCGAAATCCTTTTTTGGGACAAGCGGACGTCCGAGGCAATCAAAATTGCGCTCATGTCACGTTGTCATAATCACGTGGCTGGGCTAGGGAAGGGGACAGCCGTTTTTGACGACGATCACGAGAGGAGCATGTCGCATGAAGGCAAGGGAAGGGGAGAACCGGAGGGACGCGCTGGCACGGCTGCGCGCCTTGTATCAGAAGGCTCCCATCATGTTGCATTCCATAGATGCCGCGGGACGTCTGCTTTCGGTCAACGAGCTGTGGCTCGAAACCATGGGTTATGCGTCCAGGGATGTCCTGGGAGAGTTTTTCGGCGCGTTTCTCGATGCCGGCTCCCGGTCGGATTTCGAGGCCGTCCTGCCCAGTTTTCAAACGGCGCGGCGGTTTACGGACCTGCCGTTTCGCATGGTGACGCGTCAGGGCCGGGTGCTCGATGTGCTGGTGTCCGCCGTCAGCGTCTTCGACCAGGAGGGGCGGTTTGAAAGCTCTCTGGCCGCGGTCTTGGACGTGACCGAGCGTCGCCGCACGGAACAGGCCCTGGCCGCCAGCGAGGAGCTTTTCCGCGTGGCCTTCGAAGGGGCCAACGAGGGCCTGTGCATCGTCGGCACCGACGGGCGGTTCCTGCGGGTCAACGACGCGGTCTGTCAGTTTTTCGGCCTGGAACAGGACCGGCTGTTGGAACTGACCGTCAACGATCTGGCCTGTCCCGAGGACGCCTGCCTGAGCGCGGAGCATATCGCCAAGGCCTTGAGCGGACAGCGTGAGCAGTTCCTGTTTGAAAAGCGCTACCTCCACGCCACGGGCCGCAGGATCTGGGGACGGATTTCCTCCCGCCTGGCCCGCGACGCCAAGGGCGATCCCCTGTATTTCATTTCGCATCTGCTGGACGTGACCGAGGCCAAGCGCGCCGCCGAGGAGCGGGCCCTGCACACCAAGACGCTGGAGTCGCTGCTCAATCTCGGACGGATGCGGGAGGCGTCCCTGGCCGACCTCGGGGGCTACGCCCTGTCCCAGGCCGTGACCCTGACCGGCAGCGCCTCGGGGCTGTGCGCCCTTTACGACGCCACCCGGGGCAGCCTGGAGCTTTTGGCCGCCGATCCGCTCGCCCTGTGCGCCTTCGGTCTGCCGGAGGAGGCCACCCGCTGCGATCTGGCCGCCCTGGGCATCGACACGCCCTGGGACGCGCTCGTGCCCATCGTCGGCAACACGCCAGAGGTTGGCCTCGCCTCGCTGGCCGGGTGTTCGGGCACGGGTCGGCCCCTGCGTCATCTCGTCGTTCCGGTTTCGGCCGGCGGCGAGGCCGGCCTGCTGCTTTCCGTCATCGACAAGGACGAACCCTATCCCGCCACCGACGTGGGCCGGCTGAGCCTGCTGGGCGAGGGCGTGCTCGGCCATGTGCGCAACCGGCAGCGCGAACGCGACCTGGAGCACGCCAGGAAGCAGGCCGAGGCGGCCAGCCAGGCCAAAAGCGGTTTTCTGGCCAACATGAGCCATGAGATCCGCACGCCGCTGTCCGGCATCATCGGGCTGGCCCAGATGACCCTCGGCCAGTCGCCCCGGCCCGATTTGCGGGAGCATCTGGAAATGATTCTGGATTCCTCCCGTTCGCTTTTGAGCATCGTCAACGACATCCTCGATTTTTCCAAGATCGAGGCCGGCAAAATGGAATTCTCGCCCGTGGACTTCGATCTGCGCGAATGCCTGGACCGGGACATGAAGCCGTTCCAGTTTTCCTCGCGGCAAAAGGGCCTCAAGCTGAGCGTGCGCATCGATCCCGAACTGCCCGACATCCTGCACGGCGACCCGGACCGCATCATGCAGGTCGTGCGCAATCTGGTCGGCAACGCCATGAAGTTCACGGAACAGGGCGAGGTGGCCGTGACCTTTCGTCTGCTGCGTCAGGGCGATCCCATGCTGGTCGAGTGCGCGGTGCGCGATACCGGCATCGGTATCCCCGAGGACCGGCTGCCCGAGCTGTTCCAGGTGTTTTCCCAGCTGGAGTCGACCCGGACCAAACGCTACGGCGGCACCGGGCTGGGCTTGGCCATCAGCCGCCGGCTGGTCGAGATGATGGGCGGCACCATCGACGTCAAAAGCCAGCCCGGGCGGGGAAGCGTGTTTTCCTTCACCGTGTCCCTGCGTCCGGCCCAGGAATCCCAGCGGGAGGAGACGCGGCGCGGGGGCGACGCCCCGGTGGGCGGCTTTGCCGGCTTGCGGGTGCTGCTCGCCGAGGACAATCAGGTCAACCGGCTTTTCCTCAAGCATTTTCTGGTCGAGGCCGGGTGCGAGGTGCTGCTGGCCGGATCGGGCGGGGAAGTGCTGGCCCTGCTTGAAAACGCTTCCGTCGATCTGGTGCTTATGGATATCCAGATGCCGGAGATGGATGGCGCGGAAGCCACGCACCGCATCCGGGAGGGCGAGGCCGGCGAAGCGGCCCGGGGCCTGCCCATCGTGGCGCTGACGGCCTACAGCATGAAGGGCGATCGCGAGCGCTTTCTTTCGGTGGGGCTCGACGACTACGTGTCCAAGCCCGTGGACGTGGACGAACTTTTCATGGTCATGCGCCGGGTGCTCGAACGCCCGGGCGCGGCCGGACCGCGCAGCCGCGAGGTCCGGCGCGAACCCATGGACATGGCCTATTACGAAGCCCGGGGCAAAAGCGAGTTCGCCCGGGAAATCTGCCGTCTTTTTCTGGAGGAAAGCCCGGCCGTGGCCGCGTCCCTGATCACGGCCGCCGAGGCCGGCGATTGGGGACGCGTGGCCGATCAGGCCCACACCCTGCTGGGCATGGCCGTGCCGTTGCGGGCGCGCGGGCTGACCGAGGATGCCCGGAAGTTGCAGGAGGCCGCGTTGGCCGGGGACGCCTGCGCCTGCCGGGAAACCTCGGTCAAGGTGCTCAATGTGCTCGGCAGCGTGCAGGGCGCCATTCGCGATCTGCTCGGCGACGCCTGCAACACGGCGAAGGGCGGCGCGGCCGGGCTTACCCGGCCAGATCGATGAAAAAGGCCGCTCCGTCGTCGCCCCCGCCAACGAGCTGACGGCCGTCCGGCGACCAGCTGAGGCAGGTGACGCGGCGGTTTTCGAGTACGAGCAGCGGCGCCACGCCTTTTTGTTCGGGGCTGCCCAGGAAGACCACGCCGCCGTCGAAGCCGCCGGCCACGAGATCCATGAGCGGATGCGCGGCCACGGTTCCGAGCAGGCCGTGCTCGAACGCGCCGAAGACCACGGCTTCGCGCGCGGCCGGGTCCGTGCCCGCGTCCACGGGCCAGCCCACGAAGGCCTGCTCGCCGCCGGTCCACAGGGTGTTGCCGTCAGGAGAAAAGGACAGGCAGCGCACCTTGGCCGGATACCCTTCCAGCAGATAGCCGGCGGCCTGATCCAGGTCGTAGACGCGCACGCTCTTGTCCTGGGTGGCGCAGGCCATTTTGGTGCCGTCCGGCGAAAAGACCAGGGTCAGATTGGCCCCGGGGCCTTCGAACCGGTTGCCGGGGCAGTCCGGGCGCGGCGGCGCGTAGACCGTGACCCCGTCGTAGTGGGAGGCGGCCAGGGCCCGGCCGTCCGGACTCACGGCCAGACCGCCGATGGTGGCCGGCAGTTCGGGCAGGAGCGCGGGCGCGGCCGATTCCCCCTCGAACAGGACAACGGTCTTGCCCCGTGCGGCGGCCAGGATCCGGCCGTCGCGGCTGGCGGCCACGTGCTCGATCCATTGACCGGGAAAGACGGCCAGTTCCCGCGTCGTGCCGTCGGGGCGGGTCAGGACCACCCGGCCGTCATCGCCGCCGGTGAGAAAGCCCTGGGGCGTTCCGGCCAGACACAGGGCCGCGCCCGTGTGGGCGGCGACGCGCGTGGTTTGGGCGCTTGCCGGCGAAAACAGGGCCACCGTGCCGTCGCCCAGGGCAAAGGCGGCTGTGGCGCCATCGGGGCTGACGGCGCAGCCCGAGACGTAGCCGCCAAGGGCGGCCTTGAACAGTCCCGGCAGATCGGCATCCGGGGCGAAACTCATGAAGCCTCCTTTTCGGCCGCGCAGGCGGCCAGTCCCTGTCGCAACGCCTCCCGGTCCAGCCCCCGGCCGATGAAGACGGCCTTGCTTTCGCGGGGCTCTCCGGGCTTCCAGGGGGCTCCCCAGGCGGTTTCGAGATACATGTGCACACCCTGGAAAATAAAGCGCTGGCTGGCTCCGGCCACGGCCATGATGCCCTTGCAACGGTAGATGTCCTGCCCTTGTTCGCGCAGCAGGTCGGCCAGGAAGGTCCCGAGCTTTTCCGGGTCGAGCAGGGCCGATTCGGTCAGGCTCAGGCTCACGATGCCATGGTCGTGCTGGTGGTGGGCGTGTTCGGTGTCGGCCAGGGCCGGATGGCCGAACAGCAGGCGGCCGATGTCGAAGGCCTTGCGGTCGAGCAGCTTTTCGATGGGCACGTCGCAGCGTTTCGCGCTGACGATTTCCGTGGTGTCGTTGAGGCGGCGCACTTGCGCTTCAATGGCGGCCAGTTCCTGCGCGCCGACCAGATCGGCCTTGTTGCAGATGACCAGATCGGCGTAGACCGCCTGCTCCAGGGCCTGCCGGTTCTCGGCCGCATGGCGCGGAAAATTGACCGAGTCGATGACCGTGGTCACGGAATCGAGGGTGAAGGCGTCGCCGGTCTCCTCGTCCATGGCAAAGGTCTGGATGATGGCGGCGGGATCGGCCAGGCCGGTGGTTTCGAGCAGCACGGCGTCAAAGGCGCCGCGCCGCTTGGCCAGTCCGCTGAGCACGCGGATGAGGTCGCCGCGCACCGAGCAGCAGATGCAGCCGTTATTCATGAGATAGATCTCCTCGTCCGAGGAGACGATCAATTCATTGTCGATGCCGATCTCGCCAAACTCGTTGACGATGACGGCGAACCTGCGGCCGTGGTTTTCGGAGAGAACCCGGTTGAGCAGGGTGGTTTTGCCGGCGCCGAGAAAGCCGGTCAGGACGGTAACAGGAATGGCTGGCATGACGGTTCCCCCTGGATCGATGTCGGCCCGGGGGTAGCACCAATCGCCGTGAAGCGCCAGGGGCGGGCCCGGGGCGGCCGCGAGGTCCCGGCCCCTCCGAAGGGGACACGGATAGCCTCGCCGGCCCTCTGTCCGGGCGGCGGCGCTACGAACGTTTGATGGCGTCGGCGACGCTTCGCGGACGAGAAGCCCCCCTTTCAGGGGGCTTTTGCTTCGGACGGTGAAGGGTCGGGAGCGGCCCGGCCTCTCCCGGTTCTACGGCCGGTTCTCGTAGGCTTCCTCGAAGTCGATCCATTCCTGGCCGCGGGAAACCGCGCGCGCTTCGGTGTTGCCGGCCGTGCCCAGATGGGACACCACCCGGCCGGAACTGTCGCGGATGTCCGCGCCAAAGGAGGCGCAGTAATCGCCTCCCGGGATCAATTCGATGCGATAGCCCTTATAGGTGTGGGTCAGACGTTCCATGACAACCTCCTTCGGCCGCGCGCCAACGGCGGCTCTCTCCTTTTCCTGTGGTAAGCATTTTTGGGCAAAGGGCAATCGCCGGACAGGCCGCCGGCCTGGAGCTTGGAATTTGCAAAGTTGGGAAAAAAGAACGCCGCCCCGTGGAGAGGTGGGGCGGCGCATGGTCCGCGTCGGGAGAGGGGTGCCGACGTGAACCAAATAAGGAGTTTCGGGCGGTTGTCCGGGGGAACGGTCAGGCCCGCCCGGACGCGTTTAGTCCTCGACCTTGCCGATGGTGGTCACGCAACAGATTTTGTCCCAGGCGTAGTAGGTGTTGCGGGTCTCCTCGCCGATTTTCTGGGTGACGCGCACGAATTCGTCGCCGAGGAACAGCGTGGCCTCCTCGAAGACGTTGCCGTCATTGATTTGTATTTTCACGCCCTTGCGGAGTTTACGCGACAGGGTGCCATGCTTCGGGGACGAAGCGTATTCAAAAACTTTTTCAAGGGTTGACTTTTCCATGGAAGCTCCTTTTTGACAAAAAAAGTAAAAATCAACACGGGTACCACTTACCGCTTCTGGTGCAAAAAGCAACGACAAAAATGGTGAAATGGTGAAAATGAGGATTGGCGGATCTCAAAAATGTGGAATGGCGGGCTGTTAGCCCAAGTCTGGCGAGAGAGCCCGGCAAACCGGCAGGAATTGTTCCGTGTTTCCGGCGTGGTGGACGTTCCTTGGCCGCGCGGCGGGGATCACCGGAAAACTGGGGATAGTCCGTGTGTTCCCAAGGCAGTGTGGAAAAAGAGGGGCACAGGAAAACCGTTATCGGCAACAGGCGTGGCGGCCAGGGGGATGCGGCCTTCGCCCCCTCCAGGCGCCATGGCGCGGGAAGGCGTTCAAGGCGGGGCCATGGCCTTGCCCCGCCGGCCTTTCGGTGGCCGGCGTCAGACCGCTTCGGAGGAGCCGGGAGGGACTGTCTCCCTCCCGGTTGCCGGAGACGTTTTGAAACAGGCCCTAGTCGTCCTTGCCTTCCGGTCGCATGGACAGCACCGGGACATTGGCCGTCTTGATGACCTTTTCGGCCACCGAGCCGAACAGGATCTTGTCGATGCCCTTGCGGCCATGGGTGCCAAGGACGATGAGGTCCGCGTGTACGGCGTCAGCCACGGCCACGATCTCTTCGGCCGCGTAGCCCGAGACCACCCGGGCGTCCACGTCGAGGCCCGGAAAGTACTCCTTGACGAAGGAATCCATGGTTTCCTTGGCCCCGTTGACGATGCCCGTGACGAAGTCGTCGATGTAGCTGGCCTGGACGTGGAACTCGACATACTGGGTCAGCGACGGGGCCACGTACAGGGCCACGATTTTGGCGCCGCAGGTTTCGGCCAGGGTCTTGGCGTAGTCGGCCACTTTGGGGCTGACTTCGGAAAAATCCAGGGCGCATACGATGGTCTTGATCTGGACCATGGCTTGAGCTCCTCGGGTTGCGGGTTGCAGGCTCCCCATAACTAGCATGCCCCCGGGGAAAGCGGAAGCGGCGGCGCACCGTAACCGCGCCGGATTCGCGGCTTTTTTCCGTCAGCGGAGAGACATCCGGCACCATGCGCCGGGACGGAGGGGAGAAGCGGCCGGTCCCGGACGCTCAGCTCCGGCGCAGCACGCGCTTTTGCCGGAAGGACTCGATGGGGTCGGCGACGAGGCGGTTGAGGGCCAGACAGACCAGGATGGTGGCGACCAGGGAGATTTGCGGCAGGTAGGTTTTGCCGCAGAAATACTCGACCACCATGATGACCGTCCAATGGGTGATGTAGATGGGGTAGGACAGCTCGCCGATGGCCCGGTCGAAGCGCATTTTCTTCGTCAGCAGGAACAGAAAGGGGATGGCGGCGATGGTGGCCGCGTACAGGTAGAACTCCTTGTCCTGGGCCCCGGGAAAGAACTGGTAGCCCAGGATGCCGGCCAGATAGAGCCCGGCCACGGACCAGAGCAGACGCCTGGGCACGGTCACGGCCTTGAGCGCCGCGTACAGGCGGTAGGACAGGATGCCGCACAGGAAAAAGCCGCACTCCACCGGGAAAAAACGTTGCTTCCAGGGATCGAAGGGAAAGTCCTCCGCGTAGACCACGGCGCGCAGGGCCAGGCTGGCGGCGATGATCCCGACCAGAAAGATCGTTGACCGGCGCACCAGCCATGGGGCCAGCAGGTAGAAGACCAGCTCCAGGGAGATGGTCCAGGTCTGCGGGATGAGCAGGAAAAACCAGCCCGGCGTGGCCCTGTGCAGGGCGTCCCAGGCAAAGGACAGACTGCCGGTGGCGGCGTCGAGGTGGGTGAAAAAAAGCAGGTCCTGGCCGAGGATGGTGGCGTTGGCCGTGATCAGCGCCAGGATCGTGCCGGGCGAGAGCCGGGACAGCCAGGTCTGCCAGGGCCCCAGGAGCAGATGGGTGTGCAGGGTGAGCGTGAAGAGCAGGGACACGCCAAACGACAGCAGGAGCACCACCCAGTACAGGGGAAACAGCCGCAGGAAGCGGTTGGTGTAAAACAGCCGGCACCGGCCGGGACCGGTGTATTTTTCCGACAGGATGAGGGCCATGTAAAAGCCCGAGATGATGAAAAAGACCTTGATGGCCATGTAGGCGTCGGTAAACACCAGACCATAGAGAGGGCCGGTGTGGTTGATGACCACGGTCACGGCCAGCAGAAAACGCACAAGCCCCATATCGTTCATGCCTCGTCACGAAAGGCCCGGCCCGAGGGCGGGCGGGTCCGGGCCCCGACGGCGCTACCCTTTGAGGGCCTTGGTGAGCTTTTCCTTGTCGTCGCTGAAAAGCTTGTAGTTGATGGCGTCTTCCATGGCCTGGAAGCTCGCCTCGATCACGTTGTGGGACACCCCCACCGTCACCCAGCGGCGCGTGGCGTCGCCCGATTCCACCAGCACCCGGACATGGGAGGCCGTGCCGCAGCCGCCCTTGCCGCAGTCTTCGCCGGCCGTGCCGGACAGCACCCGGACCTTGAAATCGAGCAGCCGCATCTCGCCAAGCCGCGGGTAGAAGCCGCGCAGGGCCTTGCGGATGGCCCTGTCCAGGGCGTTGACGGGGCCCCGGCCGGTGGCGGCGGTGTGTTCGACCCGGCCGCCCACCTTGATCATCACCGTGGCCTCGGTGAGGGGTTCCACGCCATCGCAGGCGTTGTCGTCGAGCACCCGGTAACGGGTTACGGCGAAATAGCTGCGGGCCCGGCCAAGCACCCGGTTGAGCAGCAGCTCATAGGAGGCCTCGGCCGCCGTGTACTCGTAGCCGAGCGCCTCGCGCTCCTTGATGGTGGTCAGCAGTTCCAGCACGAAGGGATCGTTTTTATCGAGCTCGAAGCCGAACTCCCGGGCCTTGTAGAGGATGTTGCTCTGGCCGGACAGGTCGGACAGCAGCACGCGGCGGGCGTTGCCCACGGATTCCGGGGTGACGTGCTCGTAGGTCAGTGGGTTTTTGACCACGGCCGACACATGGATGCCGCCCTTGTGGGCAAAGGCGCCATCGCCGACATAGGGCTGGTTGGACGGCGGCTGCTGGTTGACCATCTCCGAGACGAAATGGGCCGTCGGCGTCAGCAGCTCTAGTTTGCCCTCGGGCAGGCAGGCGATGTCGCGTTTGAGCATGAGCGAGGGGATGATCGAGCACAGGTTGGCGTTGCCGCAGCGCTCGCCGTAGCCGTTGATGGTGCCCTGCACCTGCACGGCCCCGAGCTCCACGCCTTCAAGGCTGTTGGCCACGGCCAGATCGGAATCGTTGTGGGTGTGCACCCCGAATTTGGCGTCGGGCAGGGCGGCCACGACCTCGCCCATGATGCGGCGGAAATCCGAGGTCAGGGTGCCGCCGTTGGTGTCGCACAGCACGAGCACGTCGGCCCCGGCTTCATGAGCCCGGCGCAGCACGGCCAGGGCGTATTCCGGGTTGGCCTTGTAGCCGTCGAAAAAGTGTTCGGCGTCGAAAAAGAGCTCCCGGAAATGCGGTCGCAGCCAGGCCAGGGAGTCCGTCACCAGCTCGAGGTTGCGCGGCAGGGTGGTGCCCAGGGCCTGGGTGACGTGGATGTCCCAGGACTTGCCGAAAATGGTGGCCACGGGCGCGCCGGAATCCACGAGGGCCTTCAGGTTGGGATCGGCCTCGGCCGTGCCCCGGTGGTTGTGGGTGCTGCCGAAGGCGGCAATGTTGGAGGTCTTCAGGTTGTAGTTCTGGATCTCCTGGAAAAAGCGCTTGTCCGTGGGGTTCGATCCCGGCCAGCCGCCTTCGATATACGCCAGGCCCAATTCGTCGAGCTTGAGCGCGATGCGCAGCTTGTCCTCGGTGGTGAGGTTGATGTCTTCGGCCTGGGTGCCGTCGCGAAGGGTCGTGTCATAGAGAAGCACGGGTGCCATGATGGATCCTGAAACGTCGCCTGGGACCGGGCGCGCCGATCGGCGGCGATGTGGGTTGGCCGCGTCGCCGCCCGGGGCGGGGCGGCGACGTGGACGCTAGTTGACGAAGCGGGCGGCGCGGGGCGTTGGTCAGGCGCAGGCCTTGGACGGGCCTTCGGCCAGACCGAACGCGTCGTGGAGGGTGCGCACCGCCAGTTCGAGATATTTCTCCTCGATCAGGCAGGTGATCTTGATTTCCGAGGTGGCGATCATGAGAATGTTGATGTTCTCCTTTTTGAGCAGGGTGAACATCGTGGAGGCCACACCCGAATGGCTGCGCATGCCGACGCCGATGACCGACACCTTGCAGACATGGACGTCGTGCTGGATCTCCTCGGCGCTGATCAGCGGCTGCAAATGCTCCAGAATGGACAGCGTTTGCTCGAGGTCGGCCCGGGAGACGGTGAAGGTCATGTCGGTGCGGCCGTCGCGACCGGTGTTCTGGATGATCATGTCGACCAGAATGCCGGCCTCGGCGATGGGGGCGAAGATGGAGGCGGCCACGCCCGGCTGATCCATGACGTTGCGGACCGTGATGCGGCACTGGTCCTTGTCGTAGGCGATTCCCGAAACCAGGACGTCTTCCATTTCCGTATCCTCCGAAGTGACCAGCGTGCCCGGGTCGTCGCTGAAAGTCGAGCGGACCCGGACCGGGACATTGTATTTCTTGGCGAATTCGACCGAACGGATCTGCAGGACCTTGGCTCCCTGGCTGGAGAGTTCGAGCATCTCGTCGTAGGTGATCCGGTCGAGCTTGCGGGCGGCGCCGCACAGGTTCGGGTCGGTGGTGTAGACCCCGTTGACGTCGGTGTAGATCTCGCAGACCTCGGCATCCAGGGCGGCGGCCAGGGCCACGCCCGTGGTGTCCGAGCCGCCCCGGCCCAGGGTGGTCACCCGACCGTGGCAGTCCACGCCCTGGAATCCGGCCACCACCAGCAGGTCGTAATCCTCAAGCATGTTCTTGAGGCGCGCGGTGTCGATTTCCATGATCCGCGCCCGGGTGAAATTGGAATTGGTGGTGATGGGAATCTGGTGGCCGAGCAGGGACCGGGCGCGCAGACCGGCCTCCTTGGCCAGCATGGTGAAAAGGGCCACCGAGGCCTGTTCGCCGGTGGTCACCAGCACGTCGAGCTCGGCCGGATCGGGATCGGCGGAAAATTCCCGGGCCTGGGCGAGCAGCCGGTTGGTCTCGCCGGACATGGCCGACAGGGCCACCACCATCTTGTAGCCCAGGGCGTGGGCTTTCTGGACCCGGGCCAGGACCAGACGCATCCTCTCCAGGCCCTTGACGGAGGTTCCGCCGTATTTCTGCACCATTATCCGCATGGTTTCCTCCAGATAGGGACCGGGAGCGCCTGCCGCCCGCCCGGCTCGTCGTCAGCTTTTCCGCCCGGCCAGCCGATGCGACAAGGCGGCCAGGGCCGCCCGGCCCCGGTCTCCGGCGGCCGTGATCCGGCACTGCCGGCCGGTGTCGGCCGCAACCCAGTCGATTTCCAGGCGATCGGGCGGGGTCGCCAGGGCGGGGAGATAGTCGGCCCATTCCACGATGGCCAGAGCCTCGTGGTCGGCGGCGGCTTCCAGGTGTTCCTCGACGCAGGGATCGCCGCCGGGTATCCGGTACAGATCCACGTGGCGGATTTCCGGTCGCGTGGGATAGATGTTGACGATGTTGAAGCTTGGGCTCGCCACTTCGGCCGCGTCGCCCCCCGGCAGGGCCTGGGCCAGTCCCCGGACAAGGGTGGTTTTGCCCGAACCGAGCGCGCCGCGCAAGAGCAGCGTGCCGGGTGCGTCCGGGCCGGAAAGCACCACGGCCAAGGTGCGCCCCAGGGCCAGCGTCGAGGCCTCGTCCGGCAGATGCAGGGTGAGGGATGGGCTCGGGTCCATCGGAGGCGGGCTAGTTCTTTTCCAGCAGGGTGCCGAGCAGATCGCGCATGCCGATAATGCCGACGACCTTGCCGCCGTCGACCACCGGAATGGTGTGGAAGCCCTTGTCGGTCATCAGCGTCGCCACTTCGTCGATGCCGGTGTCCGGCGCGACGGTGACGGGATGCCGGGTCATGGCATGGGCGGCGGTCAGGGCGGAGATTTTTTCCACTTCCCGGTCCAGGTCCTTCATGGAACCCAGGGGAATGAAGCCGTCCAGCAGGGAAAAGACCGAGGGCAGGGACAACTTTTTCTGCTGGGCCACCAGATCGGCCTGGCACAGGATGCCGGACAGCTTGCCGGCGGCGTCGAGAACGGGCACGCCGTTGAAGCTTTTTTCGAACAACAGCTTGGCCGCGGCGCCGATTTCCATATCCTCGGTGATGGTGACGACCTCCTGGGTCATCACGTCCTTGGCTTTGAGCATGGTCACTCCGTGAAGGCCCGGGGCAGCATGTCGGCGATTTCCGACGCAAGATTGCCCCGCATGGGGTAGTCGGCGGCAAGGCGTTTGCCGCCGAGCCCATGCCAATACACCGCAACACAGGCGGCAAGCAAGGGGGAAAGCGGGCCTTTGGCCAGCGCGGCGGTCAGGCCCGAGAGCACGTCGCCGGAGCCGCCCACGGCCAGATTGGGCGCGATGATCGGCGAAACGGCCGCGGTCCCGTCCGGCGCGGCCACGACCGTGGCCGGTCCCTTGAGCACGGCCACGCAGCCGTAGCGCGCGGCCAGTTCCCGGGCGCAGGCCAGCCGGTCGGCCTCGACGGCGGGGATGTCGCGACCGAGCAGGGCGGCCGCCTCGCCGGGATGGGGCGTGATGATGGTGCGCTCGCCGATTTTGTCGCGAAGCGACGGATGGTGGGCCAGAAAATAGAGGGCATCCGCGTCCAGCACCAGCGGACAGGGGAAGGGCAGGACCGCGTCCAGGAACGCGGCGGTTTCGGGATGCCGGCCAAGCCCCGGCCCCAGGGCCACGGCATGGGCTCCGGCACAGAAATCCCGCACCATGCCGGCCTCGGCGGCGGTGAAATGGCCGCGCGCGCCCATGGGCATGGTCATGACGTCGGGAAAGCCGGCCTTGAGCGCGATTTCCACCGCGCCCGGGCAGGCCACGCTCACCAGACCGGCCCCGGAGCGAAGCGCTCCGAGCGCGGCAAGCAGCGGCGCGCCCGTGAGCCCCCGGCTGCCGCCGACAATCACCACCCGGCCGGCCTCGCCCTTGTGCAGGGTGGGCGACACCGCGCCCACTGCCTCCCGGATGCCCGGCAGGATGCGGTACGTCCGGCAGGCATGCCGCTCCCTGATCAGACGCGGTATGCCGATTTCCCGCACGAGCAGCCTGCCCACGTACGGCGCGGCCGTGGCCGTCACGAGCCCGGTCTTGGCCGCCTCGAAGGTCACGGTGGCATCGGCCCGCACGGCGATGGGCGAGGGGACGCCCGTGTCGCCGGAAAGCCCGGAAGGAATGTCCAGGGCGAAAATAAAGGATTTTCCGGCCAGCCCGTTGACCGCCTCGACCACGGCGGCCAGATCCGGGCGCAACTGGCCGGAAAAGCCCGTGCCGAGCAGCCCGTCGACGACGATGTCCGGCGCGGCCCCCGGGGAGAGAGCGACCCTGGCCAGCGGCTTCATGGGCAGGCCGAGTCTGGCCGCCAGCCGGGCGTTGTAGCCGGCGGCGCCCTTGTAGCGGCCGCGCGGCCGGTACAGGGCGATGACGACCTTGGCCCCCCGGCCGTCCAGATGTCGGGCCAACGCCACGGCGTCGCCGCCGTTATTGCCCGGGCCGGCCAGCAACAACACGGATTTGCCGCGCACGTCGCCGGTTTCCTCCTCCAGGGCATGCATGGCCTCGCGGCTGGCGTTTTCCATCAGGGCCACGAACGACATGCCGGCCTCGGCGACGCAGGCCGCGTCCCAGGCCGCGATTTCGGCGGGCGTCGGCAGCGGGGCGAAGTATCGGTCATCAAGCAGCGTCTGCATAATCATGCCTCCGGCGGCCGGGGGGCATAATCCCCCCCGGTCCCCCTTGCTGGTGGGCGCTCGCCGTCCCGGGATGCAAAGC
>JAFABC010000040.1 GCA_023426275.1 Pseudomonadota bacterium | reverse complement strand
CCGGCCAGAACGCCAAGCGTGAACACGGCGGCGAAACGCGGGTCTCGCAGCGGCGGTTCGGACACCAAGGTGGTCATCCGCGTGGCCCAAAGAAAAGGATAGGCCAGGGCCTGCCACAGGCTGTGCGGCAAAAAGCGCGGGTCATCGAAGGGAAGCGGTTCGGCGTACGGGGAATGAAACACGTTGTTGTAGAAGGGAAAGAGCGGATTGTGAAAAAGCCGCCACATTTTCCATAAAAAGAAGCCGTCCGTCAGCACCCAGCCAAGCCCCACGGCCACACAGAACCGGAAGGCCTGGGGCACGAAACGGCGCGGACCGTAAAAGGCCGCCAGGGCGACCGCAAGGGCCAGGGCATAGCCGGCCATGGTCAGCTTGAGCCCCACGGACAATCCCACCAGCCCGCCAGCCAGCCATACGGCCCAGGACCTCCCGGCACCCCCCTGTTTGACGTCGCGAAGCAGCAGGAACAAGGCGGCCAGAATCAAGGTCGTGGCCGGGGCGTCGTTCATCGTCGAGCCGAGCACCGGCAGCAGGGCGCTTCCGGTCGCCCCGATCACGGTGGCCAGCCCGGCCGCCAGGAGCGAAAGACCGGGTGCGCCCTCGACCACAAGCAACAACCGGGCAATACACCACAGCACGTAATAATTGAGTCCCTGCCAAGCGCCCATGAGCGCCGCCACCAGCCGGGGACTGTCGTTGAACACCTGGACCAGTCCGTAAAACGGCAGATCCAGAAGCGGGCTTAAAAACGTCTGCCGCTGGGCCGGGGCGATGTCGAAGAGATACCGGTCGTGCAGCCAGGCATAGACGTTGTAATAGTGGTAATTGCGCAGATCCCAGTTGCAGTCCTGGCCAAGGGCGAGGCTCCCGGCCGCGCCGGCCGCCAGGCTCAAAAGCAAGGGGAGCCAGATCGCGACGACCCGGCTCCCCTTGAAAAACCGTCCCTGACCGTTCATGCGTCCTCCGATCGCCGTTTTCCGGTCGGATACTCGGCCAGCAGGCCCGCCACGGCGTCGTGGAAACAATTCTGGCTGTATTCCCGCTCGATGCGGCGCAACGCGGCGGCCTGGACCTTGGTCCACAGCTCCGGTTCCTGATAAAGACGTTGGCACTGCCGGGCAAAGGACACGGGATCATCCCCGACCAGAAGCTCTTCCCCGTCGCGCCACCCGAGTTGCCGGGCCAACAGCGACGTGGCCACCACCGGCAGCCCATAGCCGGCCGCCTCCACCACCTTGAGGGGAATGCCGGCGGAAAACCGGGTGGGTGCGATAAAAATCCGGCTCTTGGCATACCACGTGGCCAGATCGTCCACCCGGCCGAGCAACACGATGTCCGGACGCGAGGCAAAGGAGGCCGGCAGGGCATCGTTTCGCCCGGCCACGATCAGCTTGGCGGAAAGGCCTTCCCGGTCAAGCAGCGGCATCACCTTTTCCACGAACCAGACCATGGAATCGACGTTGGGCGAACCCGGCATAAAAAGGGCGCCCACAAAAAGCATGTCGCAACGCCCGGTAAAGGGCGTCCGGACCGGGCTGGCCGGCACGGCATGCGAGAGGATGCGGACGTTGCCGTAGCCGTTCCGCCGGAACACCTCCCGCTCCATTTCGGAAACCGCCAGCACGCAGGCCGCCGGCTTGGCCAGATCCAATTCCTTTTGCAACAGCTTGGCGGCCTGTCCCTCGGCCATGGGGCGGCCGAGCACGGCCGCCCGGCTGATATCCCGGAAGGCCCACACGGCTTCGGCGTCGTACAGGACGGACATCCCCCGCAACAGGTGGGCCTCTTTCTCGAAGAGGAAGGAAAGCCGCTCCATATTGGACGGCCGGCTGATAAAAAAGATGTCGTAATAGTCCTGCCGCTCTTCCAGAAGCGCCACCAGCATTTCCGGAGTCAGGCCCGACATGACCTCGAACTCGGGCGGCAATCCGTCCTCGGGGTGGCGGGACGGCGTGGCCATGGGTTCGGCCAGGGAAACCACGGTGACGAACAGGCCCTGCCCGGCCATGCTCTTGAGCAAGGCCAGGGCGCGCGGGAACCCGCTGCCGAGATCCGCGTGCGGGACACGGTCATCAATATAAAGCACCCGGCCGGTAACAGCGCCGCACATGCGGGCCCGAAGCACGTTTTCGGGATCCGCGACCTCTTTGCCGGCAAGGGCGGCGGCATGTTTGGACCGGAACCGCTCCTGATTGGCGGCCATGCGCTTCGAGGCGGCCTCGCTCGATCCGGCGCTGCCGTATTCGTAATGATCCACCACGATCCAGGGATCATACACCACCCGGAGGCCGTGTTCCCATAGACGCAGGCAGTAATCGACCTCCTCATAATAGGCCGGGGCAAAGACATCGTCGAACCCGCCCAGTTCCCGGAAGCGTTCGGTCCTGGTCATGAGGAAGACACCCGAACAAAAATCGACGTCCCGGCGAAAGAGCGCTTCCGGCGTTTCGGCGTGCTCACCCCGGAGATAGCCGACGCACGAACCATCGCGCCACACCGCGCAGCCGGCTTCCTGGAGCCGTCCGTCCGGCAGGAGGATCCGGCCGCCAACCGCGCCGATGCCGGCATCGGCTTCCAGAATGGCCCGGGCCTGTTCCAGGCTGCCCGGGCGCGGCACGGCGTCGTTATTCAAAAAAAGCAACAGCGGCGCGGTAGCCGCCATGGCCCCCTGGTTGGCGGCCAGCAAAAAGCCCTTGTTGTCCTGGTTGCGCAGGACCCTCGCTCCCTGGACCCGTTCGAGCAAGGCCCCGGTGGCGTCCGGGGAGGCATTGTCCACAATGACGATTTCCACGCCTTCCCGGGCCTGTTCCGCCAGGCCCAGCAGACAGGCCAGGGTCAGTTCGGCCTGTCCCCACAACACCAAAACGATGGAGAGCCAGGGCGCATCGCCCGGAGCAAAACGAATCGCTTCACTGGAAGCCATAAAAGCGAAAAATTTGGCTTCGGCCTGCTCCCGAAGCCGGACCTTGGCCGCCTCCAGCAACATCGCCGGATCGACCGCTTCCGTCTCGGGGGCCGGCCGCTCCCCGATTTTGCGCTTGATAAATCCGTAGAAAAGGCGGGCCACGCCGCGAAGGCCCGATTGGTGGTATCGCTCCCGTATGGTGTTCCAACGGGACCGCGGGCGCAGCCGTCGCCGCATCGATTGGGAAAGGACAACTATTTTTGAAAATTGTCTGGTCTTTGAACCAAAAAAAACTTTCTTTGTATAATATTTCACCACAGCCGTCGGATGCTGCAAAATGGCATTTGTTGTTTCGTATTGACATAAAACATTTTTATACTCTTTTTCTAAATTTCCATACGCACTTTCCACATTTCTATATGCACTTTCCAAATCAAAATGCTGTTTTTTTAATGCGGCGGACTCCTTCTTCATTTCAAGATATCCGTTTTCCAGAACAGCATAATTCTTCTGTACCAGGTCGCGCTCCTGGCGCAGGTTCTCGTGGGTGTCTTTCAAATTGTCATAGAGGCGGCTGAGCACACCGTATTCCTCGGCCAGATTCGTTCCGGCCGGCAGGTCCGGTTCGCCGGCCTGCTCCAGGCGCCGGCGCATGATCCTGGCCGGATTGCCCGCCACAATCGCCATGGGCGGCACATCCCGGGTGACCACCGAGCCGGCCCCGACCACGGCTCCGGCCCCGATCCGACGCCCGGGCAGGATCGTGGCCCCGGCTCCGATCCAGGCTCCCCGTTCGATGACCACCGGGGCCTGGGTCGCGGGATTGCGCACGATATTGACTTCCTGCGGCTCCAGGCCGTGCCCGGCCGAAAGAACCTTCACATGGGGGCCAAGCAGGACTTCATCCTCGATGACAAGCCCGCCCTCGCCGGACAGATAACACCCCACGTTCACGATGACCTGATCCCCGAGGGTTACGCCGGCCCGGGAGCATTCCTGATGATCGGTGACCACGATGCGCACGTTGTCGTGCAGCACGCAGTCGCGTCCCAGACAGATCAAGGTGAGATCCGTGGTATCGCCACGCCGCCAGACCGTGCAGGTCGGACTGACCCGGCAGCCCGGTCCCATCGTGTCAATACCCGGATGGCTGGTGGTGATCTCCGGCACGCCTTGCTGTTTCACGTCAAAAGCTCCCATGTGCTTGCGTCTTAGGCGGATGCGGTCGTTTCCCCGCGAGGCTTGGCGGCCTCGCCATGCGGGGGACGAAAGGAAAGGTAGGCCAGCTTCTTGGCTTCATGGCGGCCCGTACGGACCAGATCGAGAATCAGGCCCGTAAAAAAGCAGTTCACGGCGATGCCCCCCAGGGCGGCGGCCAAGAAGGCCGAGGGAAAACGAGGCACCACTCCGGTGGCGAAATATTCGAACACGACCGGCAGGCCGACAGCCAGACAGAGGAGGGCCAGCAAGGCGGCGATGCCCCCGAAAAACGTGAAGGGACGTTCCGCCCGCAACAGGGTCAGGATGGAAATCAGGATCCGCCTGCCGTCGCTGAAGGTCTGCAGCTTGCTGTGCGAGCCCTCGGGCCGCTGCTTGTAGGGCGTTTGCACCTCGGCCATGGCGATGCCCATTTCCAGGGCATGGACCAGGATCTCGGTTTCGATCTCAAAGCCCGCGGACAGGGCGGGAAACGATTTGACGAACCGCTTCGAAAAGACCTTGAAGCCGGACAGCATGTCCTCGATATGGGCGCCAAACAGCAGGCCGACCAGCTGGGTGAAAAAAGCATTGCCGAAGCGATGTCCCGTCCGGTAGGCGGCGGCCTGGGGCGTGACCCGGGCCCCGTTGACCATGTCGTAGGGACCCTGCCGCAGCAGCCGGATCATCTCCGGCGCGCTGTCCAGGTGATAGGTGTCGTCGCCATCGACCAGCACGTAGATGTCGGCATCGATGTCGGCGAACATGCGGCGCACGACATTGCCCTTGCCACGCCGCGATTCGCTCCAGACCTCGGCCCCGGCTTCCCTGGCGATGCGGGCCGTCTCATCGGTGGACGCGTTGTCGTACACATAGACCACGGCCTGAGGGAGAGCGCGCCGGGCCTGGGCAACCACATTGGCGATGGTCAACGCTTCATTATAACACGGAATACAGACCGCTATTTCACAACACTGCGAAGCCATAGCCACCCTCCCTGGACGCTCTTCTGGTTTTTGGACGCATGCTACAGCGCTGCTTCCTGAAAACGCACGTCTTTGAGCAAGAGCAGATGCCCGCTGTACGAAACTTTGTCATGGGAACTGATTTGCAACACCCATGCCTCGTGAACCCAATGCGCCAGCTCGTGATCGTCGTAAGTGCCGTCGCCGATCGCCACGGAAACAGGGTAAACGCCGTCCCGAAGAAAAGGAAAGGTAAAGGTGATCTCCACCATCCGCCGTTGGCCGGGCAACAGCGGCTGCAGGGGTTGCTCAAGGGCCGACGAGTTGGAGCCCGTGACCGGATTGCCCTTCTCGTCGGTGATGGAGAACCCGAACAGAGGATGTTCCATGGGATGCACTCCGGCAACCACCGCCCGCAGGACGACCGGTTCGCCACCGGTCAGCACGCTGACGCGTTCCCGCCGGCCGGCCAGACTCAGAGAGACCTGTTCGATCACGGCCGCGCCGTTGCCGTAGGAATCGCGCCCCTCGGTCGATTCCATGGCTTCGCCGAGCGCTTCGGACGTCT
This sequence comes from Pseudomonadota bacterium, assembly GCA_023426275.1. Lineage (GTDB taxonomy): Bacteria > Desulfobacterota > Desulfovibrionia > Desulfovibrionales > Desulfovibrionaceae > Solidesulfovibrio. The sequence goes on along the minus strand of JAFABC010000040.1, from coordinate 10,323 downwards.
GCGGCGTCTGGGGGGATGCCGCCTCCTCTTCCTCCTGGGGCAGCTCGCCGTAGGACATGTACGAGATAAAATCCCGCACGATATCCTTGGGAATGCCCTGGCGAAACACCTTGCCGTCCATGATCCAGACCACCCGCTGGCAAAAGGCCAGGATGGCGTTCATGTCGTGGGAGACAAACAGGATGGTCTTGCCGCGCTTTTGAAAGCGCTCGATCATGCGCAGGCATTTCTGCTGAAACCGGATATCCCCGACGCTCAAGGCCTCGTCCACGATCAGGATATCCGGGTCGACATGGATGGCGGAGGCAAAGGCCAAACGGACGTACATGCCGCTCGAATAGCATTTGACCGGCTGGTCGATGAATTCCCCCAGCTCGGCAAAGGCAATGACCTCCTCCAGCCCGGTCAGCGCCTCCTTTCTGGTCCGCCCGGCCAGGGTGGCGCCAAAAAGGATGTTCTCCCGCCCGGTCAGTTCGGGATTGAACCCGGCACCCAGTTCGAGCAGCGCGGAAATGGTGCCGCCCACGGCGACCGTTCCGGCCGAAGGTGTGATGACGCCGGTAATCAGCTTGAGCAACGTGGATTTTCCCGCACCGTTCTTGCCGATAATGCCGACGGATTCTCCGGGGGCGATCTCCAGGTCCAGGCCGTCGAGGGCATAAAAAAGGGAGTGAAACTGCTTCTTGAAAAGATGCAGGCTCTCCTTCAACCGGTCGAGGGGCGAGGCATAAAGCCGATAGGCCTTGGTAAGGCCCGTGGCCACGATGGCTCCTTTGGCGATGTCCATGGACCCTTCCGGGGTTACGGGCGAGCCGCGGGCGCGGCGTCTGCGGGGAAAAACGATGCCGGCATCAGATCACATCCGCAAAATGAGGACGCAGCTTTCGAAACGCCATGCGTCCGGCAACCAGGATGGCGAGGGTCACCAGCCAGAAGTAGCCGGTCAACACAGGGCGTTCCCAGAACCACCCACCGTAAAGGAATGCCCGCCGGTAGCCGTCGATCAGATAATAGGCCGGGTTGAGCGCGATCCAGGGCGCGTATTTGGCCGGAACCACGTTGATGTTCCACATGATGGGCGTGAACCAGAATCCGAACTGAATCAAGGTGTTCACGATGTAGCCGGTGTCCGGAATGAACACAATGAGACTCGACGTCAGCCAGGACAGTCCCGCCAGCAGGAGAATCGAGGCGCCGAGATAATAGGGAATCTGCAGCAGGGCCCATCCGGGGTGCTGGTGGTACAGCAACAGGATGGCGATCACGACGCAAAGAAAGAAAACATGGACGATCAGGGAAGAACCGATTTTGACCAGGGGCAGGATCCCCAAGGGAAAGACAATATTTTTCACCAGATACCGATAGGCCAAAATCGATTGCGTGGCGGCGGCCCAGGCTTCGGCGAAAAAAAACCAGGGAATAAGTCCGGTCAACAGCCACAAAATAAAGGGTCGGTCGTTTTGGGGACCGGCTCGAAAACCGACTTCAAAGACGAACCACAACAGCAACACGGTGATGCCGGGTTGGAGAAAGGCCCAGGCCACGCTCAGATACGAGCCGAGAAATCCGGCCTTGAAATCGCGCAGCACCAGCTCGATGAAAAGATGGGCGGTCCGTTTGGCCTGGGCGGCCTTTGAGGAAGCAAGGAAGCTGCTCACGGGTGGATTCACTCTCGGGCCGTATGGTGTTGGGGCAGCCTGCCCGATCGGAAAAAAAGACAGTTCTCCAGGAACGGGCTGCATTGCATTCCCGGGCCGTCGTATCGAGGCGGTTCGATCGGGTCGCAACGGATGCAGTACGCGGCCAGCCACTTGCCGATGCAAGGAAAACTGACAACAAGTGCCGCGGCCTTAGCATTTCCCGGCCACCTTGCCAATCCCGCCCCTGTGGGGAAGCTCCCGTCCCCCCCTGTCCCGCGGACCGAAAAGGGGGAACCCCGGCTTTTAGAGATGCCGGCCGACGTGCCGCGCGCGGCAAGGGCCAATGGAACTCGTTTGCCTCCCCGGGGCCGTGTCCGAAAAGGTCATGTGCCACCCTATTTCCACGATTCTAAGACCACAAGGCGCACGCTTTCTCCATCCCGTTTCTACACAAAAAACGAACCGATTCCCCCCAAAAAACACATTGCCATCATTGAAGAATAAATGATAACCCCGACAGCGAAATAGCTTATTCTAGGAGGATGTCATGGGTCATATTCTGGCTATTTCAAACAACAAGGGCGGCGTCGGAAAGAGCACGGCCACCGCCAACCTCGCGCACGCCCTGACAAACAAAAAAAAACGCGTGCTGGTCGTTGACGCCGACAGCCAGTGCAACCTGACCGGCTCCTTTCTCAACTCCCCGTGGGGGGGCAACAGCCTGCTCGAACTCCTCGATGGCAACAGCCTTCCGGCCGCCACCTGCATCTTTCCGGCTCCCGATTATGAACGTCTGTTCGTCCTGCCCAACAAGCCCGACAGCGCCGCTTTGGAACCCGATCTGGCCCGCCGCGAGGATTACGGCTGGTATCTGTTGCGGGACCGTCTGCGCGAGTATGCGGCCGCCAATTTCGATATCACGCTGATCGACTGCCCCCCGAACCTGGGGCTATTTTCCATCCAGGCCATGATCGCCGCCGATTTCATTCTCGTGCCGGTCGAGGCCGGCAGCCGCTACGCCGTGGACGGGCTCGACCGCACCGTGCAAACCATCGAGGAAATCGCCCAGGCCGACCCTTCCCGCCAATCGGGCCGTTTCCTGCGGCTGCTCATCAACAAGGCCGACCGGCGCACGGCCGTCAGCCGCGTCACCATCGAACAGATCCAGCAGGCCTACGGCGCACGCACCTGCGAAACGATCATTCCCATCAACACCGATATCCAGCAGGCCGAACTGCTGCACAAAACCGTCATCCGGCACGCTTCGAAAAGTCCCGGGGCCACGGCGTTTCGCTCCCTGGCCGTCGAACTGCTCAAACTCATCGACTGACCGGAGGGACACCCATGGCGCTCTCCCTGGCGGAAAAACTCAAACAGGCGGCCGCAGCGCGACTGGCCGAAACAGCTCCCGAAATCAATGCCCGCCTGGACAATATGGATGTCCAGGCAACAACGTTCCAACGCCCGTCCTCGCCTTCCCAAACCGACGCCGCCACGCCCTCCGACGTCCCGCCAAGGCCACAAAAAAACTCAGCAGACAAACTCAGCAGACAAACTCAGCAGACAAACTCCACTGTGGAACTCGTCTGTCGAACTCCACAGTGGAACTCAGCAGATCAGCAGACAAACTCAGCAGACAAACTCAGCAGAGAAATTCAACAGACAAACTCAGCAGAGAAATCCATAAAAAAACCTCCACAGACAAACTCAGCAGACAAACTCAGCAGACAAATCCAACAGGGGAGTCAAGCCAAAACATCCTCCTCCCCATCAGGACCAGAGTCCGGACGCCGTTGACCTCTCGGGCCCAGAAAATCCTGGCCGTCTATCTGGCTAACAATGGTGAACATGTGACGACGTATGCTGGAATAACTCATGAAACAGGGATTCCCTACGGGACTGTTCGTAGCGCCCTGGACAAATTCATCGCGCGCGGCTGGGTTGAAAAAACGCCCTGGGGAGGCGGCAGCAACCGGGCTCTCAAATTTCGGCCAACGGCCTTTCTGCTCGAAATTGCGCAGGACAACTCGGCAGACAAACTCAGCAGACAAATCCAGCAGACAAACTCGGCAGACAACGCGGTCGCCCACAATGGTCTGCCGAGTTTGTCTGCCGAGTTTGTCTGTGGAGTTTCCCCCCCTCTTAAGATAGATAGAAAGAATCTATCTATCTCCCAAGAACGCGTTGAACTGACCTGGCCGCATCTCGCCGCCACGGGATTCGGCTCGCACCAAATCGAGCAGATCGTTTTGGCGCTTCAGGAGCTGGGGAAACCCACCGACAAGCTGGTGCAGGCGCTCGACCATGCCGAATGGGAACTGGAGCACGGGCAGATGCTGGATAAAACAGGGGGCCCGGTTGCCGATCCGTGCTCCTGGGTTTTCCGCTCACTTTCCAAGACCGGGTATTATCGCCAACCCAAGGGCTACGTGTCTCCCGAAGAGCAGGCCATCCGGGACGAAGCGGACCGGTTGGAGAATATACGCCGAGAACGCACCAGATTGGACGAGGAGCGGTTTTTGGCGTGGAAAGAGTCCTTGACTACGGAAGAGGTCAAAAACGTCGTACAGGGCTATCCTGGCGGCAATAAGGACGCATGGCTCAAAAAGGTCTGGCGGGAGCGGACAACGAAGTCCTGATCGTCGGGCAATTCCGGTCTCCCCAGGGGCTTTTCCGGCACAGCGCCACAGAAACATTCCCGATGACGATGCTGTTGCGAAAAACGGTCCGCCGTGCGTTTTGCGCCGTGTGCCTGCTGCCCGTGAGCGTTCTTGTCTTTCCACGCCCACGCAACTGGTGCCGCGCCTTGGGGCGGCCGCGCCATTTTTTTCAAACCGTGCTGGCTCAAAGCGAGAGCTTGGCCGCGCGGATCAACGGCCACAGCTTTCTGGTGCGTCTGACGCTGGGCCTGCCCTTGCGGCTGGCTAGGGCCGCCGCCGGACAAACCAGTTTGCGCCTGGCCCTGCGCCGCCGGTTGCAAGAGCAAGCCGTGCTTCGCCATCTGCTCCCGTGCTTCGCCCGCATTCCCCGACCCGGACTTGTGGCGCTGCTTGATGGGCTAACGGATCCTGCTTCCTCCCGTCACGCCCAGGCGGTCACTAAGGCCAGGACGCTTGTCGGGCCGGATCAACCGGCGCGGACCGTCGCCGGAGATGTGCGCGTGCACTTCGACGGCGGGCCCTGTTTTGCCGATACAGTCACGGCCGTGGTCGCGCACTGGGACCCGCAAGGCATCGTTGATCCGTATGTCAGGCACATGTGCCGGCAGTTCAAGACGCTTGGCTGGAATGTCGTGCTCATCTCCGGCGGGCCGATACGGTGCGAAGCAACGCCGGACTGGGCGGACGTGGTGCTGGAGCGCACATGCGCCGGCTATGATTTCACCAGCTGGAAGGCGGCGCTGGCGCAATTGCCGGGGCTTTTTTTCTGTCGGGAACTCGTCTTGTGCAATGACAGCGTGTTTGGCGGCCTGGGGTCTTATGCGCGGCTTCATGAAACCATGGCCGCACTGGCCTGCGATTTTTGGGGCATCACCGAAAGCCATGAAATCATGCCGCATTTGCAAAGCTATTATCTGGTCTTCCGGGCAACCGCCCTGCGGCATCCGGCCTTTGCCGCGTTTTTTGACGGCGTGCCGCTTTCCAATGCCCGGGAAGACGCCATCCGGTGTGAAACGCGCCTTGCCTTGTGTCTGGCCCTGCACGGCCTGCAACCGGCGGCGTTTTTCCCGCTGGCCAAAACCATGGACGCATCCGTCAACCCCAGTTGCGAACTCTGGAAGGCCATGCTCCTGGCTGGCGCACCTGTTTTGAAACGCGAGCTGCTGTACAAAAACGAACGACGGGTGGATTTGAGCGGCTGGCTGGAGGTGGCCAGGGAAACAGGTTACCCTGTTGAATATTCTATTGCATATTGCAATCGTCTCGGCCTCGACATCACAGCGGCATTGCATGCGGATACAACCGACAATGTATGGCCACCCTGCGTACAACAGTGCTACAGGGCGCTGCCTCAACATGCCGAGGAAACCGCTCCGCCTCGCCCATCAGGCAGCCGATCTCCCACCATCGGGGCCTTTATTCATATTTATTATACTGAATTAACGAACGAAATTATTTCCTGTCTCCGGCATCTCCCCGCCTCCGCCCACGTGTATATTTCCACGGACACAGCGGAAAAAAAGCAGCTGATTTTGCACAGCGTTGCGGAAAGTTGCTTGGAAAATAAGACAATCTGCCGGGTCTGTCCGAATATTGGCTGGGATATCGCCCCATTCTTGGTCGGTTTTGCCGATGTTTTGCCCGGATATGACCTGATTTTGCGCCTGCACGCCAAACGTTCGCTGCATTTGCCGGCGGGCACTGGCGATGCCTGGAGACAGCTGCTTTACGCGGCGCTGGCCGGGAGCCGGGAACAGGTCGGTGTGGTGCTCGACCAGTTCGCGGGGCAGGAGGATCTTGGCCTGATCGCCCCGCCCTTGCTGCCGCAGTACGCCACCAGTTTGCGCGCGGGAAACAATTTCACGGCCATGCGTGCCCTGCTCGCACGGTATGGCGTGCGGTTGCGGCCCGATACGCCGCTCGATTTCCCCATGGGTTCCATGTTCTGGTGCCGTCCGCAGGTACTGGCCCCGTGGTTGCGCCTGGGTTTACGGTTCGATGATTTCCAGCCGACCGACGCCGCCGCCCGGGATGGCGATCTCGCCCATGCGTTGGAGCGCCTGTTTTTTTTCGGTTGCGCCCTGGAGGGTTTTTCCTGGACCAGAATTATGCCGCAGGCGTTTTTACCGGCGCGGCAGACGGTTTTTTCCGCCAGAACTTGCGAAACAGCGTTGCAACGGCAACAGGCGATGCCGGAAACCGCTGTTGAGTGAAGTGGGGCAGCCAGGCATGGAAATGTTGGTTCGGGAAAATAATGTTGGTTCGGGAAAATATCGTAAAATTTTTAAAGCTTGAAAAACAGCCTTAATATATAATTTATTATAAATAAAAATTTATTATTTATTTAGTTGTATATTTCGTGTCTGGATATGCACTTTTTCTGCAGTATCGAAAAGAACAACTGTGTTTTTCCAGGTAACAGAGGCTCTTTTTTTCTATCGCCACAGCTTTTCAAAACGGGCGGGATTGGTGGCCGTATATCGGACGGTGTGCTGGATGTTGCGGTGGCCGAGGTAGTCCTGGATCAACCGTGTGTCCGCCCCCTGGTCGGCCAGGGCGAAACCGCAGGCATGGCGCAGCATGTGGGGATGGACGGCCAGGGGAAGTCCGGCCGCCTCGCCGTAGCGACGGATCGCGGCCCAGGCCGTTTTGCGGCTCAGCGCCCCGCGCCGCTCGCTGAGAAAAAACGCGTCCGTGCGTGGCTTCATCCTGGCCCTGGCCGTCAGCCAGGCCCTGATCGCCCGCAATTCGTCGGCGTGCAGGGGATGCGTAGTGGAGAGCCCTTTTTTGAGCCGCGCCACGTGCAGAACGCGACCCTCGACGTCCACCTGGGCAAGGACCAGCCCGCACGCTTCGGAGACGCGCAGGCCATGGCGGAACATCAGGAGCAGCAGGCAACGATCCCGGGCCGCATTGCGGCTGCCCTTGGCGGCGACAAGCAGTTTTTCGATCTCGTGTCCGGTGAGGTGTTTTCGCTCTTCCATTGTTTTGTCTCATGTTATGATTGAAAACTGTATGTAAAATCAAATAATTCCCAAGCGGCATTTGAAAAATATGGGACAAAAGAAAACATTTCGTCCCATGTGTAAAGCAAGCGCCCTGCTGCGTGCGCTTCAGAGAATGTCCCGGGCGGTATTGTGCAGGTCAGGCACAGGGACGCCTAAGGAGAGGCAGGTTCCCCAGGAAAATTTTTCAGTGGCGGAAAAAAAGAGGACGTATGAGCAGGGGCCGGGAGTCTTGGCGGGGTCGGCGCGGGCCAGACCAGGAAACCAAAGGCCGGGAGACGGGGCTCAAAATGCATGGAACTACTTGAATTCAAAAAAAGAGAAACGGGCAGTCACCCGAAAGTGCCATGCCCGCTCCCCAAGGCCCAAAAAAACACCGGCTTCAACGGCTTCCCAGCTGTAATTTTTTTTAGGCAAAAGAACAACAAAAAAGACAGGGGAGGGCGTGTCAAATCTTCCTCCTTCTTGCGTCGCAGGGTGGGATGCGACGTCGGGAACGGTCGCCGATCGGCCCGGCTGGCGGATTTCCGCCGAAATAGGAGGGTTTTTGCCGGTGTTTTTTGCGTAGCCGGGAGGACGGCTGACCGGCGCTATGCCTCAGGCCCGGGTTGCGTGGATGCAGGGGCCAGCCGGGCGAGGGTTCGGGTCGTGGCGTTTAAAAAGGCGTAGCCCCAGTTACGGCAGGGCTCGAGGTGGGCGCCTTCCCCCCATTCGTTCCAGGCGTTGACAAACACCAACGCCCGGTCGCCCGGCAGGACGGACAAGGCGTGGCGGCAGGCCCGGCCGAGCCAGTCGGCGTAGCGGTTGGGCGTGGCGCCGACGAAAATGGTGGCTTTTTCGCCCCGACGCGGCGTGTTGTCCCAACCGGGACAGACGCAGGGGAAGGTGGGAAACGGCGCATCCAGGCCGGCCAGGGTCTGCCTGGCCAATTCTTCGTAGGCGATGGTCCTGCCGCGAAATCCGGGGGAGATTCCGGCCACGCGCGTCGTGGTCAGGCCCAGGGGCAGATGGGCGGCATGGGGCGGAAATTGCACCGCCGCCTCGAAACCGGCGGGGCGCGGATCGCGGTTGGCAAACGATTGCACCATGACGCAGTAGGGGGCCTTTTCCCCGGCGGCGGCGCAAACCTGCCGCCAGCGCTCCAGGGTAGCGGCCGCGTCCGGCAGCAGGCCGGCATGATAGACGAGCAACAGCGGCCTGCCCTCCACCCGGATATAGCGGGGGTCGGCGAAATAGCGCAGCAGGTCGGTCATCATGGCCCGGTCGTCCTCGGGGCTGTAGTGCTGGCGCAGCAGGATTTCCCGCTCCTGGCCGTCCCAGCGCCGGGTCCAGTTCTCATTGGCCCAGTTGAGGCAAAACGGCAGATCGCAGCGCTTGTCGGCCAGAAAAAGTTCCAGTGGCTGTTCCAGCAGGCGCGTTTTGTTGAACCAGTAGTAGTGGAAACAAAAGCCCCCGAGTCCATGATGGGCGGCCAGCTCGGTTTGCCGGCGCAGGGTTTCCGGCAGGCGCAGATCGTAAAAGCCCAAGGCGCCGGGCAGGTCCGGCTGGCAATGGCCCGGATAGGCGGGACGGGCCCGGGCCACGTTGTGCCATTCCGTAAAGCCTTCCCCCCACCAGCGGTCATTTTCCGCGATGGGATGGAACTGGGGCAGATAAAAAGCGATGGTCCGCACCGGCGAGGCGGTGCCAAGGGGCGGTCCCTGGTCTTCGGGGCGGCAGGCCCATTCCCCGGGATCATGACGGCGGCCGTCGTTGGCGAGCATGGACAACGGTTTTCCCCGGGCCACGCACCAGGCCGCCGCTGCCAACCGTCCCGGGCCATGGATAGCGAGAAACGCGCGCAGTCGTCTGGCAAAAAGCGACAGGCGGGAGTCGCGAAACGTCATAGGCCGGGCACCGGGGGGAAAGGGGAGGAGACGCCGGGGCGCTCCGGAAAATAGGTCATGCCGCTTTGAGTCCGTACGTCCGGTGGTTGTTCCCGCGCGGTGGCTCCCCGTCCTCGGGTTGGCTTGCCGGAAGGGAAACGCTACACTGGGGCCATCTTCTGCGGCATCCATCCGAAGCCGCTCTTTCGCCGGAAGGTCTATGCCGACTGTATCCGTCATCATGACCAGTTACAACTACGCCGCCTACCTGGGCGAGGCGTTGGCCTCGGTGCGGGCGCAGACGTGGTCGGACTGGGAGTTGCTGGTGGTCGATGACGGGTCGACGGATGATTCCGTGGCCATCATCGCCGAGGCGGCACGCCAGGATACCCGCATCCGTCTGCTGCGACACGCCGACGGCGGCAACCATGGCATGCCGGCCAGCCTGCGGCTGGGCTTGCAGGCGGCGACCGGAATCTTTGCGGCTTTTCTCGAATCGGACGACGCCTGGCGGCCCGACTGCCTGGAACAGCGTCTGCGGCTTTTTTCCCGGAGCGCCGCCCACGTCGTGTTCAACGCCGTGGAGCCCGTTTCCGGAGAAGGCGCCGCGTCACGGCGCGTACGCCGCTACATGGCCCATTTGCGGTTGCGTTTTCCCTGGACGTCCGTCGCGTCCCTGACGCCCCATATCTGGCTTGGCAACGTGGTGCCGTCGTTTTCCTGCGTGATGGCGCGCCGCGACGTCCTGGCCGGCTGCGATTTCCAGGCACCGACGCCGGCCTGGCTGGACTGGTGGCTTTGGCTGCAACTGGCTTCGACGGCGCGCTTCGCCTACCTCGATAATCCGCTGACCCGCTGGCGGCTTCATGCCCATAGTTACAGCGCTTCGATCACGGGCACCCACGGACGTCGCCACCGGTTGTTGCGGGAAGCCTGCCGGCTGCCCGGGGCGGAGCCTTCGGGACTCATGCGCGGCCTTGCCGCCTTGCCCGGACGCGGACTGTTTCTATGCAACGCCGCCCTGCTGGTCGCGCTGCGGGCCAGGGCCCTGGCCTGTAGGAAAAACGACGCCTCCGGCGGCCGGGGGGCATGATGCCCCCCGGTCCCCCTCGAAGGGACGGGGTGTTTTTTCTTTTCCCGGTTCCCGTAATGC
>JAFABC010000079.1 GCA_023426275.1 Pseudomonadota bacterium | reverse complement strand
TTCGAAGCCCGACCGACCGGACAACCACCCACCAGCCCCTTTCGGGAGGGTCCGGGAGGGGGTGACCCCCTCCCGGCCGCCGGAGGCATTTCTTTTCTTCCTCCCTAGCGCAACGCTTCGGGCAGGGTCATGATCCACAGTTCGGTCTTTTCGGTGGTGGGCGTCACGGTGAAGGTGGTGGGCACGGCCTTGCCTTTGTAGGACAGGGTGCCGTCGGCGCTCATCTGATATTTGCCGGGGTTGGTCACGGGCTTGCCGTCCTTGTCCGTGGCCGGCTGGTTCGGCGTGATGGTCATGCCGAAGTCGTTGTCCGAGGTGAGGAAGAGTGTTTTGCCGTCCGGGGCGATGGCCAGTCCCTCGGCCTTTTCGGTGTTCCAGCCCAGGGCGCGCAGGTCGGCCACCAGTGTCTTTTGGGCCGGGACCACGCCCAGGGCCTTGAGGGCGTCCAGGTCGGCCACGGTTTCGAGCGGCTTGCCGTCCCTGGTCGTCTTGCCGGTCAGGTCGGTGGCTCCGGTCAGGTCGATGGCGTAGACCATGTTGCGCATTTTCTTGTCCGCGCCCTTGCCTTGCTCCACGGTGACCAGCCTGGTCGGGGACACGGCGGCCAGATCGCCCATCTTGGCGTCGGCGGTCTTTTTGTAGGCGGTCACGTCGAGGGGATAGGCGAACATACGGGTTTTGCCCGTGGCCGGGTCGAGTTCCACGATGCGCACGAACGGGGCCTTGGATTCCTTGACCTTGCCGTCCACGTCGAGGATCGACTGCACCACGGCGAACACCTTGCCGTCCTTGGCCGCGGCCACGCCTTCGAAGCCCCGGTTGGGCTGGCGCTTGGCCACGATGGCCGGCAGGCCCTGGCCCGGGCCGTACTTGCGCAGCACCTTGCCCGAGGCCGGATCGACCTGGATGAGAAACGGACCGTACTCGTCGCACAGCCACAGGGTGCCGTCCTTGGGGCTCACGGACACGCCCTCGGTGTCGAGGCCCTCGGGATCGAGGGGCAGCACGCGCAGGTCGGCGCCAAGCGGCGTCTCGCCGGTGCTGCCGACCGCGCCGGGAGGAATGGGCCGGCCGGAGATGGGCTTGCCGGACGCGTCGCGCAGGGGCGTGATGGAAAGCACCGTGACCACGCCGTCCTTGATCTTCACCTTGGCCAGACTCGGAGCGTAATCCGGGGCCGGGAAGATCTTGGCCGGGGCGGGCTTGGCTCCGGGGGCGGCCACGTAGTCCGGGGCGTCGGCATTGGGGCCGCGATCGCCCAGGGCGTAGAGCAGCACCGCGCCGTCGGCGTCGCGGCCGGCATAGGCCACGCCCGAGCCCAGCCCCAGGGGGAAGCCCTTGGGGAAGGCCTTGGCCAGGGCGGCCGGAGCCGGAATGTTGTTTTGTTCGGGGGCCTCGATGACGTGTTTGGCAACGGTCGGCGAGGCGGCGGCAGCGGGACCGGCCCAGGCCAGACAGGCGGCCAGGCCAAGGATGCAACAACGGGCGGACATGGGGAGACTCCTTTGCTTTTTTGCCAGCTTAGCCTCCCCGAGTGACGGTCAGGTGGGGAATGCCGTCATGGAATCGTCACGGCGGGCAGCACCCCGGGCAAAAAGACGGTCGCCAGCCCGGCCAGCAGGCCGGTCGCGGCCACCAGCGAGGCGACAAGCGCCAGCACCAGCATGAATTTGTGGCGCAGGGCGTTGTCCTGGGGCATGACCACGGCCAGACTGAAAAACGTGCCGACCACGCCCAGGCCGTAGAGGGACGCGGCCACGGTCAGCCGGGTGGTGAGTTCGCCGACAAAGGGCAGCAGGCTCCAGGCCGTCCAGGCCATGGCGAGCAGGGACAGCACCTGGCCGACGAAGCCGACCCGGGCCGTCAGGCGCAGGGTGAAGTTGTAGTAGTCGCGGCCGAAATCGTCCTTGTTGCGCCGCCAGACCAGCCAGGCCCCGGTGAAGACGCCGGCCAGTCCCAGGGACATGGTCACCGCCAGGGCCAGCAGCCGCCAGAACAGGGAGTCCATGGGCGGCAGCAGGAAAAGCGGATCGGCCGGGACGGGCAGGCGCAGGCTGACGGGCCGCAGGATGGCCAGATTGGCGTACAGGCCGGCCCACAGCAGAAGCGTGGTGGCGAAGCCGAGGCCGCCGTGTATGGCCTTTTGGGATTTGAGCCGCTGCCACAGGCCGCGATAGCATAAAAAGGCGGCCGCACCGAGGACGATGGGGCCGCCCAATGCCGCCGCGGGCAGGGGGATGGTCAGATAATACGGCGCCTGTTGCGGCAGGAAAAACCACATGGCGCCAAGGGCGGCGCACAGGATGAGGAAAATCCACAGACCGCCGAGCAGGGCGAAGGTCGCGGCCTGTTGGCCGAATTTATCGATAAAGATGCGCAGGCGTTTGGTCTGACGCAGTCCGGCGGCGGCGGTGATGGTGGGGACGCCGGCGACGGCCAGGGCCAGACCGAGATGCACGGCGCAAAGGGCCATGACCGCCCAATATATGGCGATACGGGGAGCCTCGGACATGGGGAGCGTTCTCCTTTGGTCCACGGGGTTGGCGCGTGTGGCGCAAGGGGCCTTGCCGACGGCTTTTGCCCTAAATCGGGCCTGGATGCAACAAAGGCGGCGCGGGGGCGACGCCGATCCAAGAATCGGCTTGCGCAAAGAGGCACGCTGACGTACTCCCCAATGAAAGTGGAAAAAGGTGTTAACGCGTATCCTTGCGGCGTGTCTATGAGCGGAAAAGTTCTGCAGACGATCACGATGGTGGTGTTCGCCTCCTTGTTGCTTGCGGCCTGCGGTCCGGGCAATACGCTCAAGACGGGCGGCCGCAGTGATAATTTCCGGCTGACGGCCGTGGAATCCTCCCTGGAAAAAGCGCAGGACGACCTCAAGGAGGTCCGGGAGCGTCAGGCGCGCGATGCCGCCGCCCTGGCCGCCCTGCACAAGCAGTACGAAGCGCTCGTGGCCTCGTTGCGGGCCCAGGGCCTGCGCGCGGCTCCGGCCGGCGCCGCGGCCCAGAGCAGCGCCCTGGGCGTCGGCTTCACCCATCCCGGGGTGGCGGCCGCCTCCGAGGCCCCGCCGGCCCCGCCGGTCCAGGCG
>JAFABC010000068.1 GCA_023426275.1 Pseudomonadota bacterium | reverse complement strand
CCGTTCGCCCGTGGCCGAGGCCGGGGCGCTCGGCCTGCTCGGACCGGACGTGCTGGCCGTGCACGCCGTCTGGCTCGACGCCGCCGACCGGGCGCGTCTGGCCGCCTCGGGCGCGACCGTGTGCCTGTGTCCGCGCAGCAACGCCCGCATCGGCGTGGGAGCGGCCGACGTCGCGGCCCTCGTTGCCGCCGGGGTGCCGTTGTGCCTGGGCACGGACAGTCCGGCCTCCAACGACGACCTCGATCTCTGGCAGGAAGCCCGGGCGCTGCTGGCTTGCTATCCTGACCTTCCTTCGCCTATCCTGGCGGCGGCGTTGACCACGATCCCGGCCCGCGTGCTTGGCCGACAACGAACGCTTGGCTGCCTGCGGCCCGGCGCGCGAGGCGGTTTTGCCATTGTCCCTGCCGACTTATATACCCGCCTATCCTGAACGGATGACAGTTTATATGTTGTTGCACATCACTTCGGAAAGACCTATATATAGTATAGACTGTCCGCAGCATCACCCCGGGTCAACCCTCGGCGTGCTTTGACCGCCTTGTCGCCACAGGGAGTCCGCACCGCATGAGTACCCCTCCCCGAACCGGGCCAGCCAGCAACACCGCGGTTGCCCGCCACCCCATTTACCGGCTCGACGGCGACGTGTATGGATATGAGCTGCTCTATCGCACGATAGGCGGACCCAATGCCGCCATTTTCTCCTCCAACGAGGAAGCCACCCTGTCGGTGCTGGCCACCGGCATCCAGGCCATCTCCGGCGACATCGGCCCGGACAAGAAAATCTTCATCAACTTTTCCCGCGAAATCCTCGAAAAAAACTACCACCGCATCCTCGATCCGCAACGCTTCGTCCTCGAAGTGCTCGAAAGCATCACCTGCGACGCCGCCTTCACCAAACGGATCCGCGACATCCACGAAGCCGGTTTCGTGCTGGCCCTGGACGATTACGTCGGCAATCCGGCCCTCGATCCCATCCTGCCCTTCGTCACCTACGTCAAAATCGATTTCCTGGCCCTGCGCCATGACCCCGCCCGCCTGCACGCCGTGATCGACGCCAGCCAGAAGGCGGGCAAGATCGTGCTGGCCGAAAAAGTGGAAACAGAGGCGGAAATCGCCCTGTGCCGGGAACGCGGCATCCAGCTGGCCCAGGGGTTTTACTACAGCCGGCCGCAAATCGTGATGACAAGGGTGCCCCCGGCCAACCGGTCCGTCGCCCTGGGGCTTCTCACGGAACTTGACCAGCCGAGCTGCCACATGGGCAGGGTGCGGGAATATCTCGCTTCGGACGTGGCCCTGACCTACCGGCTGCTGTGCTACGTCAACGGTCCCGGCAGCCTTGGGAAAAGCCCCGTGCAATCCCTGGACGCCGCCCTGGCGCAACTGGATCGCGACGTGCTGACCAGCTGGCTGGCCGTCAACGTGCTGGCCACCCTCGGCGATTCGCCGCGGGATCGGGAACTGGCCTTTGCCTCGGCCGTGCGCGGCCGCTTCCTGAAGCTGATCGATCAGGCCCGGGGCGGCCAGTGCCACACCGAGGAAAGCGTCTGCCTGCTCGGGCTTTTCTCCCTGCTCGACGCCATGCTTGGCACGTCCATGCAGCAGGCCCTGCGCGAAGTCTCGATCAGCGAGGCCGTGCGCCGGGCCCTGCTTGGCCAGTCCAGCCGGGGGCAGTCCTGCCTGACGCTGTGCCGGGGCTACACCGGCCTGCCCGACACCCGGGCGGCCAAGGTGCTCGCCGCCTTCGGCGTCAGCCTGGAAGCGGCGTCCAAGGCCTATTTCGAAGCCCTGGCCTGGGCCTCGACCATGTTCCGGCAACGGCACGCCCCGTCCTTCAAATGACGGAGGGCGGCTCGCCGGCGGGCCGTTCCAGGCGGCGTTTCTCCTCCAGAACCAGATCGCCCAGGGTCCGGGTGTCGTAGACCTGCTCCAGGGCCTTGCCGGCGGCCTCCCACAGGTCGTGGAACACACAGACGCCCCGTAGCGGGCACATGGTCACGGGCCGCTCCCGATGGCAGTCCACCGGCCGGATGGGACCGTCCATGAAACGGATGATCTCGCCCACGGTCACGGCCTCGGCCGGCCGGGACAGGTAAAACCCGCCGTCCTTGCCGCGCTGGGAATCCACGAAACCACCCTGGCGCAACTGGTGCAGGATGACTTCCAGAAATCGTTTGGGGATGGCCTGGCGCTCGGCGATACCGCCGGCGGAAATGGGACCGTCGCCGCTGCGGCGGGCCAATTCGAACAGGGCCCGCAACGCGTACTGGCATTTCTGTGTCACAGCCATGGCCGGGCCTCCTTTGACGCCGCCCTCCCGGGGCGGCCGGCATTGAGGCCGCCGTCGTTCGCGGCGCGCCAGATGCATCAATCCGATCAGCTTGGTATTATTTTTGCCAAATCCGCCCCCCCGTGGTCAAGAACCACGAGGCCGCGTCTTGGCCCATCCTGCGCTCCGGCGCAACCGGCAGCCGCAGTCTTTCAGACCATCCTCCTTGAATAGCTGAGGATATCTCTCTGCGTCAGCAGACCGGCCAGGCTGCCGTCGGCTTCCAGGATGGCCAGACGGCGCACCTTTTTCTGGCGCATGAACAAAATGACCTTGTAGACCATGGCCTCCACGGGAACGCCGATCACCGGCGCGCTCATGTGGCCGGCCAGGGACTCGGCCAGTCGTTCGGGCCGGCCGAGCAGGCGCACGGAGGCGTCGCGTTCGCTGAAGATGCCGACCGGCCGTCCGGCCTCCACGGCCAGCACGCAGTCGGCGCTTTTCAGGCGCATGAGGGAGAGGGCTTCGCGGACCGGACGCGTCGGGGCCAGCGTCACGGGATCGGTCCGCATGATGGTCCGGCAGGCCACGTTTTCCACCATGAAATCCACGGCCAGCGCGTCCACCAGCTCCCGTTCCGTAACCACGCCGAGCAGGCCGCCGCCCAGGTCCGTCACCGGCAGCAGGCGCTGTCGGTGCTCCAGCATGGTCTTGACGGCTTCGGACACGGCCAGATCCCGGGGCGCGGAAGCGGCGATGGGGATGAAGAAATCGTGCACCGGCGCGGCCGGGTCCAGGTCCACGTCCAGACGACGGATCAGGGCGCCTTCCGTGACAAAGCCCACCACCCGGGCACCGCGCACCGCCGCCAGGCAGCTGACGCCTTCCCGGGCCATCACGTCGCAAGCCTGGGCCACGGGGGCGTCCGCGGCCACGATGTGGGGCCTTTTGGCCAACTCGCCGACCCTTTGCTTGAACATGCCGTGATTCCAATCCGTTTTCGTGTCAGCCTAACTTATCCGGACCGTGCGGGATGTCAAGGAATCCAAGCGCGGGGACCGTCCGCGCGCGCCTTGCCGGACGGGTGGAAATGGGCTAGGCGGACGATGAGACGAAAATTCCGGGAGTGTCTTGGGCCATGTCCGCCAATGCCGCATCGTCAACGGGGCGCGCCCCGTCCGGAGCCGATGGCAACGTCGGCAAAACCGATTTCGTGAGCCGCTTTGCGGCCTTTGGCGCCGGCTTGTGGCAGGCCGACAGCCCGGCCGCCCCACCGGTCCGCCCCCTGGAGGACTCGGTGGCCGAGGGCCGGGTCTCCCTGGCCGACATCACGCCCCCGCCCCTGCCCGAAGCCTATCTGGCCCTGCGCCGCAAGGCCCGGGACCCCATGAGTTCGGCCGCCGACATCGCCGCCGTGCTGTCCATGGACCCGTCCCTGGCCGCCTATGTCCTGCGTCTGGCCAACAGCCCGCTCTACAGCCCGGCCAGCAAGGTGGCCACCGTGTCCCGGGCCGTGACCGTCATCGGCCTGGGCGAAATCGAGACCATGGCCGCCGGCGCCATGCTGTCCCGGCTCTTCGACGCCCCGCCCCGGCCGGACCTGCTGCGGCCGGAGGACTTCTGGCGCCACGCCGTGGCCGTGGGCCTGCTCGCCCGGGCCCTGGCCGAACGCGTGGGCGAGCGGGGCGGCGAACGCTATTTCGTGGCCGGCCTGCTCCACGACATGGGCCGGCTGGTGCTGGCCGTGGCCGAGCCGGATCTGGCCGGCGCGGCCCTGCGCCGGGCGTCGGCCAGGAATCTGCCCCTCGACGCGGCCGAACGCCTGGAGCTCGGCTTCGACCATGCCGCCCTGGGCGGGCGCATCGCCGCCAAATGGCTGCTGCCCGAGGTGCTGTTCCAGGCCGTGGCCGCGCACCACGAACCGGGGCAGTGCCCGGACAACCTGCTGGCCGCCGCCGTGCACGTGGCGAATTTCATGGCCAACGCCCTGGGCGTGCGGCCCCGTCCCGCCATCGGCCTGCCCCGGCTCGACGTCCGGGTGCTGCCTGTCTTCAACCTGGTCGACGCGACGCCCGACGAATTCCAGGTCATCCTGGAACAGGGGCTCGACGCCATGACCGCCCTGGTGGGCCCATGAGCATCGACGCCTGCCCGGCTTGCCAATCCCCCGACGCGGCGATATGGAGCGAGAAAAGGGAGCGACACGCCATGTCCTCGTCCACCGTCACCCTCACCCCGCTGACAGGATCGGCCATAAACGACATGATCCTCGAATACATGAGCCTGGCCGGCGACCGGCGGCGCGAGGAAATGGCCCAGTATCTCTCCAGCGGACGTAGCGTGCAAAGCGATCTCATGGCCGTGACGCTACGCGGCATGATCCTGTCTGTTTCCGCATAACCAACGCCCCACACCCCCTATTATGAACATCCGTTTTTCGCTGCTGGTCTTCCTGTGTTGCCTGTTGCTGTGCGCTCCGGTCCAGGCCCGCAAACACGCCCCGGCCAAGAAGGCCGCCCCCGAACAGGGCGACCATGAGACCGTGGACGTCCCGGGCACCGTCATCAAGGAGCCCAACGCCTTTCACGGCGTCAAATGGGGCACGCCCATGGCCATGGTGCCGGACCTGACCGTGCTGGAAAAAGACGGACAGGCCACCTACGCCCAGGTGCCGGGCGTGGTCTACCGCATCGGCGGGGCCACGTTGCGCAGCGTCGTCTACGGCTTTTGCGAAGGGAAGTTCGCCGCGGTCATGGTCGAATATTCGGGCAAGAAGGCCCATGACGCCATCCGCGGTTTTCTGTCGGGCAAGTACGCCGCCCCGGTGGAACTGGCCCAGCCGGCGAACGATCTGGCCTGGCCGCTCGGCAACGTGCTGATCCGCATGCGCTACCAGCCCGACAGCAAGGCCGGCAGCCTGACCTATTTCTACCAACCGCTTTTCGCCCCCTGCGCCGGGCCCCAGGGAACCGCCCCCAAATGAAGCAGTTTGTCGTCCGCCTGTGCGTCCTTGCCGTCCTGGCCTGCCTCGGCAGCGCGGCAGACATGGCCCACGCCGCCGAAGCGCCACGCAGCCTGCCGTTCAACCGGCAAAACGTGTACAGTTATTTCAAGCAGGTGGAGGAGGGCCGACGGGCGCTGCCCGAGAATCTTCCGCCCAAGGAATTCCAGGCCCGGGTGTGCGCGCTGTACGCCACCGTGCTCAAACGCAGCGGCTACGATTTCGAGGCCACGGTCAAAAACGCCGTGCAAAACGGCATCAAGGGCAGCGACAAGCTCAACGACCCGCGTTTTCTGTTCCTGGCCGGCGTGTTCCAGGTCCACCCGGACGTCTTCCTGCGCCTCAAGCTCATCAGCAAGCCCACCCGCGACGCCGTCATGGCGTATTTTCATTAGGACCGACCGGAAAAAGACGCCTCCGGCGTCCGGGGGGGATAATCCCCCCCGGACCCCCTTGAT
>JAFABC010000030.1 GCA_023426275.1 Pseudomonadota bacterium | reverse complement strand
TTGGGTTGGTGGGGGGTACGCGGGGGGGGGGGGGGGGGGGTTGGGGCCCGGGGCCGCCTCGAAGGGAGAGGGTTAGCTGGTCAGGAAGGCCTTGTAGGCCTGCGTGGCGGCGTAGACGTCGGCCACGCTCGTGATCTCGAAGGGGCTGTGCATGCTGAGCACGGCCGGGCCGAAGTCGATGATGTCCATGCCGTAGACGGCCAGGAACTTGGCCACCGTGCCGCCGCCGCCGAGGTCCACCCGGCCGAGTTCGGCCATCTGCCAGGGCACGCCCGCGCCGTCGAGCAGGTTGCGCAGCCAGGCCACGTATTCGGGATGGGCGTCGTTGGCCCCGACCTTGCCCCGGTGGCCGGTGAATTTGCAAAAGACCGGTCCGAAGCCCAGGATGGCGGAATTGAGCTTTTCGTGCAGGTCCTGGTAGTCCGGGTCCATGGCGGCGTGGACGTCGGAGGACAGGGCCTTGCCGGCGGCCATCACGCGGCTTTTGCGCGCGTCCGGCTCCCAGGCGTCGATGAGGTCTTCCAGGCAGTATTCGAAAAAGCGCGACTTGGCCCCGGTCGAGCCCTCGGAGCCGATCTCCTCCTTGTCCCAGAACAGCACGATCTGCGTGTGTTCGGGTTCGGGCGCGTCAAGCAGGGCGGAAAGCGCCGTGTAGACGCAGACCCGGTCGTCCTGGCCGTAGCCGCCGATCAGCGCGCCGTCGAGGCCCACGGGGCGGGCCGCGCCGGCCGGCACGGCCTGGAGCTCGGCGCTGAACAGGTCGGCCTCCTCGATGCCGTATTTTTCGTAGAGCAGGGCCAGCACCTTGGTCTTGATGGCCTCGTTGCCGTTGTTTTTGGCCGCGTTCTTGTCCGCTTCGGCGTCCTCGGCCGGGGCCGGGGCGTCGGCCGGGCTGTGGCCGATCAGGATGTTGAGCTTTTCGGCCTCAAAGGCCTCGGAGAGCTTTTTTTCCACCTGCCGGTAGGCCAGATGCGGCAGCAGGTCCGGGATGGCGAAAACCGGATCGCCCGGGTCCTCGCCAATGGTCACCGTAACGACCGTGCCGTCTTTTTTGGCCACCACGCCGTGCAGGGCCAGCGGTCTGGCCAGCCATTGGTGCTTGCGGATGCCGCCGTAGTAGTGGGTCTTGAGCTGGGCCACGCCGCAGTCCTGGTAGAGCGGGCGCTGCTTGAGGTCGATGCGCGGGGTGTCGCAGTGGGCGCCGACCAGCCGGAACCCTTCGCTCAGGGGCTTTTTGCCCTTGCGGGCGATGAACATCGTCTTGTCCTTGAGGACGCGGAACACGGCGTCCCCGGCGAAGATGCCGGTCGTGGACTCGGCAAAGCCGGCCTCGGTGAGGACCCTGCGCACGTAGTGGACGGTTTCGCGTTCGGTTTTGCAGGCCGTCAGAAAGGCGATGTAGCGGTCGGCCAGCGCGCGCATGGCCGCGCGGTCTTCCGGCGAGGCGTAGGTTTCCCAGCCGCTTTTGGTTTCGATGGCGTGGGAGGGCGCGTCTATGGGGTGTTGCGTATCTTCGGTCATAAAGCAAAGGGCTCCTTCATAAGAAACTGGCAATGTGTATCATGATAAGCGCCCGAAGGGCGGCTGGGAACCCCCTTTCGCGTCCGCGACCGGGGTTACTCGTCCAGGGCCTGACGCAGGACCGCGGCCACGAGCGGCAATTCGTCGTCGGCCAGGGTGCGCGGGTCCAGGAGAAAGGCGTCGTCCTCGATGCGGCCGACCAGCGGCGGATCGGTGGCCAGCAGGCGCTGGCGCAGTTCGTCCGGCGAGGGCGCGCCGGCCAGGGGCGACAGCGCCACGAGCGAGGTCGGCAGGTCGCGTTCGGGAAAGGCCCCGCCCCCGACCCGCGACGCGCCCGGCCGCGTGCGCACGGCGTAGCGGCCGGCCAGGGTTTTTTTGAGCCGGGCGGCCAGCCGGCGGGCCTTGGCGGCCAGGGCGTCCGGCGTGGCCGTCATCATGGCCAGGGTGGGGATGGTCCGCCGGGCCGCCTCGGGATCGAGATACAGACGCAGGGTGGCTTCCAGGGCGGCCAGGGTCATCTTGTCGATGCGCACGGCCCGGTTGAGCGGATTTTTGCGGATGGCCTCGATGGCGGCCGCCTTGCCCACGATGATGCCGGCTTGCGGGCCGCCGAGCACCTTGTCGCCGGAAAAGGTCACGATGTCCGCGCCGTCGGCGATGGCCTGCTGCACGGTGGGTTCGCCGGGCAGGCCCAGCGTGGTGAAATCCGTCAGGTTGCCGCTGCCGAGGTCCTCCATGACCGGCAGGCCGTGCGCCCGGCCGATGGCCACCAGTTCGGCCAGACTGACTTCCCTGGTAAAGCCCACGATGCGGTAGTTCGAGGTGTGGACCTTGAGCAGCAGGGCCGTTTCCTCGGTGATGGCGTTTTCGTAGTCCCGGGGGTGGGTGCGGTTGGTGGCCCCGACCTCGCGCAGGATGGCCCCGGACTTGGCCATGACCTCGGGGATGCGAAACGAGCCGCCGATTTCCACGAGTTGGCCGCGCGAGACAATGGCCTCGCGGCCTTTGGCCAGGGTCTCCAGGGTGATGAGCACGGCGGCGGCGTTGTTGTTGACCACAAGGGCCGCCTCGGCCCCGGTCAGGCGGCGCAGGATGTCCACCACGTGGCTGTAGCGGCTGCCGCGTTCGCCCCGGGCGAGGTCGAATTCCAGGTTGGAATACCGGGCGCAGGCTTCGGCCGCCGCCTCGATGGCCGGCCTCGCCAGCAGCGAGCGGCCGAGGTTGGTGTGGACCACCACGCCCGTGGAGTTGACGACCCGGCGGAAATGCGGCCGGGTGGCCGCCCGCACGAATCGGACGCACTGGGCCTGCAACAGACCCGGGTCCAGTTGCCCGGGGTCGGTCAGCCGGCCGGCTTTGATGTCGGCGCGCAGGCCGTCGAGAAAATCCGTGACCGCGTCACGCAAAAGCGTCCGGGGCAGGGCGCGCAGGCGGGCATCGGCGGCCAGATCGGCCAGCACGGCGTCCACGGACGGAAGCAGGCGATAGAGGTGCTGCACGGGGCGTTCCGGAGGTTCGGGTTGGCGGCGTGGCCGCGATGCCGGCCAGGGTAGCCGCAATGCGGCCCGGAATCAATTTCCCGGCTCGGGGAAGAGCGCCGCCAGCAGATACATGGAGCCGCAGGCCAGCACCGTGCCCGGGAAGGATTTCGCGGCGGCCAGGGCGGCGGCGGGATCGGCCACGGCCACGGCCCGCTGCCCCAGGGCGGCCACGATCTCGGCCGCCGGCCGGGCACGGGACACGCCGGCAAGTTCGGGCACGAAAATGGGCCCCGTGGTCAGGCTTGCGGCCAGAGGGGCGATGGCGGGCAGGTCCTTGTCGCCCAGGCAGGTGAAGATCAGGGCGTCCGGCGTGACGCGAAGGGACGTGAGCGCCTCCTTGAGGGCGGTCAGGGCCGGGACGTTGTGGGCGCAGTCGAGCAGCAGCGTCCCGGTCATGCCCGGGAGCTTGAGCGGGTGCAGCCGGCCGGGCAGAAAGGTTTCGGCCAGGGCGCGGCGCAGGGCGTCCGGGTCCGGATCGATTCCGAGCAGGTCCGCGCACAGGGAAAAGCCGGCCAGGGCCAGGGCGGCGTTTCGGGCCTGATGTGGTCCGGCCATGCGCAAGGGGGCCGGCGGCGTTTCCAGCGGGTGGGCGCCAAAGAGGCGGCCCTGGCGGGTGGCCGGAGCATAGGCGGCCAGGGTGCGGGCTTCGTGGAGGCGCGCCCCCAGGCGGTCGGCCTCCTGGCGCAGCACGGCCATGGCTTCCGGCGGCTGGGGGCCGGTCACGGCCAGTCCGCCAGGCGTAAGCGCCCCGGCCTTGTCCCGGGCGATGTCGGCCAGGGTCGGGCCGATGACGTGGGCGTGGTCCAGGCCGATGGGCGCGAAGAGCACGAGGTCGCGGCCGAGCACGGTGGTGGCGTCGCCGGCGCCGCCAAGGCCGGCTTCATAGACGGCGGCCTCGGCGCCCTGGTCGGTGAAGAGCTTTGCGGCCATGGCGGTCAGCAGCTCGAAATAGGTGAGCCGGAGTTTGTCCCCGCCCGGCCGCGTGGCGGCCAGGACGGCGTTCGCCGCCGCGACCCAGTCGGCGGGATCGAGCATGCGGCCGCCCATGAGGATGCGTTCGCGCACGGTCTTGAAGTGCGGCGACAGATAGAGCCCGGTCGGCAGGCCGTGGGCGGCCAGCATGGCGGCGAGCAACGCCGCCGTGGAGCCCTTGCCGTTGGTGCCGACGACCTGGACGGCCAGATGGGGCAGGGTGGTCAGGGCCAGTCCCCGCAAGGCCGCCCGCATCCGGTGGGGGCCAAGCTCCATATGGAAAAGTCCGAGGCTGTCGAGATAGGCCGAAAAGGCCGCGAAATCGGGGAATTCAGATGGTGATGACGTCATGTTCGCGCAGGAGTCTGTAGGAGAGCCCGGCCAGCTCCTGTTCCAGCTCGTGCTGGATCTGGGCCGTGAACGGGGCTTTCATATGATAGATGCACACTTCCGGCCTGGCCCGCAACTTTTGGAGTTCCAGCCGCAGCAGGTGCGGGGTCAGGTGCTTGGAGGCCATGGCCAGGGGTTCCAGGGACGACGGAAAGGAGGCCTCGGTAATCAGGTGCGTGAGGGCGAAGGGCAGGCTGTCGAGGTAGCGCCAGCTGGTGTCGCACGGCCCGGTGTCGCCGGTGTAGGCCAGGTTTTTGGCCCCGCCGTTCTCCCAGACCACGAAGCCGGAAGCGGCCTTGGCGTGGTTGACCGGGAAGGCGGCCACGGTCAGGTGGCCGATGGTCACGGGCTCGCCGGGCGTCATGGGCGCGTAGGTCAGCACCGGGGAGTTTTCGGGCAGCACGGTGAAGTCCGGCCAGATGGTGTCGTTGAGCAGGTGCGTGGCGATGGCGTCGAGGACCTTGGGCAGGCCGTGGATGGCCAGGGGCGGCCGGTTCTTGCCGGCGAAGAATTCGATGAGGTTGTCGGCCAGAAACAGGATGTCCTTGATGTGGTCGAGGTGGGCGTGGGACACGAAAATATGCTCGATGCGGGCCTGTTCGGCCAGTTCCAGGGCGGAGGTGACGGTCCCCGCGTCGAGGAGCACCGTATCGTCGACCAGAAAGGAGGTCAGGTTGTGGCCGGGGAGATCCGAGCCGGAACAGCCGAGCACGCGCAGGTTCATGACTCCCTCCTGGTTGCGGGACGGTCGGGGGCAAGCAGTTTGGGCCCGCGCCCGCGTTTCGTCAAGACCGACCTTGACCGCACACAAGGGCTTGTTTAGGGTTACCGGCTACGCGCCCATAGCTCAGTCGGATAGAGCATCTGCCTTCTAAGCAGACGGCCGCAGGTTCGAATCCTGCTGGGCGCACCAGAATTAATTCAAGGGGTTAGGTCATTTTTGGCCTGGCCCCTTTTATCATGTGGATAACCGGGCTGGATAACATCTTGGCCAACCATGCAGGATAACGAAGGAATTTTGGATAACAATTGGGCAGATGTTGGCCCGCGTCGAGGCAGACGGCGGGCTTTGTGAGCGTACCAGCAGTCGAATTCGTTTTTTCTTTACCAACTAGCTTGATTGACCACGTTGCTTCGAATAAATTCTCCTCTAGGGCATTCACCGTAGCAGGTTGCTTTTTGTCGCTGTTACCGGCGATGACTACTAAACGGTCGAGAAGTTGGCTCCTTAGATCCTGCCTGATGTCATGTAGTATTCTTATCTATATGGCCCTTGCTCTCGCAGCAGGTTAGAATCGCTAGGTGGGTGCCCTTTTTTTTATGAGGATTGAATGGAAAAAACAACTTTAAGAGACTTTCAGTCTCTTCAAACTTTGGCAGACATTTCTTTCCTTTTGAAATTTGATCTAAAAAAGCTAAGTTACATCTTGTATAAGCTACAAGGTGGGCCAAGTGGTCAGTATAGCGAGTTTGATATCAAGAAAAGATCTGGAGGTACAAGAAGAATATCTGCTCCTTATACAGGATTGAAAGCTGTTCAACACAAGCTTGCCGTCAGTCTTCAAGATATATATATGGTCAAAAAGTCTGTTCATGGTTTTGTTCGAGAGAGAACCATACTGACAAATGCTTACAATCATTCTCGTAAAAAATTTGTATTTAATATTGATTTGAAAGATTTTTTCCCATCAATCCATTTTGGAAGGGTTATGGGGTTGTTCACTGCAAGACCCTATGGGTTTAAAAAAGAAATTGCGATTATTATCGCTAAGATTGCATGTTGTAACGACGTACTTCCTCAGGGTTCTCCATGTTCGCCTGTTATCTCGAATATGATTTGTGCCTATTTGGACAAAAAGTTGGGTGATTTGGCGAAAGACTGTGGCTGTTTCTATACGAGATATGCAGACGACCTGACTTTCTCAACAAATAAATCTAGATTTCCCGAGGAGGTAGCTGTTTATAATGGGGGCGAGTGGGAGCCAAGTTCAAAACTTGTTGAACTTATTGATGCTCAAAGTTTCGAAATTAATAAAGAAAAAACGTCAATGCGGACTCGGTCAGATCGACAGATTGTCACCGGAGTTGTTGTCAACGAGTACCCGAACATCCAGCGAAAACTGATCAAGCAAGTTCGCTCGATGTTACACGATTGGAAGGTAAATGGTGTCCGTAAGGCACAAGAGCACTATGAAAAGGAATTTGATTTAGCCAATAGAGAACCACCCAAAGACAAAAGAATTAGCTTTCCGAATGTTGTGAGAGGAAAGCTGGAGCATATACGTCATGTCCGGAGTTATAGAATTGCTGTATTAAACAGAATTGAAGAACAAGAGTGTATACGGAATAGGACAAATCCTTCGCAGCAACGGGATAGGTTTACAATTTATAAGGATCAATATTATAAATATTTTCAGAAGTATGAACAGCTGACAATAAGAGATCGTGGGTGTCCCACGCTACTTGGAGAGGGCGAAACCGATTGGATGCACTTGAGAAAGGCGTATAATCACTTTAAAATTCGTGGTAGTTATGCGGACATGTGTTTACATATCCATAAACACAAGAAATATGCTGTTGGTGGGTATGTTAATCTTTTAAGGTTTTGCCAGAATGCGCGCGAGTTGTATGTTGAATTCCCTCTTCCTGTAATTTGTGTTTTTGATTGTGATATCGCCGATGTGAATAATAAACATGCTCAGGCGAAGGATGGCTACCTATCTTACGGCAATAATGTTTACTCTATAGTTTTGCCAAGGACTATTCATAGGCAGACGGCAGTCTTCGCTATTGAGCAATTGTATAATGATAAGGATCTCTTGAAAATAGACAGAAATGGAAGAAGGATGTACTTGAGTACAGAATTCAATTATAAAACTGGAAAGCTTAATGCTGACCCTACAATTGTGTGTGGTGAAAGAGCAAAAGATGGCAAGATGGTCTCAAGTATTAGTAAAAAAGACGTTGAGAATGAGAAGATAATTGATAGTAATGTATATATTGATCGCAACGGAGAGCTTAAGAGCGTAGCTCTTTCCAAGAAAAGTTTTGCTATTAGTATAGTAAAAAATAAGCCTCCATTTGACAAGATGGATTATTCCAGCTTTGGAGCTGTCTTCGATTTGATTCAGAGAATATGCAATTCTTCGCAGGGAACAACTTCATATCAATTTCAGCTGCCATGACACGGAGTGGGCCATTTGGCCCACTCCCCCTGTCAGAACAATCTGTTAGGCGTTCAAACTCGGCAACTTGGCGATGGTACGACGCTTCTCGTCACCGAGCAGGTGGTAATACTGGTTCGCGGTCATGTGCACCGACGAGTGCCCCATGAGCTTGCTCACCGCCGATAAGTCGCCGCCTTCCTGAAGGAGGGTTGTGGCGAACAGGTGGCGGATGTCGTAGAGGACCACGTGGTAAGGTATTTCAGCCCGCTTGCAGGCCGACCGGAACGACATCCGGAACTGTTTGACGGGCCGCCCGGCGTATTCGATCAAATACTCGGTCTTGGCGCGTCCCTGCATCTCTCGCAGCCGGGCCATGAACTCGGGGGAGATCGGGATCACCCTTGCCGATTGGGTTTTGGTGGCGAAGACCTTGATGGTCGATTGTGTCCAGTCGATGTCGGCCCATTTCAGGGCGAAGAGCTCGGATTCCCCGGTGCGGACACCCAGGTTCCAGGCTACCTCGATGGCCCAGGCCAGATGCGGGGCCGAGACGGCCTTGATCTTCATGAGGTCCGCGACGGTCAGCTTCGTGTCCCGGGGGTGCTCTTTCGCTTTCCTCCAGTGGCGCAGTGGGTTCTTTTCGATGAGGTCCTGTTTGACCCCGAACTGAAAGACGGTCTTCAGGTAGGACAGATACCGTCCACGGGTGACGGGGGAATGATCGGCGTAGGCCTTGCCCACGATCGTCAATATCTCATCGTAACGAATCTCGTCGATGGGTCGTTGAGCGAAGACGGGTATCAGGTGTTTCTTCAGGAAGGACCTAATCTCGTTAAGGGTTTTGACCGTTGTTCCTTCTACCTTCCTCGTGTTGATGTACATCTGGGCCAGCTGGTCGAGATAAATCTTGTCGGCGACGGCCACCACTTCGGAGATGGCCTCAGGGGTGCTCGGCGGTACCGGGCCGTGGTCCTTGACCTGCTTGTCGAATTTCTGGGCCGCTCTGCGTCCCTCCCGGCCCTTGCCGAAGGTCTTGGTTGTCTGCTTGCCCTCGGCGTTCCGGTAGGCAACGTAGTAGGTGCCGTTGTTTTTCCGCATGTGAACGGACATGTTACACCTCGAGTTCGATAGGAGTTCTAGGTTTCATTTCGAGTGTTGATGAAAAGCTATCTGGGTTAGCCATAAAGCGATCTAAGTCAGCACGAGCGAACCGAGAATGAGACGGTCCATATCGGGGGGTATTTCGTCTCGCCCGAGGGGATGCTCGTCCCTTTTTGGGCTGGAGGCGCGACGGCAGCGATAGCCTTTGCCGGCAAGCGATCCTTTATCACGTCCAGGGTGTAGCGCTTGTTCGGGTCGTAGTAGAGCACATGCACGGGACGAGGGTTCTCGGGTACCTTGAAGTTCACCGATCCCGGAATCCGAAGTACCCGGTCAAGGTTTGACGTGGAGTCGAGCTTGTACCCGCGCTGTCTGCCGAGGTCGTTCAGCGCGTCCTGGAGCTGCTTTGAAAGGTTCTTGGCTGCTTCTCGGTCGGCGTCTGAGCCGAAGATCCAGGGCGTTTTCAAGAGCCAGAACGGGTACAGCCCCCCGCCGGAATGCACGATCAGCGTCGGGGTGAGGGGGAAGCCGAACAGCAGGCTTAAAGCCGACTTTGTAACGATGTATGAGCCATATGTTGGGATATGTAGCTGTAATCAGGTAGACATCATTGAAAATATTGGTGTGTGTTTTGAATCTCTCTGTAGATTGTTTTTTAGGGATCCGCGCTCCGATATTAATGTTTTTAGTGCAGAAAAGAATTACATGTTAGACACATATTGGGGTAGGGACCTCGAAAGAAAGTTATTCAAGAAATTTTATAGTCATAATATTGTAAGACAAGCTTTGGAATTTGTAGTTGGCAATAAAATCGTAGTCAAATATGAGTGTGATTTTAGTGAGTCTTGGAGGATGTATGTAAAACAACTGTTGAGTAAAGATGAGTTTGTCAAAATTTTCAACGATAAAACAGATGATCCAAAAAAAGTATGTTTTGAATGTTTTGATTTAAGTGAAAATGAGTTGCGTAAAAAGTATTATAAGCATCTAATCGATAAATATAAAACTAAAACAAAGGCGGCGGAGCATGCTGGTCTAAAATGTTCAACATTTTCGAAAAGATTGGAACAGTTGGATTTTTCTCAGGGCTAATGTGACTGCGCAAAGTAGTGATTTCCTATAAAACTCACTGTTCTTTATTGTGAGGGCGTATGTTTTAAGCACAATGTACAAGACCGCACCTCTGGCCACGCTCTCGTAATATTGGCGGATCAAGGAAAACACAAATTTACCACTTACCCCTTGTCTTTTCGAGGTCAGTGCTCAAAATCCCCGCTTAAGACTTTTCGAATTACCACTTGAGAGAACTTTTCAAAGTTATAAGCTCAAATTATCTCCACTTTCATGGTTTCTTTTCGAAAGTCACGCAGCGATTTCATCGTAATTTCGTCTGAAATCACTGCGTGTCTTTACAAACCATTTGTCATGTAGTTTCAGATACTTTTAATCGTCCTCGGGCAGCATGATCGTCAGGACCGGCTCGCCCTGGTCGCCTGGGCCGATGGCCGCCACCACATGGGCCGTGCCCCACCGCCCCGGTGCCATGAGGAAAAGGACGTCAAATTCGGCGCGGTCGCTATCCTTGATAGTCTTAGCCGCGAGCAGGGTGCGAAAAAGGAGATCCTGAAGCCGGCCCTCGACGGACTGCCCATCGCCTTCCAGCCCGGCCGGCGGTACCACATAACTGTTATATAGATGGTCGGTGACCACCGTGTGAACCTTGAAGCCCACCTCGGCGGCTTGGGCGGTGACATCGATCAGGACGCCGTCGGTGATGGCCTGGGCGCGGGTGTAGCTGAAAATAATCGGCCAGTCGTCCATGGCAAGTTCTCCCTCGGGGCAAGTTCGTGGTTACTCGTAGAACTTCGGGTCGTCCTTGGTGACTTTCAGGTCGTTGAACCGGCCACGGACGTTCTTCTCTTCTTTGTTGATTGCATTACGAACATTGTTCCGCCCAACAATGGCACCACCGCCATGGGTGATCATCTTGATGACGCCGCCAGCTACAGCACCTAAGGCGATTCCGGCGATGAATTCCAAAAAGATCATTTTCTATTCCTCCGTTGAAGTTGATGACCGGCCAGGAGTTCAGTCTTCGTTCCTGGCTGTTGCAACAATTCTGTCGAGGTGTTCCCGAAAGCTGGTCGCGAGATGGAAGCCTATTTCAGCCCATCGGCGCACAAAGACGCCCTGCACGCCAGAATCCGCCGCGCCCATGATGTCGAACAGGTGCTCGATCGGCCGGAACCGTTGGGTGAGCTCCTCCAAAATTTCAGGCGGAATTCCGTGCGGTTTTGTGTCGGGCGGCATGTTCACCTCGTCGGCCAGAGATGGGACCCGGAAAAGATATCCTGGCCCACGGGGCCGGTCACGGGGCGGCGGTCAAAAACAGGCTTTGGGCCGGAGCGGGGGCGCCCTGTGATTTTGGGGAACAGGTGGGGATTTGGCCCTGGTCCCTTGGGAACGGGCCAAGCTGGGGAGGAGATCGCGGGAGCTTGTGTGGGATTGGAAACAGCCCTATGGAAATAGGACGTTGGGAGTATACTGGGATTTCCTGGGATTTTGGCCCAGGAGGGAGTCCAAGGGGGGAAGGTCTGAGAAAAAGTCCCAGGGGGGCAGTAGGGAGTGAAGGAGCGGGGTGTCCGGGAAAAGAGCAAAGCCCTTCCACCACGGGGAAGGCTTCAACTGTTTGTTTGGATAAACTGCTGCTATTTTAGGTGGTTAATAAATGCAGGGGCTGCATCTTTCAATCTTTAGTGAGTAGGTTATGTATAGTGAGATTCTTTTTGCCACTCTTTACAAGTCTTTTTGTATTTTGTTGTGAGGAATATGTTGTACAGAAATAGTTCAAAAAAGAATAGAAACTCCTTCTAATATTTCTAGGAGAGATTTGTTGTGGCAACTGGTGGAATTGATAAAGTCCGAGCCTCAAGAGATGGTCATCAGTACCATGAAGCGTGGTTGGCTAGGCGAGCTTTGGGGCTACTGCTGCCGCGAGATAGCCTTTGCGGTATCGCAGTGGAGGGGCTGAGCGTAGAGGATCAGGAAGGCGCAAGTTCAGCCACTGTTGAAATTGCAGATGCAACATTTTATTTTGGCGAAGCGCCTACTTTTGACGACGCTACACACGTTGAGATCGCACAATTTAAATATTCAACTGCTAAGGAGCGAGTCCAATTTTTAGCTTCAGATGCAGTCAAAACTATAACAAAATTTGCTCAGACGGAAGCTGATCTTTTAAAAAATCCAAGCCAGTTAAAGATAATAGATAAAATTTCTTACACAATCTATACAAATCGACCAATTGGCTCTGAATTGCTCAATGCGCTCTCTTTCTTGGTAAATGGAGAGTTGCCGTCAGGACAAAGAAATCGTGCTCAGTACGAGATGCTATTAGCTACAATTCCCTTGAGGAGCGAGCAACTGCAAAAGTTCGCAGCTAGAATATTTCTTGTGGGGGGAGGTGGAGATCTGCAGACAATTGAGAAGGGGAATGCTAGGATCATAGCAGATTGGTCTGCATCCAAGGACGCATTGGCGCGTGCTAGATTGGGTGATCTTAGAGAACTTGTACGTAATAAGGCAGGTCTAGTCTGTCAGCGGAATAATGTCATCACCTATATCGATGTTTTGGCTGTACTGGGAATCGCGGATGAAAGCGATCTTCTTCCGGCCCCGCATGCGTTTCTTGAGCCCGGTCCAGTCATTGAACGTGAACAACTTCAGAATTTTATTGATTATCTGGGAACATCTAACTTGTGGCTGATTCACGCTGCTGGTGGTGTCGGAAAGACCGTATTTGTTCAGAGTGTTGCATCTCGTCTGAGTGCGAATGATGAAGTTGTGCTCTTTGATTGCTTCGGTGGTGGTCGTTATCGTTCTCCATTGGATATGCGGCATCGATCTGATCGTGGATTGTTGCATATAGTCAATGAACTGGCCTGTCGTGGCCTATGTGATCCACTTTTGCCTGGTGCATCCGATCCGACAGCTATAGTACGACATTGCATCCATAGATTCTCACAATCTATTGTAGTAGTGCGTCGGACTCGGCCTGAGGCACGATTAGTCCTTATTATTGACGCTGCTGACAATGCCGCAATGGAGGCACGAGATAAAGGGCAAAATCCTTTCCCTCAGTTATTGCTGGAGAGCCTCTCCTCGATGTCGCCATGCATTGATGGCCTTGTGTGTATACTCACAGCTCGTTCAGAGCGTCGAGAGCTAGCCATTGGTCGAAGCCAATGCAAAGATTTTGTACTCAGAACATTTTCTACAGGCGAAAGCCAAGCTTTTATTGAAAAACGTCGGCCAGAAGCGACGCCCGCCCAGATCGAAGCCATCCACCGCCGTTCGAATGGCAACCCTCGAGTGATAGCAAACTTAATCGAGTCAGATCGATCACTCGCCGGAGTTGATTCTATTGCTAGTGATATTAATTTAAACGATCTGATAGATCAAAGGATTAAGAATGCAATACGTTTAGCAGATAACAAAGGATGTACTCGGAATGAGGTTTCTGCTTTTCTTTGTGCTCTGTCCATACTTCCTCCGCCAGTTCCTATCGATGAAATGGCGACGGCCTTCGGAATTTCGTATTCGGAGATTGAAAGTTTCGCTGCTGATATATCGCCCTTGCTGGAGCGCACCCGACATGGGCTCATCTTTCGGGACGAGCCGACTGAAACACTCGTGCGTCAGACCTATGGACAACAGCTTTCACTTCTCGACGGGGTGGTGTCGCGTTTGGGCGAGGCACAGTCTTCCTCGGTATACGCAGCTCGATCACTTCCAGGCATGCTTTTTACAATGGGGAAAATTGATCAACTCCGAGCCCTAGCCTTTGATATGAGGTTTCCTTCGAAACTGGATAGTGATCTTGCGAAGCGAACTATTCGCCTTAACAGGCTTCGAATGGCACTCGGAGCAGCTTCGAAAAAGAAGGACTTCAGCGCCACCGTTGAATTATTGGTGGAGTTGGCAGCGCTCGTAATCGTCGATGAACGGGGAGAAGATTACCTGCTCGAGCAGCCTGACCTCGTGGTTGGTTTAAGCGACTCCGAAGCCTTTCGGCGCTTATTTGAAGCTCGTACTGCTTGGCCAGGCACACGCCATTCCCGGTTAGCTATAGCCTATGTTGCTGACGGCGATACAGCCGAAGCATATGGACATGTTGTAAGGGCAGACGATTGGCTTCGATGGCTTGATACCCAAGATGGAGAAACACGCAGGACAAGCAATCCGGATCAAGTCGACTACGCATCGATCGCGTTCTATCTCTTCGCGAAAGAGAAATTTCAAGATGTAGCGGAATATATCGCGTTCTGGAAACCTTTTTATGGTTTTTCGATAGCGAGTCAATTGTTTGAATATTGTGTTTCTACAGAATCATTTGGAGCCTTGCCAAACTTTAGAGAGTCTCTCAATAAGATATTAACCCTTCCCAAATTGCCGCCCGCGTTGTTGGTTGCGGCGCTTAACGTTTTACCAAGTGTGGGGTCACCCTTCAAAATCAAGAGAGCCTTAAAACGAATTGCAGTAGTTCAAATAGACGGAGAACAATTCTCGGCAGGATATAATGGCAATCGATATGGGGATACCTACCGTAAGGCATTGATACGATGTGCCATTCGTATGGCAAATCTCGGCATGGCAAAGGAAGTAAATCAGACGCTCCTGGTCACTGTGCCTCAGCGCTACCGAATGTGGTTGCTACATGAAGCTTGGAATGTTGACAAACTTGTTTCTTTTGCGTTGACTATTGCGGCCCGATGCGCAGTAGAATATCGGGTACCGGATTTCTTTGATTGTCTGCCACAGGAACTCTGGAGTCTAGTCGAAGATGCTTCCAGGCCACTTACAGATGAAGATCAACGAAGATTGCTTGCCGAGCGTCTAAAGGAATTGGAAAAGACATCCAGCACGGCATCTATTGAAGTTGAGGGACGACGTAAAAAAAGTTCTCTATTACGTTCAGAACTGTCTCATGTTTCTGACCGTATCTCTTATGGTGTAGTACCTCTGCTGACCTTGGTGAGACAGCTTGCGAATATGATCGCAGCGGGAACCGCGCACCAAGCAAAGGCTGCAACGGCTGAATTTTTCAAAGAATGGAAATCCTTGCAAGTCAATGACTCTCAGAAAAGAATTTATGTTTCACGAGAATACATGCATTTTGTCAATGATCTATACAAGGTTTGCGCAGCTGAAATATTCATGGCGCTCAACTTCTTGACTTTGACCGAAGCTGAAGATCTAATTGACTGCCTCGAAAACTGCCAAATGCTCGCACCGGCAACGTTAATTCATTTTATCAGGCTTCTGGCGGCACGTGAGGACTGCCAAACTCAAGTAGGTAAGCTAGCAGTGTTGGCGGTTCGGCTTATCGAGAACGAGAAGGAAGTGAAATACCGTAGCCAGATGTTCGCACATTTGTCGCGCGCGTTGTTGCAGGTAAGCCGCTCTGAATCTTCTCTTCTTTTTAAACGAGGTCTTAATGAGCTAAGCGCTATAGGTTCAGGAGATGATGAATTCGCCTCTGAAGTATTACACTTCGCTACTACAATAGAAAATGGAATGCTTTCATCGCAACTGGCTCTTAGGCTTGCCAAGATC
Organism: Pseudomonadota bacterium; assembly: GCA_023426275.1. Lineage (GTDB taxonomy): Bacteria > Desulfobacterota > Desulfovibrionia > Desulfovibrionales > Desulfovibrionaceae > Solidesulfovibrio. The sequence continues at coordinate 21,082 of JAFABC010000030.1, read as the reverse complement.
TGTGAGATCAATGTTTATGATTCCGATAAGTGGAGTTGGGCGCTGACCGCTGGGGCCTTTGCACGCGTGTCGGGTATTTCTTATCTTGCTCAAATAGCCCGTTGGCACGACCGCGATAAAGCTGATTTGAACCTGACCTTGCCATCCGCTCTTACGTGCCTTGTCAAGGAGGGAGTCTTGAATCCTGCTCTTGCGGTGTCTCTCCTTTGGTTGGTTAATCCACAGCCTCTATGGGGGTGGGGGTGGCATAATCTTCTAAAAGTATTGACCGAATTAAATGTCAATGAACCAATATTACTTGAAGTCCTGGATCAGTACGAACATTCAACCTTAGGAAGGCCTTCAAGTCGAGACATAAATGAAATTATAAAAGAACTTAAGACAAGTCTGAGGCCAACTAGGTTCGATGAACGGCTTCGAATCTTGAAGCAGCAATGTGTAGAGCCAAGAAAAATCAAAACAGAAGTTTTTTCTCAGATATCCCCTCTTAGAAGTTGTCAAGATAAGGACAAGGAAAAGGCAAAATTTAAAGAGATATTGGGTGAAGCGATAAGAAATATAGACCCTAATGATTCAAAGTCACTCGAAGATTTTTTTGAGAAACTAAGGCTATTGCCTAGCTGGTCTTATGATAAAGCTGAAATCTACAGTGGATTGCGAGATCGTGTCAGTTATGCTGATCGTGAAAAACATCTTGAAGCCATTGTTGTTGTTGATAGTTTGTCTTTGTACGAAAAGATATCTATACTCAAAGGCTCCAAAGATGAATGGATAAAAGATTCCCCGTCTAGCCTTGCATTTCTTTCTAAAATTGGATCGCGTCTTATATGTGAACATGCTGAGGAGATGCTCGGTAGAAAGTCGGGGGTGACGGCCAGCATCTTCAATCTGTCGGAGATTACAAATATCCCAGTACATGAAATTGCAATGGTTTTGGTAGAAGAAGCGACAATACGGGAATTGAATGCTCCAGCCATGACATGGTTAAGTATTGCCACAATTCTTTCAAAACAAGCGGATGAGGTCATTCCTCTTCGTGCTCTCGAACGCATGCTTAACAGCGGGTCGGCAAGGCTGGCTGACGAAATTGGTGATGGGCCATGGTGTAGTGAACTGGATCCCGGCATGGATCCCAACGAGATCGCTGCTGGCTTGTTATGGTTCGTCCTTGGCTCACCAACAACTAATCTGCGGTGGCGGGCTGCACATGCTGTTCGATCGGTGGCCAATAACGGACAGTGGAGCGTTATCGAACAAATGTTTGAGTTGTTCGATAAAGATGATGCTGGTGCTTTTCAGGATCGGTCATTACCGTTCTTTAAATATCACGCTCATCTCTGGTTTTTGTTAGCTATCGCCCGTATAGCGCTAGATTTTCCAAAGGAGATAGGTCGATTTCGTCCTAAGCTTGAAGCAATTGCCTTTCAGAATTTGTTCCCACATATTGGAATTCGAGAGGCGGCATGTGAGGCGTTGAAGCGCTGCTTCGCGAGGAAGCGTGATGTGGATTCTAAGAAGTTAGTTTTGAAGATTGGCAAGGTAAATGTTTCGCAGTTTCCATTAGCTAAGACTAGGGACAAGAACGTTCGAAATATATATAGAAAACGCCCAGCAAATATGCCACGGCCAGAACCATGCTTCCATTTCGATTATGACTTTGAAAAGTACAATGTCGATGATCTTGCGCGTGTTTTTGGAATTTCCAAATGGCGTATAAAAGATCTTATTCGCTATTGGATTCAAAAATGGGCACCAGGTGTATCCTCTACCTATGAATTCTCCGGTAGAAAGGCCCCATATAGGCGACAGGGATATTACTTGGCGACTGATAAAGCTCATCAATCCCACGGTGCTTATCTTGCATGGCATGCGTTGGCAGTGGTTAGCGGTCAGTTGCTGTTAAAGCGTCTGGTCACCAATACTAGTTACCATGATAATCCGTGGCAAGACTGGCTAAATGGGTATCGTATCACACGCAAAGATGGTTACTGGATATCTGATGGAACTGGTAATTATCCGCTTGTTGCGATGCATGATTTGAGATCGAGCGATGGTTCAAAAGTTCAAGACAAACGCCCGATTCATAATAATAAATTTCTCACCATGCTGGTAGGTCTCGGAGAACCTTCAAAAGAGGAGATCATCGTACAAGCGTGGTGGAATTCACCGGACGGTGTGGAGTGCAGTGTCATGTCCGCTCTCGTTGATCCTGAAAATGTCGAATTAACGGCTCAAGCAGTAGTGACCTCGCCGCCCTTCCAAATGTGGTTGCCGCACCAAGATTTCGATGACGATGAGAGTACGTACTTCCGACGCCACGGAAGGGAGCCTTGCGAATCATGGATTATGAATCTACAACAGTCAGAGAATCTTGATGATCGCGACCCTTTCGGGGCGTCATCGGCACTTTCAATCTATCAGCCAATAAGATCTGTTGTTTCAAGGTTTAAGCTGACTCCAACCAAACCGTGGTCGCACGCATGGATTGAGGAGGATGGGGCCATCGCTTTTCGGTATAACGGATGGGGTGGTTGGAAAGGCTATGGTGAGGCTGAAGAACGGCATAACGGGCATGCGCTTTATTGTAACCGCACTTTCCTTGCGAAACTCTTGGCGGAACTGAATCGGGACCTCATAATCTTGGTTAAACTTCAAAAATACCATGAATCAAAAAAGGATAGTACTGGTAAAGAAATTGATAGCCACTTCACTCATTCGTTCATAGTCATTTCTCTAGACAATCGTCTTAAGGCACGGGTTATTGAACCAACATCCGAACAATTAGATGCCGTATCGAAACTTGGCGAGCGTGATATATATGAATTTGCTAATCGATTTCTTGTCTTAAAACGGCTAAAGTATCAGACGTAAACCGCAACTATGGCTCACTTGCGCAAAAGTAGATGCTGCTTTGCACGCGTATATTGAAAGCCGGCCTCCATGTTGTTGAAGGGGGAGGGCGACTCTGTGTCGCAAATTCTCTACCGAATAACACTGAAATTGGTTCTCCCACCACCCCTGGAGAAACAGGATTTTGGATAAGCTCTGGAGAACCGGGAATGTCCCAGTGAGGATCGATTTTATCCAAGGGGCGGTAGTTTTTCTGCTGAAAAATCGTAATATTTCAATATATTAAAAATTCAAGGGCGGCCTTCTAAGCAGATTGTTGGTTTTGCAACTGCCTAACATACCAAAATAACACTGAATTCTTGAAAAAAATATGCCAGACCGCATCTTCCCAAAAGGCAGATTGCTGGTTGCGAGAGCTGCCAAACGCGTCAGATCAGGAGCAGCCCACTAAGGCGGCTCACCCCGAGGCAGCTACTGAGAACGGCTGCATAGCCCTACTTTTCAGGCCGCGTAAAAAGGGGAGGATTACCCAGGCAAGACAGAATATTGGTATCAATTTCTTTGTCATGCATGGTGATCGTCACGTTTAAGAATTTTCAAAAACTCTTTGTAGTAGAATCCTTCTTCAGGTTCTCCTCTGAGTGAAATTTCAAGCATCAACCTGATTGTTCGCATAGGTCCAGGAATAACCTCGTCGGGATCAGTCCCAACAGGTAAAATTTCAGGCTAAACACTTAGCTTAAAGTATTAAAACCACCATTTCTCAATTTTATTATAAAGATCAATGAGATCATTTAATATATTTCGTCAAATTCTTTTTTATAAAGTGTCAAGTGTTCGGTCATCCAGTCTTTGAACACTCAAAATACAAATAAAAAGAGAAGTTAATTTGAAGTTTTACCGCAGTATTCTGGGTTTATGAATTTCTTCCAATATTTTTGATTTTCCCTCATAAAGGAACACTATAGTCGTAGTACTGGAGATAGCCATAAGCAAAAGGCTAGGCCGATTAGATGAATAATATTTGTGAATAATGCGTGATTAGAATGACAATAAACTAAATCTCATTGTTAAAATTGGAGCTACTTTTTCCCGTGCTTATTATTTAGATGTATTAACACCAAGGAGAAGCTGCCAAATCCAATTAAGCAAAAAATAAATACTTTAAGATCTGATGGACCACCATGAGACGTGATAAGATGCAATTCTTGCCCTAACACGCAACAAACAAGAACAAAAATTATTATTGCCTCGATAAGTGCTATTATATTCGCGCTAGAAATATTCATTTTTAAAAAATGATCTAATCCATCGAGAAATATCTTTTTTAGAAAAAAAATAATTATTAATCCAGCTATCAGACCTTTCAATGAGCTCAAGTCATTTAGAAAATCAAGCACGACCAAGCACCTCTTTAATGGAAAAAAACTTTCTTGAAACAATTCGCCACAATATGATAATCTCGTACGATAACAAGGTAAGAGAAAATGAAAGTGCCCAATAGATGATACCACGATTATTTATGGTGCATAAATAAAGCAATGCAACAGCAAGAAGTATGAAAGAAATTCCAAGAAAGTAGGTTGTTCTTTTTAAGCTGTTTACTGGAGAACTACTTATTGAGTGAACAGTGTCTTTGTCCTTTAAAATTTCCATTTTGACATTCTGTGGCATCGCCAAATCAATGCAATAAAAATTGTTCTGATTTTCATTCAATTTTATTGTTATTTGAATCGAGTCAATATCTTTTGTGATCTCTTTCGATATAGAAAGTAATCTCTGAAGTTTTAAGCTTGAAGAATCTGCTCCCGATATATCAATAACAATTGAATCAAAAAGTTTAGACATGATCCGTTCTGTTAATTTTCCACCAAAACGAACAATATCTTCTGTAAAAAGGAGTCCCCTTAAGTAAAAAAACATTTCGTTCCAACGTCTTCAATAAAAATATTAGGTTCAATTTGCGCGAGCATTTTATATTTCTCCTCCAAGAAAATCATCTGTACTTTGCGGTAACAAACCTATTGCGGCTTCTGTCAAAGGGAGAGCTATTAGAAACTGAGTTCCTTCAAGATAGTAGCTTGACTCTAATGTCTTTAGCTGCTTATGTTTCATAATTGGATTCAAGAAGGCCGCATATATGTTTCCAGTGCGGACGAAGAGCTTTCCTTTTCGGTTGAAAATATTAGAAAGTATTGAAATGAGGCCTTCTCCTCCTCCTGCTTCTAAGATCGACTCGGTTTTCCTTCTTTTTCGCAAATGATACAATTGAAAAAGAATTTTTAAAGCGCGTTTATCGTTGACGATGCATTTTTCTAAATCATAATTTGCCAAAATACCGTTCGCCAATCCAACGCCACAATCTCCAATAAACATATACAAGATTGAATTTCGTGCATAAAAGGAAAAATAACCAACCCCTTTAGAATGTCTGGCAGCGTTTTCAATTAGTTCGCTTGCGATATGCCTTATAATATTTGCATATGTTTGCCTGAACGTCTTGTCTCTATACGATGAGCCTTTATATTCATATTGTATATCTAAGTATCTATTAAAATACTGCGGATATAGTTCTGATATGTTACGCAACCATTCTCCAAATTTATTCACTATCTGTGAATATGTAGTGCGATTGAATAAATATATTCCGAATGCTTTTATATCACAGTCACCTTCATGTCTTTTATTGAGTAGGAAATACTTGTTTATTTTCCAAAATCGAAAAATATCGAATCGATGCTTCATTTTTTTAAAAGTATTGCTTAGAGCCACATCAGACAGACTTCCGTACTGATGGGCATAGGAATGCATTAATACGGACAGCATATTAATTGAAAAAAAACTTACTGACGAAGCGCTTGAGAAGTCAAATATATTCAAAAAAGAACGGCTGATGTCATCAGTGTTTATTTTTCTACATGCCTCATCTATTCCTCTTAACGAGACTGTTCCAGAAATTTTGATCCGCATCGCATTATTTTCAGCTGATAAAAAATTATTAATAAATAATTCAAATAATTGTGAACTTACTACAAATTCTTTGCCGATGAATTCTAGTTCTTCATTGGTCAAGTGAGAGTCGTTGTAAAAAAAATAAAAAATCACTTTCTTTTCTATTAAAAGATTCTTTATTTTTTGGATCAATGTTTTGTCTATTACTCTGGTTCCTCGCAAATCTATAAAGACTATAACTTTAATCGGTAAAGAGTTTACCGCGTCTGCTAAAAGGCTAACGAATTTGTAAAAACTTACAAAAGGAACAATAATACCGTCTTCTTGATCATTGTCTCTAAACAATAGGGCTAGATCAGATATCTTTTTACTTGTGTAAAGTTCATCATACTTAACGAAGTTTTCCGGGTATTGCCTGATTGATAACGATACTATTCTAGGGTATGTAAATAGTAAGTTGTTTTCAGCAAGTCTTCTTAGTGTTTGCTGATTTTTGTCAGATGCGCTTGTCATTGATTTTATATATAATATCAATTTCAATAGTAAAGGGTGATCCTTTGATGGATATTTTGCCGAAAAATGTTCAATCACAACTTTATCCTATTCTTAGAATTGAAAATAGATTGAAAGATATTAAATATCTTTCAATTTAACCTCATCTGTCTTCTTTTCAGTCTCATTTTACAAGCGTGTAGAGGTGACTTAAATAAATTTCCGTCTGCAAATTCTCTGGAAAAAAGCTTTCCAGGATCAATAACCAATTGCTGAACAAAGCAATGGTGTTCGCGCTTCATATTTTTCAGTAAGAATTAATAAACTCTAATGGGCCTCTGCTTGTAATCAGTTTTTATTTATGTCATATCTAAGTATTGTCGCATTAGTTATCGCATACAATATTATTTTATCAATATTTCTGGGGTAGTGGCAAGTGAAAAGACCTCGTCTTTGAAAAAAAAATCAAGCGTCCATCGGCTCCCATGGCCGTTTCTACCACGTCCTTGATCATCGAATGGAGAATGGAATTGAGGTCGTCCAGGCTGGTGATCTCTCCCTCGAGCGCCTTCCTGGCCAGTTCGTCACGGTTGATCAGCGCGGAAACTTCGTGGAACTATCGCCCCTTAGTGGAGGTTTATATGGTTTTCGTTACTGGCCCGGATTTTGGATAAGCTCTGGAGAACCGGAAATGTCCCAGCGAGGATCGATTTTGTCCACGGGACGGTAGTTTTTATTCTAAAAAATTAAATTATTTCAGTATATTAAAAATTCAACAGCGGCCTTCTAAGCAGATTGATGGTTTTGCAGCTACCTAACATGCCAAAATAACAGCGAATTCTTGAAAAAATCAGGTCAGACCGCATCTTCCCAAAAAGCAGATTGCTGGTGATATTCTGTTGCTTTCTGACGATGACCGGGCGAACTCAGATTTCAGGTCCCGGGGTACTTTGATGACGACGGCCCTGACTCCTCGAGTCAATTCTTTCAGGCTGTAGGCCCTATGGCGATTGCCTGTATCGCTGGCGGGAGTTTGATAGCGGTCCTAGCCGAGGAATCTGGTCATTTCGCCCCTCGTGGCTGTCTCGACCGCATCCTTGATCATCGAAAGAAGAACAGCATTGAGGTCGTCTAGGCTGGTGGTCTTTCCCGCGAGCGCCTTCCTGGCTAGTTCGTCGCTGTTGATCAGCACGCACATCTCCTAGGGTTTTCGCCCCTTAGTCCAATGGGACCCCCCCCCGGCTTTGCCGGGGGACCTCAAAAGTTAGACTTATGCGGGAGTAGAAGAAAGCCTCTCCATCCGTGAGCAGCTCAAAGTGAGTGATGGAGAGGCCTTCGATGAAGTGTACATCAAGTCTATGTCATGCAACATGGGACTGCAAGTGTCACATCGTGTGGATACCGAAGTGTCGTCGGAAAGTACTTTTCGGTAGTATTTGTAGATGCTTAGGTGAAATGTTTCATGTTTTGGCCAAGCAGCGAGAAAGTAGCATTTTGGAAGGGCATTTGTGTAATGACCATGTTCACATATATATTGCTATCCCTCCCAAATATACAGTTGCTCAGATCGTTGAATTCATAAATGGAAAAAGCGCAATCCATATTGCCAGTGAAGTGCAGGGAAAGGCGGGCAACTTCTCTGGTCAAAACTTTTGGGCACGCGGATATTTTGTTTCGACCGTTGGACGTGACGAAAAGGTGATCCGAGAATATATCCACCGGCAGGAGCAAGAAGACCAGCGGCTTGAGCAGCTCAAACTGGTCACGGAATAACCGCCTTTAGGCGGCCCCAATATTAAGCCGCTTCGAGCGGCTCACAAGTGCAAGCCCCCGGCTTTGCCGGGGGTATCTGACTGGAGGTTTGCACAGTTTTCGTAATTGGCTCGTTAAGCAAGGTGTCACTTAATTTACTCTTCTAATTTGGTTAATCTCTTTGAGGATGCCCTCTTTGGTAGCTCCTTTCCAAGGAGAATGTTTAGGATCTTTATAGAAGGCAACATCTGTTTTAAAACCATGGGTTGAATCAAAATTTTTTTTGGGGTCAATATTCAATTTTTCAAGCAGAGCTTCAACGAGAACATAGAGTGATTTCTCTTGGGCTGCCGTTGGAACCTCTTCTTCTCCTTTTAAATAGATCGCCACGCCAATGGTGGTCTCGTTCTTGCCTTTGCAATAAGCACCAACTTTTTCGATGCTTCTTCCTGGGTACACTTTTCCATCTGGAGTGACTATAAAATGATAAGCGATTTCGTCATAATGTTGTTCTTTATGAAAGGAGTCCATTAGCTGAATCGAGTCTTCGCCTTTGTAGGCAGACATCTGATACTCAACAGACATCAATATAATCTCGTCAATATTTCTTTGCTGGCTATTTTCATCCTTAGGTTTTTTTTGAATACTGGACACGTATCCCTTGATGGAATCAATTCCAATTGGTTTTAAACGAAGTGCTTCTTCTGCACTTTTCTGTGTTTCCGCACTTGCAAGTGAACTTGTTCTAATGAAAGATAATGCTTTGCGTGCTTTAATTTTTTCATCATTCGAGGACTCAACATCCTCATTGATAGAAGTTAATATTTTTACAGCGTTTCCGCTTGGGTTAAACTTTAGCAAGGCAGTCAATAGGTCAATACCACCAAGTTTGCGAACCATGGCAAAGGCGATGCCTTGCTCGTCGAGAGTTTTGCTAGACAAACTTGGAAGAAATTTCTGAACCAACTCAGTTTGTTTTAGATCATTTTGAAGTTTGCTTGATTCTTCTAGTCTTCTTGATTCAAGTGTGTTGTATCTAAACGTAAATATACCCCCGATAAGTGCAACGATAACACCTGATAATGCTGCAGCTAATGGGGCCAAAGTAATGGCCACCTCCAAAACGCTTTTTTTATTTTCGAAGTTGTCAACTAGGACGTTGGTGTCTGCATCGTATTTCAATAGTAATTTAACGGCTTCTTTCGATTTTTTTTCAATAGCTAAAACAAGAACATCCTTGCCGTCATCGTTTTTTACATTTGGAGACATTCCGGCAAGAAGAAAAAGCTCTACATTGTCATGGCAATTGGTCTTAACTTGCCGAATAAACGACTCTTCGTTAAAAGCGATCCCCTTTTCTTCAAGAAGTTTTCTTGCCTCAGCCGCGTCCATGTTGCCTCCTGGAGTGGCAATGTATCTGAAAAACAAAGATATAATGAGCGGCCCATTGATCAACGAATATTGCTGTCAATTATTGTGTATAATAATATCAAAGTATAAGGCGTCCAAATGTTATTAGTCGAAGATTGTGTGTTGAGTTTTTGCGATTATCCTGGGTAATGTTTTTTTTTGTGTATTCAAAATGCTTCTTGTCTTTTTTTTAAGTACTCATCCCAGGCAAAAACTCAGTGATTAAAATATAGGTAATTGAGGAAAACAACAGTATGGCTAACCGGAGTTAAAAGCTGGCAGGGAAGCAGGTAAGGACTTGACTGCCAGCTTGTTCAACTATCCAGCCGCGGTCCCCTAAGAAATAATTCCACATTGCATAAAAATTTAGTTTTTTCAATATAAAGTTGAAAATTTTTTTCCTGTTATCCTGTATGGTTACTTATTGGACGAATTTCTCCAGTAATTGTAGAAGATACGCATGCTTTATTTGCTCACTATTGTGATTTTTTATATCGCTGTTGGCGCAGTATCTGTAACTTATCGACATTATTCTTAATATTTTTAGTAAATTAACTATTCATGTCACCTAACACACCCAATAATGAACCACATACGCCCACACCGGGGTAGGGCTGGAGTTAAAATTTCTACCGGATAACGCTGAAATAGGTTCTCCAGCCCTGGAGAACCGGGATTTTGGATAAACTCTGGAGAACCGGAAAAGTCCTGAGGGGGTTCGATTTTGTCCAAAGAGTGGTAGTTTTTCTGCTATAAAATTAAAATATTTCAGTATATTAAAAATATAAGGGCGGCCTTCCAAGCAGATCGATGGTTTTGTGACTATCCAACTTGCTAAAATAATACTGAATTCTTGAAATAAACAGGGCAGGTCGCATCTTCCCAAAAGGCAGATTGCTGAGCGCGAGAGTTCCTAGACACGTCCGGCCACGGGCAGCCCACTAAGGCGGCTCATACCAAGACAGATACAGAGAGCGGCTGCATAGCCCTACTTTTCAGACCGCCTAAAAAGGGGAGTGATCTGCTCGGCATTTGTCGGGCCATTTGCTGCTTGAAAAGATCGTTCGTGATGGTGAAATGTCTGGGTGGGGTGGCTGAATCGAAAAACGACTTTCTGCTATTGATTTGACGTAATCAGCTTGCTATAGATATTTCATCCTTCCTCAATTTGTGCTCGGGATTTCCACGTAGATTGATCTAGTCTCAGTGGTGCTCGGGTAGCTCCACGTTATCGTTAGGTTTGTTCGAAAGGCCTGAATTGCGAAAAGTCCTGTGGCGCTCGGAAACCACCTAACGGACTTGTCGGGAGGGGCCATGCCAAATGATTTCATCAGGAATGTCACTAAAGATCCCATTGATCTGCGGGATTTGTATTATATCCCTTCGCTTCGGATCTTGCCTCGTCAGCTTGTGCCTGTGTGGCTCGAAAAGTCGAAAAACGCGTCCATCCAAATCCGTGATCAAGGAGCGGATGGGACTTGTACAGGCCAAGCTCTCGCAGCCTTGGTGGACCTGTTGCGCATTGAGGACGGGCGACTTGGTAATTCAGACCAAGAGCCAGTGAAACCGGCCAGCGCCAGGATGCTCTACGAGATGGCCGTGCAGCATGAGACCCAGTTGTACGAGGGTAAACCCGAAGTATTTACCTTAAGGGCTGCCCTCAAGGGCTTTTACAACAATGGGGTCTGCCTGGACGAACAGTGGCCTTACCATCCACTGAACCCCGATGGGGGGCTGGACGACGTCCGTTCCCGAGCGGCCAGGGGCATCACCCTCGGTGCTTACTACCGGGTACGCCCCCTGCTCAATGATTACCATGCTGCTCTCAACGATGTTGGCGCGCTTTATGTATCTGCGGCCGTCCATCCGGGATGGGAATCGAATGTTGTGGGGAATAAACGGGGTGAGATCGTTCCGGCTGGTCAGGGCGACCAGGATTGGGGCGGACATGCTTTCGTGGTTGTCGGATATCTCCAAGAAGGTTTCCTGGTGCTCAACTCTTGGGGTCGGGAGTGGGGTGGGTACCGGGGATGGCCGGGCATCGGGCTTTGGCGTTACCAGGACTGGGCGGATAGCATCCGGGACGCGTGGGTGTTGCGCCTAGCCGTCCCGACCCCAGATGATTTCAGCGTGGCCGTGGGCGAGCAGGGGCTTACCCTCTCGGATACGGGGAGTCTGGGCTGCGCACCGCCTCGCATCGAGATCATTGGCCACTATCTCCACTTCGACGATGGGCTCTTAACCACCAGAGGCAGCTACCCGAGCCGCACCGAGGATATCGATGTCACGGCTGGTCGCTTGCGGAAGTTGTTAGAGCTTGAACCGCAAAAGTACGAGCATGTCCTGCTGTGGTTCGATGGGGTGCTTGGGACCGTCAAGGAGGCCATGGCCAGGGCCTCCGCCGGGTGTCGGTATTGGAAGGACCGGCGGATCTACCCTTTGTACGTGGTGTGGATCCAGGACTTGATCGAATCGACCATGGCCTGTGTTGAGCCGGTTTTCGAGTCGTCCGTGGAGCGGGCCGGCAAGGCCAAGGCGGACCGGGACCGACTCATCGAGACCTCCCTGCGGGGGGTTGGCCGGGCTGTTTGGCGTGACATAGTCCGGACGTCATGGTCGACGGCCAAGCTTATGTCCGAGACCGGCGTTCTGGAAAAGCTGACCGGCTTGCAGCCGATTTCCCTACATATACTGGCCGATGGCATTGGGGCGGTCCTGCTTCTGCACGTCCTTGGCGGGTTGAGCAAGGACTCACTCATACGCATCCGGTCCCTGACTCTGGTCAATCCGTGCGTGACGCCGGATGAGATCGCCCGGGGACTCGATCCGACGCTACAGGCCCGAACGCTGCTTTGCCGTCCAAGTCCTGCAACGGAGAGGCACTGCCACCTCGGTCCCTACTCGAAGTCCTGGCTCCACTTAGTGGCCTCAGCCTTCGCAGAGCCGGATGATCGGGGCAAGCCACCAGTTTATTTAGGTATGTCCGAGGCAGCCAGTCCGATGCCGATTTTCGAGATGGACATTCCCGTCCGGCTTGGGGACACAGCCTTGCAGCGCCCCGTTTGCGTCTATCCGGGCTTAGCCCGACGTATCCTTGAGCACATTTATTCCAGTCGACATGGAGCTGAGTAGTTCGCCTGTGTTCTTCACCATGAATAAAGACCGTGAACCAAGTAAACACCGGAGGATTCCATGGCTGGCAACAACAAGAAGAGTGTGGAAAAGATCAGTATTGAAGATCTGTTTAAACTCATGTCCGACACGAGTAAGCCGGAGAGCGCGCTTCGGGACTATGTGGTCCTGAATGAGGCGGAATCCGGCCCCTTCGCCATCCAGGTCAGCCTCAACCCCGAGACCGTATCCGGCATGGACACCCCTGAAGGGCGGAATAAGTCGGCATTAATGCTGAACATGTTCAATTCAATATCGAGGCTTCGCCGACACAAAATGTTCCACGACAAGATCGCCGACGGCAGTTACCAGGGGCCGATCATAGTGTCCGAAGGGGATTCGTGGTTCCAATACCCCGTCAAGCTTGAGGATGTAATTGATGACTTGATGCAAGACTATGCCGTTTGGAGTCTGGATGCCGCTGGGGACACTCTGGACAACATGATTGCCGAGGGGGAATACCTCAAGGCCGTGTATGAATTCAATCCAGACATTTTTCTGATTAGCGCCGGTGGCAATGATATGGTCGGGGGCGGATCTCTGGCCAACCATTTGCGTGATTTTGACCCACAGCTCCCCCCAGCCGGGCATCTGAAGGAATCCTACAGCGTGGTCATTGAGAGGGCTATGCAGGGCTACGACAAGATTTTCCGTTCCCTGGAACCCTTCAACGTCCAGATTATCTGCCACGGCTACGATTACGCCATCCCCGCCAACGGCCGCTGGATGGGCGATCCCATGAACTCCCGGGGCATCGTTGATGCTGCCTTGCAACGGGCCATCGCCAAGGCCATGGTCGACAACTTCAACACGCACATGCTCATGCTCACAAAAGGTTTCTCCAACGTAACCTTTCTGGACAATCGCGGGGTGGTCACTGACTCGCGTTGGTTTGACGAGTTACACCCGATCAACGCGGGCTTCATGGACGTAGCCGCCAGGTTCAAGTCTGCCATCGCCCAGGCGATGAAACGGAATGCGGCCTCGCCTGCCCCGCGCCGGCTCGCACGATCCGTGCCTGCATCCCTGGCTAAGGCCAAGCCGGGAGGTGCTGCTATTCGTCCAACCGGCCCTATGGCAGGGGGACGCAAGGGCGTTTCCTTGCACATTGGGCTCAACCTTGTGGACAAGAACCATTATGCCGGGTGGGATGGGGCGCTCAACGCTTGCGAGTATGATGCCGAAGACATGCGAGACATCGCCGTTGGGTGCGGCTATTCCACCAACCTTCTCCTCAGCAAAAATGCCACGCGGGCGACGGTGCTCGGGGCCATTGAGCAGTTTTCCCAGGAGCTTGGCCACGGAGACATCTTCTTTCTATCCTACTCCGGCCATGGCGGGCAGCTTCCGGATTTCAACGGGGACGAAGCCGACGCAATGGACGAAACCTGGTGCCTTTACGACGGCGAGCTCATCGACGACGAATTGTATGTGTGCTGGTCCAAGTTCAAGGAAGGTGTGCGCATCCTCGTCCTGTCCGACAGCTGCCACAGCGGATCAGTGGTCAGGGCCATGCCCAATGGCCAACTCGTTCAGGAACGCCCGGCACAGGACCCCACTTCCCCTACCACTTGGGTGCGCAGCATGCCCCAGCAGGTTGCGGCAAGGGTCTTTCGCCAGAATAGGGTCTTTTACACGGACCTTGGGAAGTCATTGGCCAACATTGAAAGCGCTGTGTTGACTAAAGGACAGCCCAACCCCTTGGCCTGCACCGTCCAGCTCATCTCAGGATGCCAGGACAACCAGCAGTCTAGAGACGGCGATTTCAACGGAGCTTTCACTGCCCAGGTGCTCCGGGCCTGGAACGAGGGCCGCTTCCAGGGCGACTACGAACGGTTCCATAAGATCATCCGCGCGGCTATGCCCAGCGACCAAACCCCCAATCGTATGGTCGTCGGTAGGAAAAACAGTGTATACTTGAGCCAGAGACCATTTGAGATCTAGTCGTTGCATCATTAGTCCATGGTCGTGGGTATGAGGACCGCAACAAAGGAGGTTCGTATGACCTTCGATGTGGGCGTACCGGCAGAGTCGGCCATCCCCAGCACTCGTCCGGGGATGGACACCATCCTGACCTGCCGGTATTCTTCGGACCAGTCAATTCTTGAGCTGGCTGGGTGTCAGAAATTTTCTACCGGATAACACTGAAATAGGTTCTCCAGCCTTGGATAACCGGTATTTTGGATAAACTCTGGAGAACCGAAAATGTCCCAGCGAGGATCGATTTTGTCCAAGGGCCGGTAGTTTTTCTTTAAGAAAATTAAATTATTTCAGTATATTAAAAATTCAACGGCGGCCTTCTAAGCAGATTGATGGTTATGCAACTGCCTAACATGTCAGAATAACACTGAATTCTTGAAATAAACATGGCAGGTCGCATCTTCCTAAAAGGCAGATTGCGGGATTGCGTCACGACCAACTTTCCGGGACGTATACCTCTCCATGGAGTGGTTTCGTTCCTGGATGGGAGTCAAGGTGGTCATTAATGACACCGATGGGCTTCGCACGGATGGTTTGCAACAACTTGACCACAGGAGCCACCTTCAAAAATAGGCTGGTCCGAAGAACGCCAGCAGGTCACGGTATCTAGAAAATAGGTGTGAAGAATTGACGAACAATTTAAGGCAAATGTGCCTTGGCTGCGAAGGAATAGCCTCCACATCCAAAATTTCCATTTAAATAGCCATTGTTATAATTTATTAATGTTAATACACAACCTTCATAGGGGTTGTAAAACTTAAAAGTTAAATTTCCAGCTCCTATACTTCCTTCAAAATTATACAAATTGCTGCTGCCTTCAAATGTATCATTTTTGGGGTTGTACTTGTCTATTTTTAGTGTAAGCTTGCGAGCGTTAAATATTTTTTTTGGTCTCTCAGGCCTGCCATGTAATGACTTTTCACTGTCTTCCATCGCGGGGATGTCTCTTTCTGTAACTTCTATGTCAATATTGATTTTGTTTTGTGGTTTTACAATATACCTAAATGCAGAATCACGGACTCTCCTGTCGTTTGATTGTAGACATGCTTCCAGGGCAAATGATCGCAACTGGGGATCGTCTGATTCCAATGCTTTGTTGCATGATAAAGCTCTTTCAACTGCATCGTTGCTCGAAATTTTTGAAATAGCATCTTTAATGTCAGATTTTCGACCACTTATGTCTTGAGAGTGTGCTGAAGCTGACAACAAAAACATCTGAAAAAGTAACGCCACACAAAAAAAATGGATACTCAATTTCATTGCCCGCTCTCCATTAGAATATCGTTAGGAAGATATCCCTCTTTGTTCTCGTATCTAACAAGAGACCAACCCGGAGAATTTTCATTTAAAACTGTAACAATTTCACCTCCATTTAAGTGCTTAATAATATCGCCGAAACGGTTGGGGGTTTTCGTTAGGTCTATATTTTTTCGAACGATAACTTGCAGTGGCTGTTTATCATTTGATGTGTTTTTGTTTCCAATTGCTGGCGATGTTGCGGGGTTGGTCTGGGGAGTGGTTGATGAGTGCCTTTGTGGTAGAGGGTTTGGCGCAAAATCCATTGCAAATCGTGTTGGTTGTTTATCGTGGCATTTTTGTATACAGTCTTGAATTTTTTTTTCAAAAAAAATTTTAGGATTTGTATCAGCAAAATAGCCATTGAAATATGTTTTGAATTTACTATAAATCGAGTCTATGGCTGAGCAGTCAGGAATTGTTTCTTCGCAATATTTGAGGATGTCAATAGATGCATCCTGTATGAGTTTATTGATGGCACGCTCGTTATCACTAGTTGTCTGTAAAAATTGTAAAGCTTGTTGGGCTTTCTCAGGTTGCAATTCCATGTCAAAATCATCTAGCTTTGGAGTGTATTTTTGGAACCGTAAAGCGGCATTGTACGTATTTGTTTGCCGTAAGTCTTTCTCAAGATCATGAATTTCTTTTATCTTTTCTAAGGCATCGTGTTTTTTTCGATAGCACTGGTCATAAAGTTTCAGTATTTTTTTTTCTGAAGGAGATGCCTGCAAAATTAAAGGGCCAAGTATGGTTTCAGGACTTGCAATGTCACATAAATATCTGCAATTTTTTCCTGTAAAGTTTTTGCCATCTGCCTCGGAAACTAAGTAGCGAATTTCTTTTTCAGGTTCGGACAACCCATGGACTTTGTCCACCGTAAAATTACTAATAAAACTAAGGACAATTGGCCAGCAGAGTTTGCTGAAGAAGTAAAGCAATAATACTAAAACAATTGATGCCAACCTCTTGTTTTTATAATATTTTTCCCAGTGTTCTTTTAATAATTTTTTCATATAGTTACTCAATTGACTTTTGTCTTTGTCTTGGGTGGAAATGTGAATCTTTGCATTGTTTATGCTTGTATTTTTAATTTATCCAGGCATAATATACGTGAAAGCTGTTTTTCCGTCAAGTTGCATAAGTCAACTTTGTATCATGATGTATTTAATGTTAGTTTAATATGATGAAATAATTAAGTATGTTAGTCGTCGTACCCTGCCGGTCTTCTTCGGGCCAGTCAATTCTGGAGGTGGCTGGGTCCGAAATTCTCTGCCGGATAACGTTGAAATAGTTTCTCCAGCCCTGGATAACCGAGATTTTGGATAAGCTCTGGAGAACCGGAAATGTCCCAGCGAGGATCGATTTTGTCCACGGGCGGTAGTTTTTCTTCTAAAAAACATATTATTTCAGTATATTAAAAATTCAACAGCGGCCTTTTAAGTAGATTGATGGTTTTGTAACTGCCTAACATACCAAAATAACACTGAATTCTTGAAATAAGCATGGCAGGTCGCATCTTCCTAAAAGGCAGATCGCTGGCTAGATTGATCTTGGTGGGCCTAATCTCCTAGTACTGATCTGCTCTGGACTACGGTTGTTCCGACGGTCGTAGAATGTTATGCGTTGAGCCAGTACGGCGAAGTTCAAAGTCTTCAGTATTGGAATACGAAGGATATTGCCAGATAATTTGTTGGAGATCTCTTCAGATTATCAGAAAATTTAACATGTAGCCACGTCTGCTTGATGTTAAACGGATTATCCATTTTTTTCGAATGAGTAGAGGAATTGGAATGATTTTAGTTTATTTTTGTTTCATAAAATAACATTAAGTTTTTGGATTGATAGTTTATTTGCCGTTGCAACATTTAACAAAGACTTTGTTATGTTAGCACGTAAAGTGTATAGAATTCTCCGGTCGTGGAAGGGGTTTGAAACAATCAAACATGCCATGAACGTGTATCCAGGAATTGATTGGTATATTTCTGGAGGAGTGGTGAGGAATGCTGCTTCTGGCATAAATGGTTTTTTAGCTGATTTTGATTTTTTTGTTAAAGGTGAACAAATCCAAGCAATGTTACAAGAACTTATGAATTATGGAACGTTAAAGTGTGGACAATTCGGTTCGCCGCGTTGGTGGCCAATGGTAGACGAGATGGCCTATGCTGATATAATTCCAGTTCATAAGTTTTTTAATGGTTTAGAAAAATGCCACGATATCGTCGATGTTTTAAATCAATTTGATTTTACCGCGAACGCCATTGCGATCGATTTGCGACGAATGTTAGTGATTAATCCCCGGGATGGTATGCATGATGCGCAAGAGCATATAATTCGTGCTGTAAGATTTGACTATCCGGATGAACCAATTCATCCTGGGTCATCGCTTTCTAGAAATTTAGTATTATGGTGCCGTCTGCTCCACTATGCTTCGAAGTTGAATTTTTGCATTGACCCAGGGACGTTGTCGTGGCTTAAAATGAATATGGCTTATGTTAATGATGCTTATTTGTTTGAATCAGAATTCTTTGAACTTTACAATAAAGCTTTTGCCCCTTTGTACTGTTAGACATATTTGAAGTTTAATCTTCTGAAGTTGTTAGATTATGTAGGTGCTTAGAGTGGATAATTTGAGCCTAGAAGAAGCAGCCCGATGTGTTGTTGGATCGCTTACAAATAAATCTTTACGATGTATTCGCAAGTTAAATCTTGGTGTTATGACGATTAAATATGTTGTTGTTTTTGAAGATCAGAAGCGATGGGTGCTTCGTTTTTATCCAAAAAATCGTAATCTAGTCCTTGATTTCGAACCCGATCTTCTCCGTCGATGTGTGACAGAAAAAGGACTAGCTGTTCCCAGGGTGGTCGGAGATTCACGTACAGGGCCAAGTGCCCCGTTACCCTATGTAGTCTACGAAATGATCCCAGGGGAACCTCTTTCACGACATATAGGAAAAATTGATGATTTTGCTTTAAAACAAATATCAAAAGAGTTGGTTTCTTTTGTTTGCAAGTTTGGGGATATGCCAACAGAAGGGTGGGGGGATCTCGTTGATGCTTGGCACGGAAATTCGCCTACGTGGGACTCTTTTCTTATCAAGACATATAATGAGGGCATGCAGGCAATCAGAAAAAATACACTTTATGATGATATAGCGGCTAAATTAGACAACATTTTATCATGCATTGAAAAGTATTCTTGTCAACTAGGACAAAAACTTGCGTGGGGTGATTTGTCTCCTGACAATGTAATTATTGATAGTGCTGGGAAATTTCAAGGTGTTATTGATCTTGAGGGAACAATCATTTCTGATCCTCTTTTGAGCCTTGGTTACTTACAAGCTCGTGGTGTTGAGTCTCGTTTCTATCAGGCAATAGCATCAAGTTGGCCAGATGAGTTTACATTTGAAAGGCGTATTCAAGCTAATATATTTGCCGTTGTACGCTTATTGAGAATATTGAAATTTATTAATGAACCACTTCCGACGGGAGCGTCTAGATCCTCGTTGAGGCTATTTTTCCCAGGATCTTTGCGTGCTTTGGATGCTCTTCGGGCTTTGTGAACAGCTTTTTAGCTGGAATAATTAGGAGCAGGACAGTGAACGTTAGCGCTGAGAATCAAAACACTGAAGGCAATAACAGTCTTGTTGTAGCAACTCAAACACAAAAAGTACGGCTTGTAGTGTTGTTGATATTGGCTACTACATTGTTTGTTTTTTTGTGGCTCCTATGCATTCGGGCTGTGGATGAAAAATTTCATAAAGAAACACGTGTTTCCTGGTGTGAAGCTTCTGAAGTTGTTTTGGCACCTGGTCCGCCAAATTTTTTTGTTGATCATGTGCAAAAAGAAATTGTGTTTATCGGCATCATTGACAAGACTACAAAGTCCGAGTTGTTAAATCTTTGTGATGAAAACGCTAAAGAATTTGTTAATTCATACAGAGAGGCCGTTGAAAAAATTTCTTTTGAATCAAATCGGTATTTAAACAATTATTTTTATCTTGTTTTGACTCTTGGCGGTGCCTCCGGTGTAATAGGTGTCAGTTTGCGTTCTTTAATAAACCTAGTCGGCAACGCTTGTTATAAGAATAGATTGGATGTTATTCGTTGGTGGCCGTGGTATGTTGTTCGCCCGGTATACGGTTTTATCCTAGGCGTTCTTATAGTAATCTTAGTTCGTGCTGGAGCAATCTCAACTGGTAATATTATTTCTTTAGATACTTTTGGGTGGGTTGCTTTAGCTAGTTTGGCAGGTTTTGGAGCTGATGAATTTACACAACGGCTACGCTCACTCACGCAAACTCTCTTCGGGCATGCTGATGGTAGTAAGGAAAATAAATAAAGCGATTAGTTTTCAAGATTTATGCTTTAACTGTGCTAAATTAACGTTTAACATCAGCGTATTATGAAATTACAGTATTAAACTGCTTTGTAGGAGCTGGCAATCGCCGAAGCCTCGATCGGTTACCTAGGGTTTTCTTGGACACAAACTTCGCAGTATGGATCTGGTATCCCAGTGGGACAGGGGAAGGTGCGGATTTCTCTACTGGATAACGCTGAAATAGGTTTTCCAGCCCTGGATAACAGGGTTTTGGGATAAGTTTTGGAGAATCGGAAATGTCCCAGCGAGGATCGATTTTGTCCAAGAGACAGTAGTTTTTCTTCTAAAAAATTAAATTATTTCAGTATATTAAAAATTCAACGGCGGCCTTCTAAGCAGACGGCCGCAGGTTCGAATCCTGCTGGGCGCACCAGAATTAATTCAAGGGGTTAGGTCGATTTCGGCCTAGCCTCTTTTATCATGTGGATAACCGGGCTGGATAACATCTTGGCCAACCCTACAGGATAACGAGGGAATTCTGGATAACATTCAGGCAGACGTTGGCCCGCGTCGGGGCAGACGGCTGGGGAGATGGCCCGGAATAGCGGGTTTTTCTGATCGGGCAGGGTTGCGCAGATAGGATTTTAGGCAGATGAGGGAGAACATCGGAGGGGCCTGTAACGAAATCTGTGTAAACCTCCACTAAGGGGCGAAAGTCCCAGGAGGTTTCCGTGCTGATCAACCGTGACGAACTGGCCAGGAAGGTGCTCGAAGGAGAGATCACCAGCCTGGACGACCTCAATTCCGTTCTCCGTTCGATGATCAAGGACGTGGTCGAAACGGCCATGGGGGCCGAGATGA
>JAFABC010000031.1 GCA_023426275.1 Pseudomonadota bacterium | reverse complement strand
CCCCTGGCTTTGCCAGGGGAAAATGCGCCGCCAAACGTTCGAGGCCCCGCCGTCACCAGATGCCGGGCCGCCCAACCAACCCAACGTCCGTTCCCCCCTTTCGGGAGGGTCCGGGAGGGGGGGCCCCCCTCCCGGCAGGTCCAGGGCGGCGCCCTGGCAGGGTCCGGGGCAGCGCCCCGGCAAGCGCCCCGGCGCTCCCCGCGTTGCGGCTAGCTGGCGTTGTTGTCGTCGGCCTCGGGGCCGGCGCCCAGTTCGTCGGTGACGGCGCGGCGCTTGACGGCGATGACCGAATCCAGGCGGCTTAAGTGGTCGATGGTCCGGTAGAGATGGCTGGAATCGCGCACTTCGACGCGGAAAACGAGATGCGTCGTGCCATCGACGTTGGAGTGAATGGCCCCGGAGTCGATGTTGACGCCTTCCTCGGCCAGTTTCTGGGAGATCTTGCCGAGCACGCCGGGCAGGTTCTTGGCCAGGATGGACAGGCCGGCCGGGTAGGGCTGTTCCTTCTCGCCCTCCCAGCTCACCTGGATGAGGCGCTCGGATTCGAGATTGGGGACGTTGGGGCAGTCGTGGGTGTGCACGACCACGCCGCGTCCCCGGGAGATGTAGCCGACAATGGCGTCGCCGGGCACGGGGTTGCAGCACTGGGCCAGCCGCACGAGCACGTTGTCCACGCCCTGGATGCGCACGCCCTCGCCGGCCTTGCCGCCCTTGGCGGGCGCGCCTCCGCCCTCGGCCAGGGCGGTCGGGACTTCCAGCTTGGAATGGGTCTCGGCCTCCTCGCCCTCCTTTTTGGGCAGCAGCCGGCCGATAACCTTTTTGGGGGTGATGCGCGAATAGCCGACCGCGGAGAGCACGTCCTCGACGCCGGGCAGGGACAGTTCCCGGGCCACGCCGAGCATGGCCCCGTCCTTGATGGCCTTTTGGATGTTGACGCCGTCCTTGCGGCCCTGCTTTTCGAGCATCTCCCGGCCAAGGGCGATGGAACGCACCCGCTCCTCGGTGCGGATGAAGTGCTTGATGCGGGTGCGGGCCTTGGCGGTCTTGACGAACTTGAGCCAGTCCCGGTTGGGATGCCGGTTCTTGTCGGTGATGATCTCGACGGTGTCGCCGTTTTTCAGCGGCGTTTCCAGCGGCACCAGCTTGCCGTTGACCTTGGCGCCGGCGCAGTGCTCGCCGACGGCGGTGTGGATGAGGAAGGCCAGATCCACGGCGGTCGCGCCCTCGGGCAATTCCTTGACCTCGCCCTTGGGCGTGAAGACGTAGACCTCGTCCTGGAAGAGGTCGTAGCGCAGGTTGGCCACGAACTCGCGCGAGTCCTTGAGTTCCCGCTGCCAGTCCATGATCTGGCGCAGCCAGGTGAAGCGCTCCACGTCCTTGGGATTGAACTTCCCTTTCTCGCGCTCCTTGTATTTCCAGTGCGCGGCCACGCCCTCTTCGGCCAGCCGGTTCATCTCCACGGTGCGGATCTGTATCTCGATGCGCTCGCCGTCCGGCCCGACCACGGTGGTGTGCAGGCTCTGGTACATGTTGGCCTTGGGCATGGAGATGTAGTCTTTGAAGCGCCCCGGGACGGGTTTCCAGATGGAGTGGACAAGGCCGAGCACGGCATAGCATTCGCGGATGGTGCCGACGATGACGCGGAAGGCCACCAGATCATGGACCTGATCGAGGGTCAGGCCCTGGACGCGCATCTTGTTGAACACGCTCCACAGGTGCTTGCGCCGGCCGAAGATGCGGGCCCGGATGCCGTTTGGCCGCAGCAGTTCCTTGATCCGGCCGATGACGCGCTCGATGTAGGATTCGTCCAGGGTGTGGTGGCGGTCCACCCCGGCCTTGATCTGCCGGTAGATGTCCGGCTTGATGTATTTGAAGCTCAGGTCCTCGAGCTCGGTCTTGATGCGGTGCAGGCCCAGGCGGTTGGCCAGGGGCGCGTAGATGTCCATGGTTTCCTGGGCGATGAGCGCCTGCTTGTGCGGCTTCTGGAACTCCAGGGTGCGCATGTTGTGCAGGCGGTCGGCCAGCTTGACCAGCACGACGCGGATGTCGTTGGCCATGGCCAGGATCATCTTGCGGATGTTTTCGGCCTGCGCCTCTTCCTTGGACTCGAAGGGGATGAGGCTGATCTTGGTCACGCCGTCGACGATGTCGGCCACTTCCTCGCCGAACAGTTCCTCGATCTCGTCCACGGTGGCCTTGGTGTCCTCCACGGTGTCGTGGAGCAGGCCCGAGGCGATGCTGGCGGCGTCCAGGCGCATGTCGGCCAGGATGCCGGCGGCCTCCAGGGGATGGGACAAATAGGGCTCGCCGGACAGGCGCACCTGTCCGGCATGGGCCGCGGCGGAAAACACGTAGGCCTTGGTGATGAGCGCCTGTTCCTGTTCGGACAGGTACACGGCGGTCTTGTCCAGGATTTCGTTGATGCGGATCATGGCCGACCCGGCCTCGTCATCCGGGGTATTGCTGCTGTCGTTGGTCTTCGCGCCGGCGCATGGCCGGCCCGTGGCGCGTTACTGTTCCAGGCGGAAACGCTGTTTGTCCCTGGGCACCCACCATTTGGTGAAATTGTAGCTGATGCCGGCCGGGGCGGCGGCCACGTTCTGGAACCGGGACGACAGGATGGGCAGGGAATACGGCGTGTAGAGAAAGAGATAGGGTTGCTCGCGATGTAAAATCTCCTGGAAGGCGTCGTAGATTTTCTTGCGCTCGGCCTGATCCACGGTGTGCCGGCCCCGATCGAGCAGGGCGTCGGCCTCGGCGTTTTTGAAACCCACGAAATTGAGCCCGCCGGGCACGGCCCGGCTGGAATGCCAGACATCGAAGGCATCCGGGTCCTGGGACACGGTCCAGCCGAGAATCAGGGCGTCGAAATTGCCCTTGTCCACGAACTCCTTGATAAACGACGCCCATTCCACCGTGCGGATGGCGACCTTGACGCCGATGGCGGCCAGCTCGCTCTGGATGATGGTGGCCGTCTTGACGCGCTGGTCGTTGCCCTGGTTGGTCAGGATGGTGAAGGAGAACGGCCGGCCGTCGGCATTTTCCAGGATGCCGTCGCCGTTGCGGTCCTTCCAGCCGGCCTCGGCCAGCATTTTCCTGGCCAGGGCCGGATCGTAGGCATAGTCGGCAATGTCCGTGTCGTACATCCAGGTGCCGGGCTTGTAGGGACCGATGGTCGGCACGCCAAGGCCGAGCAGCGCGCCCTTGACCACGTCCTGCTTGTTGATGGCGTGGGCAAAGGCCCGGCGCACGCGCACGTCGGTGAAAAAGGGGCTTTTGAGATTGTAGCCCATGTAGGTGTAGGAAAAGGAAAGATACTTGAACTTGCGCCAGTCGGCGTCCCAGGTCGGCCCCTTGGTCTGGAACAGGTACTGCTGCGGCGTCAGCCCCATCATGTCGATGCCGCCGGCCTTGAGCTCCAGGAACATCGTGGCCGTGTCCGGAATGATGCGGTAGACGACCTGGTCGATAGAGGGCCGGCCCTCGAAATAGTCCGGGTTGACGTCGAGGACGAGCTTGCGCCCCGGCTCCCAGCTGACGAGCTTGTAGGGACCCGCGCCGATCGGCTCCCGGGAGAATTTGGTGTGCATGAGGTCCTGGCCGGCCAGCAGGTGCTCGGGCAGGATGGCCCCGGCCCAGGTGACGAGCGAGCGGGCGAAGGGCTGGTCGTAGCGGACCTCGAAGGAATATTTCCCCGTGACCGTGAAGCTTTTGACGGCCTTGTAGTCCTCGGCGTAGGCCGTGGGCGTCTTGGGGTCGATCATGAGTTTGTAGGTGAATTCCACGTCCTTCGCCGTGAGCTCCACCCCGTCGGTCCAGCGGATGCCGGGCCGCAGCCAGAACTTGAGCAGCTTGCCGCCCTCGTCCACCTCGTAACGCTCCGCGGCGAAACATTCGAGCTTGATGTCCTTGTCGTAGCGCAGCGGCGCGACATACAGCAGGTCGGCCACCTCGTGGGAGGCGGAATCCGAGGCCAGCGGCGGAATGAGGTTGGACGGTTCGCCGATAACGGCCATGACGATGCGCCCGCCGGGCACGGGTTCGCCCACGGGCCTGGCCTGGGCCGTTCCGGCCGCGACCGTCCCGCCGTCCTTGCGCGCGTCCTCGGCCTTGTCGGACGGCCCCTGGCAGCCGCAAAGGACCAACACAGTCAACAGGATGCCGCAAATCGCCGTGCGAACCGCCAGCATATCGCTCCTTTTCGCTTGCATCATGCGCCCAATTCGACATATTGGAGCGGATGCGCAAGGCTCCGTGCCTTTATGGATATACGGGGAACGCGTAAATTAAAAGCCCTTTCTCCCCCTCCCGAACCGGCCGCGGCAATCGGGAAGCCACCGGGAGCCCGGGTTGTCTGGCTGATTTTCCGTTCCAAAACGCTCTGATTTTCGCTATGGGCGCATGAGCATGTGTACCGGCCTGTCTGCAGAGCGGTGTCGGCGCGGGCGCATACCTCCCATGCTCATCGAAGGAGTCTTTGGCCGATGGCCTCGGGAAACGACGAAACGAAAATCAAATCGCTGCTGTCGGGGTTCGTCCGGGAGACGATCCCCGATTACATTCTGGATGGCTCGCACGCCATTGTCGCCGCCAATGGCATCCAGAAACTTTCCATCAACAAACACGATCAATTCTGGGATGTGGAAGGACAGGTGCAGGGGGACGACTTCCAGGTCTACTCCTCGGAACTCTCCGTCAATCTCAAGGAAGGCACCGTCAATTTCTTCTGCAACTGCCCGGATTCCTTTTCCGGCGTCTGCCGGCATATCGGCGCCACGGCGCTCAAGTGCATCCACGACCTCGACCAGGCCGAAGGCACCGGGGGCGAGACTCCGGCCGCGCAGCGCAGCGAATGGCGACAGACCTTCCGGGCCTACTTTTCCTCGGAGCCCGAACCCGAACCCGGCCGGCACTATCTGATCTTCCGGTTCCATCCCGAACCCGGCCGGCTGCAGGTGGCCTTTTTCCGGGCCCGGCAAAACAAGTCCGGCATCTCCCAGGTCCACTCCGAAATCACCCTGGAACAGATCATCAAGAACCCGGACTGGTCCGAGCTGTCCCCCACGCTGCCGGTGGTGGCCGAAATGCTCGCCCACCATCTCGATTACGCGGGGCACCGGGTGGAGCTGCCGCCGGGATTTCTGGCCTGGTTTTTCTGGGCCATCGGCAAGGAATATTACCTCTATTGGCGGGACACCGAACAGCCCGTGCGCATCGAGTCCAAGACCATGCGCCTGCAACTGGCCCCGAAACTGTCCGAGGACGGCCTGTCCTTCGACATCCTGCTCGGCAGCCCCGGCAAATCCCCGTTTTCCATCCTCGGCCAGGAAGTCTACTTCTACGGGCACATGCCCATCTGGGTCTGCTGGAAAAACGCCTTCTACCCGGTCCAGACCGGCCTGCCGCCGCAGCTCGTCTCGGACATCGTGCAAAACCCGCCGGCCATCCCCACGGCCGACGTCTCGGAATTCCTGGACCGCGTCTGGACCCACCTGCCCATGGCCGACCTGTACGGGCAGGAGGAATTCCTGGTCAAAATGCAGCCGTTTTTCGTGCCGGCCACCTACGATCCCAAGATATTTCTGGACGAGGAAGGCAGCCTGCTCACCCTGCAGGTCCAAAACATCTACCAGACCGAGCACGGCGAGATCACGGTTCCGGGCCCCAACCCCGATCTCATGACCGCCTCCTACCTCTACGAGGGCAAGTCCTACCTCATCGCCAGGGACTGCGACCACGAGCAGACGCTGATCAACATGCTCACGGACATGCGCTTCCAGGCGCGCAACAACGCCAACTGGTTCCTGGAAACCGAGGAAGCCATCGTCTTTCTGCTCGATGCCTATCCGCAGCTGGTGGCCAAGTACCGGGTCTACGGCGAGAAGAACCTGACCCGCTACAAGGTGCGCCTGTCCAAGCCCGTCATCGTGGCCGAGGTGGAATCCAAGGAAGAGGAGAAGTGGTTCAACCTCGACCTGCAGGTCCAGTACGACGACCAGAAGGTGCCCATCGAAAAGATCTGGAAGGCCTGGACCCAGGGCAAGCGCTACGTCCAGCTCAAGGACGGCTCCTACACCAGCCTGCCGGAATCCTGGCTGGAGAAGCTTTCCCACAAGCTGCGGGCGCTCGGCTACGACACGGACAAGCCGCCCCAGACGAAGTTCAAGCAGTTCGAGGCCCCGGTCCTGGACAAGCTGCTCGAAGACATGCCCGAGGCGCACACGGACTCCTTCTGGAACACCCTGCGCCAGAAAATCCACAGCTTCCGGGAAATCGTGCAGGTGCGCCCGCCCAAGGGCCTGCACGCCGATTTGCGCCCCTATCAGGTCCAGGGCCTGTCGTACCTCAATTTTCTCAAGGATTACGGCTTCGGCGGCATCCTGGCCGACGAAATGGGCCTGGGCAAGACGGTGCAGACCCTGTCGTTTATCCAGCACAACGTCGAGCACGGGGTCGAAGGCCCCAACCTCATCATCGTGCCCACGTCGGTGTTGCCCAACTGGGAGCGCGAGGCGGCGAAGTTCGTGCCGGGCCTCAAACAGCTCATCATCTACGGCGCGCGGCGTGAAAACATGTTCAAGCGGATCTCCGAATCCGATCTGGTCATCACCACCTACGCCCTGCTGCGCCGCGACCTCGACGAACTGCTCAAGTACGAATTCGCCACCATCATCCTGGACGAAGCGCAAAACATCAAAAATCCGAACACCATCACGGCCCGGTCCGTACGCCGCCTAAACGGCAAAACGCGCCTGTGCCTGTCGGGCACGCCCATCGAAAACAACCTGTTCGAGCTGTGGTCGCTGTTCGAGTTTCTCATGCCGGGCTTTCTCGGCGGCCAGAACGCCTTCCAGCGCGGCATCGTCAAGCCCATCAAGGACGGCGACGAGGAAACCCTCGACTACCTGCGCGGCCGGGTGCGGCCGTTCATTTTGCGGCGCACCAAGTCCGAGGTGGCCAAGGACCTGCCGCCCAAGGTGGAAAACGTCTACTACTGCAACCTGCTCGACGAGCAGCTCGAACTCTACGCCGCCCTGGCCAAAAAACTCAAAGAGCAGGTGCTGGCCACGGTGGACGAAAAGGGCATGGCCAAGTCGCAGATGTCCATCCTCGACGCCCTGCTCAAGCTCCGCCAGATCTGCTGCCATCCGCGCCTGCTCAAGCTCGACCTGCCGGGCGTGAACACCAACCTGCCCTCGGGCAAGTTCGACGCCTTCAAGGACCTCATCACCGACTGCATCGGCGAGGGACACAAGGTGCTCGTGTTCTCGCAGTTCGTGCAGATGCTGCACATCATCCGGTCGTGGATGAGCATCACCAAGATCCCGTTCGCCTACCTCGACGGATCGAGCAAGGACCGCTTCGAGCAGGTGGACCGCTTCAACGAGGACGAGAACATCAAGGTGTTCCTCATCTCGCTCAAGGCCGGCGGCACGGGTCTCAACCTGACCAGCGCCGACTACGTCATCCACTACGATCCCTGGTGGAACCCGGCCGTGGAAAATCAGGCCACGGACCGCACCCACCGCATCGGCCAGCTGCGACAGGTCTTTTCCTACAAGATGATCTGCCAGAACACGGTGGAGGAAAAGATCCTCAAGCTGCAGGAGCAGAAAAAGGACGTGGCCGAAGCCATCATCCCGGGCCAGGACGCCTTCAAGTCGCTGACGCGCACGGACCTGGAGTCGCTTTTCGAAGTATAAGCCCCGGCCGCAACGGCCGAAAGCACACGGAAGGGAGGCCGCGTCCTCCCTTCTTTCGTTTGGAAGGAACCTATGCACCACGCGCTGCGCTGGATGGCGCGCTTTTTCCCCGCGCCGGCCGGGCGCAGGCCCGAGGCCGGGCGGCCCTCGCTGCCCCGGCATTTCCGGGAGCTCTCCCCGGAGCAGCTCGCCGTTTTCTTCGCGATGCTCGTGGGCTTTTTCCTGCGGTTTTACCGCCTGGGCACGCCGTCGCTCTGGTACGACGAAATCCTGTTGCCCCAGACCGTCTCCTACCCCATTACCTATTTTCTCAAATGGCTGACCACCCTGGAGGTGCATCCGCCCTATCCGTACCTGCTGGTCAGGGCCATCCTGCTTTTCGGGGACTCGGATTTCGCCCTGCGCGTCGTTTTCGCCACGGTCGGCGCGGTCAGCATCCCCGCCATCTACGTGGTGGGCCGCCGGCTGGTTTCCCCGGCCGTGGGGGCGTGGTGCGCCACGCTGCTGGCCATAAACCCCCTGCACATCTACGTGTCCCGGGTGGTGCGGCCCTACGCCTTCATCGTGCTCTTCGCCATCGCCAGCCTGTATTTCCTGGCCCGCTACCTGCAAACGACCGACCGCAAAACCATCGGGCCGCTGGCCGTGGCCAACGCGCTACTGCTCATGTTCCATTATTGCGGCGTGTTCGCGGCGGCCACCACCGGGGCGACCCTGGCCTGGGCGGCCCTGCGCCGGCGGTCCTGGCGCATGGGCGAGGACGTCTGCGGCTTTGTCGCGCTTTTCAGCCTGTTTTCGCTGCCCACCTTCTATTTCCTGTCCAAGGCCATCTCCATCCGGGCGGGCTGGGTCCATCTGGCCAGTTCCCAGTCGGTCCTGTTCAAATTCTTCGAGGTCGCCCTGCCTGGGCTGGTCAATTTCTTCTTTTCGGCCTGGCAGCTCACCCTGCCCGGCTACCTGCTCGTCTGCCTGGGCCTGATCGCCCTGGTCGGCCGGCCGCTGTGGCGCACCATCCTCGCCTGGTCCGTGGCCATCCCCCTGCTCGCCCTGCTGCTGTTGCGCCACGGCTACCAGCTCACGCCCTGGCACCTCATCTACCTGCTGCCGGCGATGGTCATGCTCATGGCCTTTGGCGCGGACCTCGTCACCGCCGGCAAAAGGCGGCTCCCGGCCGTGGCCATGGCCGGCCTGCTGTGCCTGGGCACGGCGCTTTTCACCACGGCCCTGCACGGCAAGCTCTATGAGGAGGACAGCTACACCGGCCACTACAAGACCCTGGCCCGGATCATCCCGGAATTCGTCGGCCAGGGCGAGGCGTCCATCATGGACCCCATGCTTTTTCACGGCACCAACTGGTATCTCACCCGCTTCGCCGCCCAAAATCCCCTGCTCGGCCAGCAGGCGGGGGCGGACAGACGGGCCGCGACCATAAACGTCTTCACGGATGCCCACGGCGCGGTGGGGCATCTCGCCAAGAATACCGAGGAATTGTTCGCGAAGCTGGGATCGCCCACGGCCGAACGGGATTTCGCCGGGGGCAGGATCTTCAAGTTCTCCCTGGCCAGGGCCGAGCCGCCGACCATCCGGCAACTGCCCTTCGAGACCAGCCTCACCGCCGATCCGGCCAATTTCTACAGGACGGCCGACAGCTGGGACAACGTGGGCGTGTATCCGTACTGGGGCGACCGCATAAGCCCCCTGGTCAACCGGCGCTGGACATGGTTCACCTCCAGCATCCGCAACGACACGCCGACGTTTCCGCAAAACATCACGAGCGTCATCCGCTACGTCAACGAAGGACAGGGCGACAAGCTGCGCGTCACGGCCCGGTTCGACGACGAACCGCCGCTGGAGGTGCTCGACATCGAAACGCCCGAACCCACGAAGGGGGAAGGCGACGCCCTGGCGGCCACCTGGCGGCTGGTGCGCGAAAAACCCTACACGACCCTGACCTTCCGCTGCGGCCTCTACGCCGACCTCGGCACCCCGGGCTACAACGGCGGCAACCTGGACAAGGTCGGCCTCACCTCGCTGACCACCCGCATCCACGCCGTCACGGGCGACTTCTTCAAGCCCGACACCCTGGCCTACTCCACCACCAGCCACAACCTGCGGGGCATCCTGTCCGAAGGCGATCCGCCCCGCCGCTGGCGCTGGGCCGACGGCCCCCAGGCCAGCTTCACCTTCGATCTGCCCCAGGCCCGGGACATGACCCTGTCGTTTGCCTACAGCAATCCCATGGACGGCCAGCAGATCCTGCTTTCCGCCAACGGCACGCCCATCTGGCAATCGGAAGTCATGGCCCCGACCCCCTGGCTGCGCGACCCGCGGCACGGCACCGTGACCTTCCCGGGCCAGGCCGGCCGCAACACGCTGACCTTCTCCTTTCGCGCCTGGAACGGCCAGCCGGTCTTTTTCAGCCAGGCCGACCACAATCCCTACGCCGTCGCCTTCACGAAGCTGGAACTGCGCCCCGCGAGGGCGGACAGCGGCGAAGAATAAAGATGCCTCCGGCGGCCGGGAGGGGCACTGCCCC
>JAFABC010000306.1 GCA_023426275.1 Pseudomonadota bacterium | reverse complement strand
GGGTCCGGGAGGGACAGTGTCCCTCCCGGCCGCCGGAGGCATCTTTACTTTGCTTTAATCCAAACCGAGCTGGGCCAGCAGGTCGTCCACATCGCCTTGCTGGACCTTGGTTTGCGGGCCCTTGAGTTCCGAGACCTTTTGCTTGGCCTCGGCTTCGAGCTCCTTGATGTCTTTTTCCGGTTTCTCGGCCCAGGCCTTTATTTGCAGGCCGGTGGAAAGATAGAGGTCCAGGACGATCTGTTCGACCTTCTTGATGGCTTCGATGATGCGCTTGATGCGCTGCCCGGTGAGGTCCTGAAAGCTCAGGGTCGTCATG
This sequence comes from Pseudomonadota bacterium, assembly GCA_023426275.1. Taxonomy (GTDB): domain Bacteria; phylum Desulfobacterota; class Desulfovibrionia; order Desulfovibrionales; family Desulfovibrionaceae; genus Solidesulfovibrio. The sequence continues at coordinate 11,353 of JAFABC010000306.1, read as the reverse complement.
ATGCGCATGAGATCCTCGCCAAGGGCCTCGTTGGCGGTGCGCAGTTTGGCGACGGCCTCCCCGTCGGCCTGTCCGTTTTCCAGACCGTCGAGCAGGGCGACCGAGGACGCCTGCAAATCCATGTGCTTTTCGACGATGTCCATGATCTCGGTGGTGGCCGTTTCCGTGGTCTGGAGAATCTTGTCCAGCTGCAGGGCCGCTTCCTGGAAGAGCTGGTCCGCCTGCTGCCGGTCGTTGCGGGCCAGGGCGTCTCCGCCGGTCTTGGCCGCCTGGTTGATCTCCTTGTAGATTTCCTGGAGGCCCTGCCGCATTTCCTGGTTGAGGCGCTGATGGAACTCGCTTTCGAGCAGCGTCCTGGTCAGGGTTTTGGACACCTCGCGTTCGATGGTGGCGCTTATGCTGTCGCGCAGGTCCGGGACCACCTCGTGCAGGATTTTGTCCAGCAGCCGTTCCAACAGTGCTTCGTCGTTGACCATGTCAGTCCCATTTCTTTCCGCGGAGTTCGTCGCGCTGGCTTTGGAAGACGAATTGGACGATGCTTTCCAGGTCCCGTTCGCGGATACGGGTGAAATCCAGGGCGTATTCGGTGAGTCCATCTTCCCGCAGATCCTGGCGGATGATGCGTCCAACCGCTCCGGCCATGCGTAGCGGAAAACGCGACAGCATCAGCACCGCTTCCACGGGCTGCTCGATGGCCAGGGATTCCTCGGTGGTGAAGCGCACTCCCGCGCCGCTGATCTCGAGGACCTGTATGGCCACCGGGAAATCCGTTTCGAGTTCGTCGCGGTGCTGCATGGACAACAGCATATCGAGCTTGGCGTCGAGGGAGCACAGGAAGGCGTACAGGCCCTCGCTCATGCCGGCTTCGTGGGCCTCATGGGCGCACATGCCGGACGATGCGCCGAAGAAAGGCGTTTCCCGGAAGATTTGCAGCTCATCCCCGTCGGCCAGCAGGCGCAGCCGCCCGCCGAGGCGGGTGGGGATGCGCATGAAGGTGCGCTTTTCTTCCACGGGAGGGCCTCCTGGGTTACATGGCGCCGTTTTCGAGCAGAATGTCCATGGCTCCGACCGGACAGACCTTGGTGCACATGCCGCACGCGGAACAGACTTCGGCGTCGAACAGCACCAGCCGGGTTTCGAGATTGAGCGACAGGGCCCGGGTGGGGCACAGGGCCGTGCACAGGCCGCAGTGGATGCAGCAGGCTTCGTCGCGGGAGATGCGCTGGGCGGCCGGCGTGGCGCCGACGCCCTGGTCGCGCAGATACCGCATGCCCGCTTCGTAGGCATCGGCCGGACCGGAGAGTTCGAGGATCATCTGGCCTTCGTGGCGCGGGGTGATCTGCGCCTTGAGAATGCTGAATTCCAGGCCGTACACCCGGGCCAGATCGCAGACCACGGGCTTGTTCGAGGATTCGGGCGGAAAGGTCAGGTAGACGACCTTGCGCAGCTTCTTTTCACACGTCGTTTCCATGAAAGCAGGGGCTCCTTGCCGACGCTATTTGGGCATCATGCTCTTCGCCCGAGAGGCGTAGGCGGAATCCGGATATTTATCGATGACTTCCTTGAACGAAAGCTTGGCAGCGCCGGTGTTGCCGAGTTTCATAAACGCCACACCGCGCTTGAAGAGCGCATCGGGATGTTTGGCGCTTTTGGGATATTTTTCGATGACTTCCTGGTAGGACAGGGCGGCGTTGGCGAAATCGCCCAACTGGTAATAGCACTCGCCGATCCAAAAAAGCGCGTTGGGCATGAGCCCGCTCGTTTTGAAATTGCGGGTGAATTCCTGGAAAATGCCCAGGGCCTGCTGGTACTGGCGGGCGTTGAAGCTGGAAAGACCCTTGGCGTAGACCGCTTCGGCCGGGCTTTGCTGCGTCACCACCGGCGGCGCGATGGTGCCCGACGGAGCGGGCGGGGCTGGTGCGGCGGCCTGTCCGGCGGTCTGGCCGGCCGTCTGGCCGGCCGTCTGTCCGGGCGGCACATAGGGCGGAATTTCCGGCTCATCCGGGCCGGCCCCGCCCGGCGTGGCCACGGAGTTGGCATAGCCCGACTGGGACTGGGCCGATCCGGCGTATCCGGTCTGTCCGGCCTGCGGCTGGGCAGACCCCGTTTGCTGTTCATATCCGGTTTGCTGTTGGGCGTAGCCCTGCTGCTGCGGCGGCGTATAGCCCTGCTGCGGCTGGGCGTAGCCGCCGGCCTGCGCCTGGGTGTAGCCGGTCTGGGGCTGGGCGCTCGGTTGCGGCTGGGCCGCCGGAGCGGCGGTCTGCGCCTGCGCGCCCGACGCACGCGGTCCCAGGTCGATGGCCAGCTGGGAGGCCATGCGATTGACGTCGCCTTCCAGCCGGGCCACGCGGCCGGCCAGCTCGGGATCGTTCTTGTTGGCCTGGACCTGCTGGCTCAGGTCTTCGACCTTGGCGTTGAGACGGCGCACCTCACCCTTGGTGTTTTCCAGTTCGGCCCACATGTCGGCCGGAGTGTTGAGCGGCGCCGGGGTGTCGGAACGTCTGGCCGGAGCGCAACCACCCAGGATGGCGGCGGTCAACGCGGCGGCCACAATGGCAGTGTTCGGGCTTCGGGTCTTCATGACGGCTTGCGACCTCGTTTGCGCCCCCAGACAAGATAGGCCAGCCCTCCCAGCAAGGGTACGAAAATGGCCAGGAGGAACCAGAATGTCCGTTCCAGGGGGGTTGGAAACTCGCGATGGAAACTTTGCCATATCGCGATGTAATTGGGAAGGATCGCCAGAATTAAAACAGCGGCGGCCAGGGCCAGCTGCAGCGGCGTCATGGGCGGGAGTTGGGGCAGAGGCGGCATGTGAGGGGACCTCGTTGCAGGTGTTGTCGTCGACGCCGGTCAGGCGTCCTGGCGCGGGCGGCGCATACGGTAAAATGCGATCAGCAGGGCCAGGGACCCCAGGAAGATGGCGATGTCGGCCACGTTGAAGGCCGGCCAGTGGTGATCCTTCCAGTAGAAATCCAGGAAATCGATGACTTCTCCGGTTTTGATGCGGTCGATCAGGTTGCCGACGGCCCCGCCCAGGATCGAGCCAAGGCCGAGAATCAGCAGCTTGTCCGAGGACTGGGCCAGACGCAGCAAATGGAAGATGATCATGACGGCCAGGGCGGTGGCGGCGAAAAAGAAGTACGTCTGCCACTGGATGTCCGACCGGTTCAGGAAGCCGAAGGCCGCCCCGCGATTGAGCACATACACGATGTTGAAGAAATCGGGGATGACCGGGCGCGTGGTGTAGAGCACCATGGATTTTTCGATCCAGGCCTTGGTGACCTGATCGAGGATGATGACGCCCAGGGCCAGGGGCAGGGCGATCTTGAAGCCTGTCCGCATGCCCTACATGCCCTCCGCTTCCAGGACCGCGGCGCAGCGCGGGCACAGGTCCGGATGCGCCGGCGACGCGCCGAGCTCCTCGCTGTAGACCCAGCAGCGGCCGCATTTGGCGCCCGGAGCCTTGGCCACCCCGACGGACGCGCCGGCCACCGTCTCGCAGGCCATGGCTTCGGCCGGCGCGGCGTCGGCCGCGGCCAGCGTCACCTTGGAGACGATGAAGACCTCGCGCAGGTCCATGTTCAGACCGGTGACGGCGGCAAGCACTTTTTCCGGCAGATACAGGGTCACGGCCGTTTCCAGGGAATGGCCGATCTCGCCGGCCTTGCGCCGGGGTTCGATGCCCCGGGTCACTTCGCCGCGAAGCGTGGCCACCAGATCCAGCATTTCCCGGGTGGCGGCGTCCAGACGCCAGGAGGCGGCGTCCAGGGGCGGCAGGGTGAACACCGAGACGCCCGCGCCGCGCTGGCACTCCGGCGTATGGCGAAAGACCTCTTCGGCGGTAAAGGACAGAATCGGGGCCATCTGGCGCATAAGCACGAGCAGGACGCGCCACAGGGCCGACTGGGCCGAGCGCCGCTCCAGACTGTTTGTGGCCGAGACGTACAGGCGGTCCTTTAAGATATCGAGGTAAAAAGCCGACAGGTCCGTGACGCACAGGTTGTGCAGGGCGTGAAAGACCTTGTGGAACTCATAGGCCGCGTAGGCCTCGTCCATGCGTCCGAGCTCCCGGGCGGCCGTGTCCACGGCGTAGCGGTCAAGCGGCAGCATCTTTTCCGGAGGCACGTCGTTGGCGGCGGGGTCGAAATCCGACAGGTTGCCGAGGATGAACCGGCAGGTGTTGCGGATGCGGCGGTAGGCCTCGACGAGGCGGGAAAGGATCTCGTCGGAGATGCGGATGTCGTCGCGGTAATCCACGGCGGAGGTCCAAAGACGCAGGATTTCCGCGCCGTGCTTGGCGATGATCTCCTGCGGCTCCATGCCGTTGCCGAGGGATTTGGACATCTTGCGGCCTTCGCCGTCAACCACGTAGCCATGGGTCAGGACCTGGCGGTAGGGGGCGACGCCGCGCGTGCCGAGCGAGGCCAGCAGCGAGCTGTGAAACCAGCCCCGGTGCTGGTCCGAGCCTTCCAGGTACATGTCGGCCGGGAAGGCCAGTTCGGGGCGCTTTTCCAGCACGGCGGCGAAGCTCGTGCCCGAGTCGAACCAGACGTCGAGAATGTCGGTTTCCTTGCGCCAGTGGGTGCCGCCGCATGTAGGGCAGGTCAGCCCCTCGGGCACGATGTCGGCCAGATCGGCCTCGAACCAGTAGTCGCAGCCGCGCTCGTGGTCGGCGAATTTGGCGGCCACCGAGCGCATCCAGTCGGCGTCGTTGTAGGCCGTGTCGCAGGACTCGCAGATAAGGGCCAGGATGGGCACGCCCCAGGTGCGCTGGCGCGAGATGCACCAGTCCGGGCGGCCGGCGATCATATTATGGATGCGTTCCTTGCCCCAGGCCGGAATCCATTCCACATCGTTTTCAATGGCTTTCAGGGCGTGCTGGCGCAGGTCCCCGGCCTCCATGGAAATGAACCACTGGGTGGTGGCCCGGAACACCACCGGCTCCTTGCAGCGCCAGCAGTGGGGATAGGAGTGGGTGATCTTGCGCTCGGCCAGCAGGTGGCCGACTTCCTTGAGCTTTTCGATGACTTTCGGGTTGGCTTCGAAAACCGTCAATCCGGCGAAATAGGGGACCACGTCCAGGAAGCGGCCGGCATCGTCCAGGGGCGAGAGCACCTCCAGACCGTAGCGCAGGCCCGTGTCGTAGTCCTCGCGACCATGGCCCGGAGCGGTGTGGACGAGCCCGGTGCCGGCGTCGAGGGTCACGTAGTCGGCCAGGACCAGGGGCGAAGGCCGGTCGTAGAAGGGATGGCGGGCGGCCAGTCCTTCCAGGGCCGCGCCCTTGACCTCGGCCAGGACGGTGGCGTCCGACCAGCCGAAGAGCTCGCGCACGCTGTCGAGCAGGTCCCGGGCCAGGACGTACTGGCTGTCCCCGGCCGCGACCAGGGCGTAGTCGAACTCCGGGTGGGCGGCCACGGCCATGTTGTCCGGCAGGGTCCAGGGCGTGGTGGTCCAGATGACGGCGTAGGCCTTTTGCGGGTCGGCCATGGGAAAGATGTCTTGCAGCTTCGGGTCGGTCAGGGGAAAGCGGACGAAGACCGAAGGCGAGGTTTCGTCGGCGTATTCCACCTCGGCCTCGGCCAGGGCGGTCTGGCAGGACAGGCACCAGTGAATGGGCTTTTTGCCCCGGTAGACCGAGCCCTTTTCCACGAAGTCGCACAGGGCCATGGCCGTGGCCGCCTCGTAGGAGGGGCGCATGGTCAGATAGGGATCGTCCCAGTCGCCGAACACGCCCAGGCGCTTGAATTCCTTGCGCTGGATGTCGACGAATTTGGTGGCGTAGTCGCGACACAGCCGCCGCACGGTGATGGCCGGGAGATTCTCCTTGCCCTTGGCCTTGAGCTCCTGGGAAACCTTGTGCTCGATGGGCAGGCCATGGCAGTCCCAGCCGGGCACATAGGGGGCCTGCTGGCCCATCATGTGGCGGGACTTGATGATGATGTCCTTGAGAATCTTGTTGAGGGCATGGCCCATGTGCAGGTGGCCGTTGGCGTAGGGCGGGCCATCGTGGAGCACGTAACGGGTGGCGTCGTCCCGCTCGGCGAGCATACGCCGGTAAATATCGTTTTCGGCCCAGAATTTCAGGGTTTCCGGTTCCTTTTCCTTGAGATTGGCCTTCATCGGAAAAGAGGTGTGGGGCAGTTTCAGCGTTTTCTTATAATCGGTGCTCATTGCGGATGGTCCTTGCGTCTTGTCCGGGCGTTCCTGCGAGCGTGCGAGACCGGAGAAACCGCCTGATTGAAACAATGCGGCCGGGAAGTCAAGGAAAGGGCGGGTCAGGCGCGGCCGGCCCTGGGATGGCCGGCCGCGCCTGCGGCCTTAGGCCCGGCTGAAGTGCCGGTACTTGATGCGGTGGGGAATGTCCGCGTCCGCGCCCAGGCGCGCCTTGCGGTCGGCTTCGTACTCCGTGAAGTTGCCGTCGAAGAAGACGACGTTGCTCTCGCCCTCGAAGGCCATGATGTGCGTGGCCACCCGGTCGAGGAACCAGCGGTCGTGGCTGATGACCAGGGCCGAGCCGGCAAAGGCCAGCAGCGCTTCTTCCAGGGCCCGCAGGGTGTTGACATCCAGGTCGTTGGTCGGTTCGTCGAGCAGCAGGACGTTGGAGCCGCTTTTGAGCATGAGCGCCAGATGCAGGCGGTTCTTTTCGCCGCCGGAGAGCACCTTGGTCTTTTTCTGCTGGTCCTGGCCGGTGAAGTTGAACCGGGCCACGTAGGCCCGGGCGTTGACGTCCCGGTTGCCCAGCCGGATGGTGTCGGCCCCTTCGCCCACGGCCTCGAACACGGACTTTTCCGGATCCAGGGTTTCGCGGTTCTGGTCCACGTAGGCGAGCTGTACGGTCTCGCCGAGCTTGATGGCGCCGTCGTCGGGGGTGTCCTGGCCGGTGATCAGGCGAAAGAGCGTGGTTTTGCCCGCGCCGTTGGGGCCGATGATGCCGACGATGGCGCCGCGCGGCACGGTGAAGGTCAGGTTCTCGAACAGCAGTCTGTCGTCAAAGGCCTTGGCCAGCCCGTCGGCCTCGATGACGTTCTTGCCCAGGCGCTGTCCGGGCGGAATGTAGATCTCCAGGTCCTTGGCCAGACGCTCGCCTTCCTGGGAGGCCAGGGATTCGTAGGCGCTGATGCGGGCCTTGGACTTGGCGTGGCGGCCGCGCGGCGACATGCGCACCCATTCGAGCTCGCGGGCCAGGGTCTTTTGCCGCTCGCTTTCGGATTTCTCCTCCTGGCGCAGGCGCTCCTGCTTCTGTTCCAGCCAGGAGGAGTAGTTGCCCTTCCAGGGGATGCCCCGGCCGCGGTCGAGTTCGAGAATCCAGCCGGCCACGTTGTCGAGGAAATAGCGGTCGTGGGTGACGGCGATGACCGTGCCGGGATAACCATGGAGGAAATGCTCCATCCAGGCCACGGTTTCGGCGTCCAGGTGGTTGGTGGGTTCGTCGAGGAGCATGATGTCGGGCTTTTGCAAAAACAGCCGGCACAGGGCCACCCGGCGGCGCTCACCACCGGACAGGACCGAAACCGGCGTGTCCGAGGGCGGGCAACGCAGGGCGTCCATGGCCATCTCCAACCGGCTGTCGAGCTCCCAGGCGTCCAGGGCGTCGAGCTTTTCCTGCACGTCGCCCTGGCGCTCGATGAGCGCGTTCATGGCGTCGTCGTCCATGGGCTCGGCAAAGGCGGCGTTGATCTCCTCGAATTCCTTGAGCAGGGCCACGGTGTCGGCCACACCTTCCTCGACCACCTCGCGCACGGTCTTTTGCACATCCACCAACGGGTCCTGCTCCAGGTAGCCCAGGGTGTACCCCGGGGTGAGCACGGTCTCGCCCTGGAAATCCTTGTCCACGCCGGCCAGGATCCTGAGCAGGGTGGATTTGCCCGAGCCGTTGAGCCCCAGCACGCCGATCTTGGCGCCGTAGAAATAGGACAGGGAAATATCCTTGATGATGGGCTTTTTGTCGTGAAACTTGCTGACGCGCATCATCGAATAGATGATTTTATTGGGCTCGGCGGCCATGAAACCTCCTGAATGTCGTCGTAAACCGGCCATGCGGCCGTATGCGGCGGGTATGGCAAAAAAAGGGACACAAACGCAAGCGGCCCTCCACATCCGGCCGATGGGGGTCGGAGGGAAGGCCGCCTGTCGCACATGGGCCGGACCAGCCGGCCAGAAGCGCATGAGGGGCAAAAAGGAAGCGGGGGCGAGAGCCTCCGGCCAAAGGACCCGCGTCCCTCGGCATTCCTTTTGGCGCAGCCCCAGGCGTTATTTTTTCTTGCGGGCCATGGCTTCCTGGAGCTTGTCGCCAAGCAGGTTCAGACCGCCGCCGGCCGGGGCCGAGGCTTTTTCCTTCTTGACGTAGCGCTTCCAGTCGTCGTTGTCGCGTTCGCGCCGGCCGCTGCCGCCGCCGAAGCCGGTTTCCCGTTCCTTGGTGCCGCCGACCGGGCCCAGGGTGATCTTGCGGGCCTGCTGGTCGATTTCGCAGACGATCACGGACACCGTGTCCCCGGAACTGACCTTCTCGTAGGCGGCCGGCTCCAGGGCGTCGCGCAGCTTCGAGGCCGGCAGCAGACCGGTCACCCCGGGGGCCAGATTGACGAACAGGCCGTACTGCTGGCGGTTTTCCACCACGCCTTCCACGGTGGAATCGATGGCGAAGGTCTCCGGGACGTTTGCCCAGGGATCGCCGGCCGCTTCCTTGAGGCTCAGGGAAATGCGGCGCTTGCCCAGATCGATGTCCTTGACGACCACGGTGACGGCGTCGCCGGGGTTGACCACGTCGGACGGCTTGGCCACGCGGCGGGTGTGGCTCATCTCGCTGACGTGGATGAGGCCCTCGATGCCCGGGGCGATTTCGACGAACGCGCCGAAATCGGCCAGCCGCGTCACCTTGCCCTCGACCTTGTCGCCAACGGCGAACTTGTCCTCGACGCTGTCCCAGGGGTCCGGGCCGGCCTGCTTGATGGACAGGGAAATGCGGGGGCGGCCCTTTTTGTCGCGGTCAAACGACAGGACCTTGACCGTGACGGCCTGACCGGTCTCCACCACGTCCTCGGCCTTTTCGGCCCGGGACCAGGACAGTTCGGACAGGTGGATCAGTCCGTCCAGGCCCGGGGCGACCTCGGCGAAGGCGCCGAAGGCGGCGAAGCGGGTGATGACCGCCGGGATGATGTCGCCGGGATTGACGGACTCCAGGAACCGCAGTTCCGATTCGGCCCGTTCCTGCTCCTGGAGCTTGCGCCGGGACACCACCACGTTCTTGCCATCGCGCTCGAAGGTGGTGATCAGGAAATTGTAGGTTTGGCCCACGTGGACTTCGGGGTTTTCCGTGAAGCCGACGTCGATCTGGCTGACGGGACAAAAAACCCGGCGGTGGAGGATCTCCACGTCAAAGCCGCCCTTGCGCGAGGCTGTGACCTTGCCCTCGACAGGGACTCCGGCCTCGAAGGCGGCGTGCAGGGCCTCGGCTCCGCCCTGGCCCGAAAGCGCCTTGGACAGCGCCACTTCATCGCCGCGCAACGACACGACGTACAGTGTCACGTTGTCGCCTTCGGCGATGGCCAGTTCGCCATTTTCGTCGAGAAATTCCGATTTGTCGGCCACGCCGTCGAGCTTGGTGCCCGTGTCCACGACAACGGTGGACTCCGTAACGGCGATAACAGGTCCAGTGATGCGGTCTCCAACGTTGAGTTCGCCGCCACGTTCGGCCAGGGAGGCCTCCATGAGCGCCGCGAATTCGCCCTCGGCCGGCATGTCCTTGGTGTCCGGCGTCTTGTCTGCCATGATCGCTCCGAAGAAAAGAGGTGATTTGGGCGCGAACGCGCCGGGGCGCACTGTAGCGCAGCGGCTGTCCTTGTCAAATGCGAAAAAGGCCCTATCCTAGGAAAACTTCGAGCGCAGGGCGCTTGCCGGAGGATTTATGGACCCCGTCACGCATATCGCGGCCGGCGTGCTCATCGGTCAGGCCGCCAAGGATCGTTTCCCCGCCAGCCGGGCCCTGGTGCCCCTTGCGGCCCTGGCCGCCTGGATGCCCGATATCGATAATGTCGTCGGCTTGTTCGGGGCCGAGGCGTATATGCGCTACCACCGGGGCTACACCCATTCCCTGCTGGGCGGGGCGCTGCTCGCCTGGCTGCTGGCGGCCGTTGTTCACCATTTCTGGAAAGAAGCCAAACGCGGCGCGCTGTTCGTGCTTTTTTACGTGTGCGTCCTGTCCCACCTGTTTCTCGATTGCATCACGTCCTATGGGACGGGCATTTTCCTGCCTTTCAGCGACATGCGCGTCGCCTTCCCATCCGTGTTTATCATCGACCCCGTCTACACCGTGGGCCTTATCGCCTTGATTGTGGTCAGTTTTTTGCGGCCGCGCGAGCGCAAGGCCTTTGCCGTGGCCGGCCTGACCTTCATGCTGGCCTGGCCGGCCATCGGGTTTGGCGTGGGGAAATTCATCGCGGCCCGGGCCGAACGGCTGCTGGCCGGCCAGGGGCAACGCATCGACGCCGTGTACGTGCAGCCCGACGCGTTCGCGCCGCTGTGGTGGAAAGTCATCGCCGAGGAAGGCGACAACTATGTCCTCACGGGCATGACCCTGACCGAGCCGAACACGCTGTTGCCACAGCATCGGTTCGAAAAGGCCGATCCCAAGGAATTGAAAGCCCTTGGCCGGACCGCCCCGGTTTTTTCCCAATACGCCTGGTTTACGGATTTTCCGGTCAAATCCGCGGCCGCGCGGCCGGACGGGTCCACGCTGACCTTTCAGGATCTGCGCTTCATGGCCGTCAACCCGCTCGTGACCCGGGTGCGCGGCAAGATAGTGCCCTTTACCCTGACCGCCTACCTCGACCCGGCCGGCCGGCTGGTGCGGGCGCTTTTCAGCCAAGTGGGCAAAGCCGAAGTGATTTTGCCCCAAACCTCGGCGGGCCGGGGCTGAGCCGGCCATCGTAAGGAGATCGCCATGCCTTTCGTCAACATCAAGATCACCCGCGACGGCGCCACGGCCGAACAGAAAGCCCGGCTCATCAAGGGCGTGACGGATTTGCTGCACAATGAGCTGGGCAAGAATCCGCAAACCACCGTGGTGATTATCGAGGAAGTCGATCCCGACAATTGGGGCATTGGCGGCGAAAGCGTCACCGTCCGGCGCGCCCGGGGATAAGACTGTAAGAAGAAGATGCCTCCGGCGGCCGGGGGGCATGATGCCCCCCGGTCCCCCTCAAAAATTTTTGCGCGGCGCGAAGCGACGCGGGCGCACCTTGGCGGCGCGTTTGTTTCCTGGCTTTGCCAGGTAAAAAACGCGCTGCCAAACGTTCGAAGCCCCGCAGCCAGACACCAGACCACCCGGCCAACCCAACAGTCGCCCCCTTTCGGG
>JAFABC010000296.1 GCA_023426275.1 Pseudomonadota bacterium | reverse complement strand
GGAGCCGGCTTTTCGTCCTCGCCGGGTTCGAGGTCGAGCACTTCCTCGCCGCCGACGTACGACATGAGGATGGGGTTTTCCACGGCCTTGAGCAGGTTGGCGATGGCCCCCCGCAGCCGGTTGATATTTTCCACGATCAGGTTGGCGTACTGCATCTTCTTTTCGAGTTCGGCCCGTTCCACGGCCAGCCCGAACAGATGCCGCATGGCCGCCGGGGCCAGGGGCGGCCAGGGGCCGGGCACCAGCTGCATGGCCTCGGCAATGAGCGCCGTGGCGATGGCGTCCTCGTTGTCGAGGAACTCCTCGCAATCCTCGAGGATCAGTTCCGCGCCGTTTTTCATGATGGCCAGCACGTTGTTGCCCACGTGGGCCATGCCGCCGGCGGCCTTGGCCAGGGCGTCGCGGCCGAGTTCCAGCCGCCGGCCCACGGTCAAGGACACGATGCGGGCGCAGTCGGCCAGGAAATCGCTCTCGTAGCGGTCGAAAAACTGCGGCTTTTTCGAATACAGCATGATGAGGCCGAAAGCCTTGCCTTCGGGCTCGCGCAGGAAAAAGGACAGCCGGCAGCGAAAGCCCTCCAGGTAGGGCACGCAGTCGATGGATTCGCCGCCGCGCTCGGGGCCCTGCAAATTGTTGGAAACCACGAACAGGGCGCGCGGATCGGCCACGGAGCGCATGACCGGGTGGTGGGGCAGGGTCTCTTCCATGAACCGCACGAAAATCGGCGTGGCCCGGCCGGTGTGGGTGTTGGCCGCGATGTTGACCCAGTTGCCGGCCTTGTCGCGCAACCGGCAGACGTACAGATCGGCCTTGAGCTCCTTGAGCAGGATTTCGGCGCTTTGCTCCAGGATTTCGTCGGCGGTCTGAAAGTCCTGGCCGGCGTTGATGAGCTCGTAGAGGAGTTCGAGCATGAGCCGGGCCTTGGCCAGGGACTTCTTGAGCTTGCCGTAGCGGTATTCGAGGTGGGCGAACCCGGGGTTGGCCCGTTGCAGCTCCTCGATCTTCATGGCCTTGACCGTGTCGATCTCGCGGCGCACCTCGGTCAGGCAGGTCAGCAGATCGCCCCAGTCGCGCACCGGGGTTTCGGGCTGCTCCAGCACCGGCACCGTGGGCAACACGTCCAGGGAGGTCTTGATGGAGTGCATCAGGTCGGCAATAGCCTTGCGCACGGGCTCGGGAGCCGACCCGATGAGGTTGATGAGGCGTTCCCGGGGACCAAAACCCGTCAACAGAAGGGGCGCGGCCAGGGGGCAGGAATCCGGTTTCAGGGGCATGTCGCTTCCTTGGGGCATTGGGCGGGGTCGTCCCGCCTTCCACACCTTTACCGCCTCCGGGCCGGCCTGTCGATGGTCGCTAAAAGGAAACGGTGTCGAAGCGCATGGTTTCCAGATCGGCCAGCAGGGCCTTGCCGGCGAGCGCCGGTTCGCGGCCGGCGAGCAGCCGCACGATCTCGCTGGACATGAGCGCCGCCGCCGTCATGACGCCGGCCGACGGGCAGCCCAGCACGTCCTCGGCCCCTGCGCTTCCGCCGCCGGCCAGCAGTTCCACGGGCGAGGCCGCGCCCGGCAGCACCGTGGCCACGATGACCGTGTAGCCGGCCACGGCCCCGGTCACCAGGGGGATGCCCCGCTCCCGGGCCGCCTGGGCCAGGGCCGGCCGGTCGGCCAGCCCGCCCAGGGCGTCCACGGCCACGTCCGCGCCGGCGAGCAGTTCGGCCATGCCGGCGGCGTCCAGGAAATCGCCGCGGGCCGAGAACTCCACCGACGGATTGACGGCCGCCGCCCGGGCGGCGGCCACCGTGGCCTTGGCAACGCCCAGGGCGTTGCCGCTTGAAAGCAGTTGGCGGTTGAGGTTGGTTTCCTCGAACGCGTCGCCATCGGCGGCCCGCACGCGGCCGACCCCCGAGCGCACCAGACTCTCCAGCAGCCCCCCGCCCAGGCCGCCCAGGCCGACCATGGCCGCCGTGGAGGCCAGCAGCCGGGCCTGCTCGGCCAGGGAAAAGGCGTGCAGGTTGCGGGCGTAGCGCAACGGGCACACGTCCACCCCAAGGGCCGCGATCTCCACCTGCCGCAGGGGGAGCTTCCACTCCCGGGCCAGCCCGGCCACGGCCCCGGCGGTCAGAAAAAGGCCCTGGCGGCCGTCGGGATACACGTCCTTTCGGGCGGCGGCTTCGATGGCCTGTCGCGGCGGCAGTTCCGGGGAAGGCGTCATGGCTAACCTCCGGTGATGGGGGGGACGAACACGAGCTCGTCGCCCGGGGAAAGGGGCGTCGTCGGTTCGACCGGCCGGCCGCCGACAAGGGCGGTGCCGATGCGGGCGGGATCGAGCCCCAGCCGGGCCGCCACCGCGCCCACGGTCTCGCCGGAGGCAATCTCCAGCCGGCCGTCGGGCGGGGCGAAGCGGGCCAGATCGGCCAGGGCCCGCACGGTGATGTCCGGGCTCATGCCTCCTCGTCGGCGACCTCGACCCAGCGGGCCAGGGCGTCGATGATCTTCTTGGCCTGATCCCGGCTGGAAATGGCGAACTTGGACTGGACGCGGTAGGTGTCGCCGGACTTCTTGTAGCGGCGGATGGCGAAGCGATCCGGGCCGTAGGCCTCTTTTTTGGGGTCCCACTGGGTGAAGCGGAAAATGATGGTGCACCAGGCGCCGCGCGTCAGGATCACCTTGTCGAGTTCCTTGGTCAAAAGCACGCCGTCTTCTTCGTAGTTGACGGTCAAATCGTCGATGGTTTCGGCCACAAGCGCTCCTCGGTCGTGGTTATTCGGACGGTCCCCGCTGGGAATCGCGTTCGCGACGGCGCTCGTGCAGCCGGGCCTCGCGGCGGGCGGCGGCCTCGCGGTTGCGACGCTGGTCCGCCTCGTTTTCGAGAATCAGCGGCGGCACGGCATGGGGCCGGCGTTCGGCGTCCAGGGCGACGTAGGTCAGGTAGGCGGAGCCGGCGTGCCGCGTCTCGCCGGTGATGGGATTTTCGCATTCCACGCGCACGCCCACTTCCATGGAGGTGGACCCGACCAGATTGACCGAGGCCATAAACGTCACCACCTCGCCGATATAGGCCGGCTTCAGGAAGTCCATGCGGTCGATGGAGGCGGTGACCACGGCCGAGCGGGCGTGGCGGATGGCGGCGATGCCGCCGGCGGTGTCGATATACTTGAGGATCACCCCGCCATGGACGTTGCCGGCCGGATTGGCGTCGGAAGGCAACATGCGTTGCGGCATGACCACCCGGCTGGCGGAAACGGGCTTGGGCGCCAGCGAACGTTTTTCCGGAGGCGTCATTGGATGCGGTACCCCTTTTCCTTCATGCAGGCGTCTATGATGGCTTCCTGCTTGTCCGTGGCCGTACCGGCCGATCGGATCAAGGCCGTGGACACATAGGCCCGGGATTCGCAATCATGATAATCGGCGTCGCGCACCGTATCGGCGACAACATCGGGTTTGGGATCGGAGCCGGCGCAGCCCATGGCCAACGCGGCCAGGGCGAGGCAGGACGCGGCGACGAGACGTCGAAGCATGAGCAGCCTCCTTGGGCAAGGGAAAAAGCCGACGACCGGAATGGTCGCGCCCACTCCTTAGCGTCTCTTGGGATGCGGGGTCAATCCGGCGGAGTGGACAGTAACCGGCATTCGTGGTCGAACAACTTCATAAAACAACCAAAGGCCCTGCGACGGCGGACCTCCCGCCCCTCCGCGTAAACGTGGCGGCACGGCGCGCCGTCCCCCGTGGGCCGAACCTGTAACCGCAAGGGAGTCCGATCATGCCGCGTTTCCTGTCCCTGCTGACCTCCATTGGCGTTGTTGCGACGCTGCTGTTGCCCTGCGCCCCCCGGCCGGCTTCGGCCTGCACCAGCATCCGCATCCGGACCACGGATGGCGACGTCTGCTACGCCCGCACCATGGAATACGCCCAGGACCTGCAATCGTCCGTGGGCGTGGTGCCCAAGGGCACGGCCTTTGTCGGCACTCTGCCGGACGGCTCGGCCAAGGGACTGGCCTACACGACCAAATACGGCTTTGTCGGCATGAGCGCCTTCGGAAAACCGCTTTTCGCCGACGGCATAAACGAAAAGGGACTGGTGGTCGGCGGGCTGCTTTTTCCCGGCTATGCCGGCTACCAGACCTTCGAGCCGGCCAAGGCGGCCCAGACCCTTGCCCAGTACGAAGTGGTCGGCTGGCTGCTCGGCAACTTCGCCACGGTCAAGGACGTGCGCCAGGGGCTGGACTCGGTGCGCGTGTGCCAGGGTCCCGGCACCGTGGACGGCGTGGAAATCGGCTCCCTGCCCACGCATTTCACCGTGCATGACGCCACGGGCGCGAGCATCGTCATCGAATACATGGACGGCAAATACACGGTCTACGACAATCCCCTGGGCGTGCTGACCAATTCCCCGGATTTCAACTGGATGCGCATCTACCTGAGCAACGCCGTCAACCTCTCGGCCGTCAACGCCAGCCCCCGCGACCTCGACGGCTTCAAGATCGATCCCACGGGCCAGGGCTCCGGGATGCTCGGCCTGCCCGGCGATTACACCCCGCCGAGCCGCTTCCTGCGCATGGTGGCGCTCACCCAGGCGGCCTCGCCCGTGACCGGCCCGGCCGCCGGACTGGCCCTGGTCATGACCATCATCGGCAACGTGGACATTCCCCTGGGCGCGGTGCGCGACACCGGTCCCCAGGGCGTGCTGCGCGACTACACCCAATGGGTGGTCGCCGCCGACACGGCCCGGGGCTCCTACTACTTTCGCACCTACGCCAACAAGAACTGGCGCCGTGTGAACGTCAAGGAAGCCCTGGCCAAGGCCAAGACCGGCATCATGCACATCGCCATGGACGCCCCGGCCGACTATCCGGACGTGACGGCCACGGCCAAGCCGGCCAAGTAGCCGGCCGCTTCCGCCGCCCCCGGCCGCCGGGGGCGGCTCCCCCACGTTCCCATCCGCCCCGCCGGCTTGACCGCGTCCCCCGCCCGGGCTATCCGGTTTTGCTGCGGACCGGCCTTCCCGCCGCACCCGTCGGCCCCGTATGCACACAGCCGCCCAGCCCCGCATTTTCTCCTTCGACTTCATCGGGCTTTGCCTGATGATCTTCCTGTCCTATTGCAACATCACGGTCTATTACAGCCTGTACGTCTACCTGGAGACGCTCGGCATCCCGGGCTCCTGGCGCGGGCTGCTCATCGGGGCCTCGTCCCTGGCCACCATGGCCGGCTATCTGTTCGCCAGCCCCTTTCTCAACGTGAGAAACGCCGCCTGGGCCGCGGCCGCCGGCATCGTGCTGCTCACCGGCTGCGGCGCGGCCTATCTCGTGGCGGTTTCGGCCCCGGCCCTGCTGGCCGTGCGGCTGGCCAACGGGCTGGCCGTGGCCCTGATCTCGGCCGGGGCCATGACGCTGCTCGTCTCGGTCATTCCGCCGACCCGGGCCGGGCAGGCCTTCGGCATCTATTCCGTGGCCATGCTGCTCCCCTATTCCATCGTGCCGCCGGTGTTCGACTGGCTGTCCCCGGCCATGCTGTCCTACCCGCAGGGTTACGCCGGCATGGCCATGACCCTGGCCCCGGCCCTGGCTATGGTGGCCGTGCTCGGCCGGCGGGCGACCCGCCGCCGCGATCAGGCCGCCACCCCGCGCCCCTCGCTCGGCCGCATGGCCCGAAACGCGGCCAAACGGCCCGTGTCCCAATTGCTGGCCGTCAACGCCGTGTATTACCTGTGCTTCGCGTCGCTGTTCTTCCTGTCCAAAAGCCTGTTCCTGGCCCGGGGCCTGTCCCATGTCGGCTTTTTCTTCACCATCCAGATGGCCTGCATGATCCTGCTGCGGATTTTCGCCAACCGGGTCTTCGACGTGGTGCCCAAAATCCGCCTCATCCGCTTTTGCTACGTGGTCACCGGCGGCACGTTCCTGCTGCTTTTTTTCACCCACGGCCAGACCATGGCCTTTGCCGCGGCCGTGCTGCTCGGCCTGGGCATGGGCGTGGGCTCGCCGGCGCTCAACGCCTTCATGTACGAACTGTCCGAGCCGGCCTACCGGGGGCTTAACGCCAACCTGATGATGCTGTCGCTGCAAGGCGGCAGTTTTCTCGGTCCCATTCTCGGCGGCGCGGCCGTGACGGCCTGGGGCTATGGCGGATTCCTGCTCGTCGGCGCGGCCGGCTGTCTGGCCGGCGTGGTCGCCAGCGCCGGTCTCGGCAAGGCGGGGAAGACGAAAGACGCCTCCGGCGGCCGGGGGGCATGATGCCCCCCGGACCCCCTCGATAAGGGAATCTTCTCGCGGCGCGAAGCGACGCTGGCGCACCCTTGGCGGCGCATTTTGCCCAGGCCTTGCCTGGACAAAAATGCGCCGCCAAACGTTCGAGGCCCCACCCGACCAACAGACCGTCCGGCCACCCGCCCCTTTCGGG
>JAFABC010000026.1 GCA_023426275.1 Pseudomonadota bacterium | reverse complement strand
GGCAAAGCCTGGGCACAGATGCGCCGCCAAGGTGCGCCAGCGTCGCTTCGCGCCGCACAAAGAACGATCGAGGGGGACCGGGGGGCATCATGCCCCCCGGCCGCCGGAGGCGTCTTCTCCTCCCCGGCTATTCCTTGATCCAGATGAGGCTGGCCTGCCGGCCTGTGGATTTGTCCCGTCGGTAGGAGAAGAAAAGCGGCAGGCTTTTGGTGCACAGATCCAGGCGGAAAATCCGGTCTTCCTCCAGGCCGGTGGCCAGCAGTTGGTCCCGGGTCAGCCGCCACAGGTTCACGCGCTGGGTGCGGTGATCGAAATAGGGCCGGAATGTTTCCCCGAATTCCGCTTCAAAGGCCGTGAATTCCGACTCCCCGGGCCCGAGGCTCGGGCCGCGTACGGCAAGGAGTTCGCGCGGGGCAAAGCCGTAGCGCACGCAAAACGAGCGTATGGCCCGACTGCAAAAATCCGCCACATTGCCCCGCCAGCCCACGTGCAGGGCGGCGATGCATTCCCCGGATTCGTGGGCGATGAGGATGGGCTGGCAGTCGGCCGTCTTGATGGCCAGGGCGTGGCCGGGCCGGCTTTCGGCCATGCCGTCGCCCGTTTCGATGCTCGGACGCGAGAGCGTGTCGAATTCCGGTTCGAAGATCATGTGCACGCCGTGGACCTGGCGCAGGGAATGCCAGACGGAAAAGCCCAAGGCGTCGCGAAGGTTTTGGCGCGTCTGGATGACCGCGTCCGGATCGGACGCGCCGGTGAAGGCCATGGTGTCCGGGCCGCAGCCAAAGGCGCAGCCGATGCGGGGCAGCCCGGGAAAGGCAAAGGGGATGTAGTTCATGGGGTGATGCGGTGGGTTTGGTGTTCGGTGATCACGACATTGACCGGTTTGTCCCAGGGATCGCGGGGCAGGCGCGGCAACACCTGGAAGGCGTAGGCCAGCCCCACGAGAAAGGCCCGGTCGGCCATGGGCAGGGCGAGCAGGCGGTCGTAGTAGCCGCCGCCGAAACCGAGACGGGTTCCGGTGGAGTCATAGGCCAGCCCGGGCAGCAGGATGATGTCCGGGGTGAAAGTTTCCGGCGCGCGACAACAGGCGGCGTCCGGTTCCAGGATGCCGAACCGGCCGGGACGGAGTTCCTCCAGGCAGGACACCGGGCCGAGGTCCAGGGCTCCCGGGGCCTCGGGGCGGCAGCGCGGCAGAAGCAGCCGTTTGCCCCGGGCCAGGGCTTCCCGCACGACCAGACCGGCATCGACCTCGTTTTTGATGGGCAGATAGGCCAGGATTTCCCGGGCGTCGGCCATCCGGGGCAGCTCCCAGACGCGTCTGGCCACGGCGGCGCTGGCCGCGTGCACGAACTCCCGGGACAGGGCGGCGCGACGGGCGAGCAGCTCCCGTCGCAGGGCCGACTTGTCCGGATCGCCTGACAGATGTGGTGGTTGCATTGTCTTCACAACATGGCCATGGTAGCAGGCCGAAACCGCCAGGGGAAGAGCGTCCCCGGCCCATCGGACACGGAGGGGGCATGAGCGAAAGCGCATACTGGATCGGTATTGGCGACATTCACGACGATGTGACGGCCATTGCCCGGGTGCCGGGCCTGGAAAACGCCGCCGGGGTGATCGTTTCCGGCGATTTGACCATCAAGGGCGACGCCGTCGCGGCCAAACGCGTCATCGAAGCCATTTCGCGGCGAAATCCCGTCATCATGGCCCAGATCGGCAACATGGATAAAGGCGACGTGGACGGCTATCTGGCCCGGGAAGGTCTCAATATCCACGCCACCGGCCGGGTCACGCCCGAGGGCGTCGGCTTTTTCGGCTGCGGCTGGTCCACGCCCACGCCGTTCGGCACGCCGAGCGAGGCCGGCGAGGAACGCATCGCGGCCTGGCTCGAACAAGCCCATGCGGCCGTGGCCCATTGTCCCCGGCTGGTCATGGTCTGCCACACCCCGCCCTATGGCACGGCCACCGACGTGGTCGGCTCCGGGACACATGTGGGCAGCCAGGCGGTGCGGGCATTTATCAAACGGGTGCAGCCGGCCGTGTGCCTGACCGGGCACATCCATGAAGCCCGGGCCATGGACAGGCTGGGCCGGACCGTGGTCGTCAATCCGGGCGCCTTGTCCGGCGGCGGCTACGTCCGGGTGACCATGGACGGGCAGGACCTCGGCGCCGAGTTGCTGACCGTGTCCTGAGGCGAAATGCCGCGCGAAAGCACGCACCCGCCGTCTGCGCGTTTGGCCGAACGGATTTTTTAAGCTTTTAGGTTATCTTATGATTTTAATGAGTTGGAATGTAAACGGCCTGCGGGCGGTTGTCCGGAAAGGTTTTTGGGACTGGCTGGCCGGATGCGGGGCCGATGTGGTCGGCATCCAGGAATCCAAGATCCAGCCCGGCCATGAGGCCGATTTCGGCGACATGCCGCACTATAAAACGCTCTGGGTCAGTTCCACGGTCAAAAAGGGCTATTCCGGCGTGGGCTGCCTCTACCGGGTCGAGCCGGTAAGCGTCTCCCTGGAATTGCCCGATCCGGCCTTCGGCGGCGAGGGGCGGTTGATCCAGATGGAGTTTCAGGACTTCTACTTTTTCAACGTCTACTTCCCCAATGGCGGCCGGGGGCCGGAGCGTCTGGCCTACAAGCTCGGCTATTACGAGGCCTTTCTGGCCCATGCCGAGGAGTTGCGCCGGCAAAAGCCCATTGTCGTTTGCGGCGACTTCAACACCGCCCACACGGCCCTGGATCTCAAGAACGCCAAGGCCAACGAGAAAACCTCGGGGTTCCTGCCCGAGGAACGGGCCTGGCTCGATCGCTTCACCGCCGCCGGCTACGTGGACACCTTCCGGATGTTCGAGTCCGAAGGCGGGCATTACACGTGGTGGGATTACCGCTTCAAGGCGCGTGATCGCAACGTCGGCTGGCGCATCGACTATTTTTTCGTCTCCGAGGAACTCCGGAATAAGGTGCGCCGGGCCTGGATCGATGATACGGTGATGGGGTCGGATCATTGTCCGGTCGGCATTGAGCTCGACGCGTCCTGAACAGGTCGCCGTGCGCGGGCGGATTGACTGGGTTGGAGCATTGGGAGCCATTCCCGGGATTGTTATTTGCGCAGGAGGGTATTTGATGAAGCGGTCTTTCACGGCACTGGTCCTGGCGGTCTTCTGGGCGGGCCTGTGCGCTGTCGCCATGGCGAGTTCGGCCGGACCGGGGCTTGGTCCCGACGAGGCGTTGACCAAACTGAAGGAAGGCAACCTGCGCTATGTGGCCAAGGCGACCGTGGCCCCCCGCCAGGACGCCGCCCGTCGCCATGAAACGGCGACCACGGGCCAGCATCCCTTTGCCACGGTGCTGGCCTGTTCCGATTCGCGGGTGCCGGTCGAAGTGATCTTCGATCAGGGCATTGGCGACATTTTCACCGTGCGCGTGGCCGGCAACGTGGCCGCGGCCGATGAGCTCGGCACCATCGAGTACGGCGCGGAGCATCTCGGCGTGCCGCTGGTCGTGGTCATGGGCCACACCAAGTGCGGCGCGGTGACGGCGGTGGTCAAAAACGAGCCTGTTTCCGGAAATCTGGCCACCCTGGCTTCCTCCATCGTGCCGGCCGTCAAGGCCGTCAAAAGCCGGTTCGCCACCACGGATGTCAACGAGCTGGTCGACAAGGCCATCGAAGCCAACGTCTGGCAGGCCATCAGCGACATGTACGCCAACAGCCCGGTTCTGAAAAAAATGGCCGCCAGCGGCAAGATCAAGGTGGTTGGCGCGCTTTATGACATCGACTCCGGCGAGGTCCACTGGCTGGGCGAGCATCCGCGCGCGGACAGCCTGCTTGGCAAATAGAAGTCGGGGACTGCAAGGGGAAAGCGGCCTTTCCAGGCCGCTTTTTTTATGGGAAGCGTCGCCGGAAGGGGGACCACATGCACGTGCTGGTGCTGCTCGTTTTCATCTTCGTGTATGTGGCCATGGCCCTGGGCAAATTGCCGGGGCTGGCCCTGGACCGGGCCGGCGCGGCCCTGTTTGGCGCCATTGTGCTTGTCGCCACGGGCCTGCTCGGTGTGTCCGAGGCCTGGACGGCCGTGGATGTGCCCACGCTGGCCCTGCTTTTCGGGCTGATGGTGGTGTCGGCTCAGTTGCGGCTGGGCGGGTTTTACACCGCCGTGAGCCGGCGGCTGATCGCCGCGCGGACCTCCCCGGCCGGGCTGCTCGCCCGCATCATGGTTTCCGCCGCGATCCTGTCGAGCCTGCTGGCCAATGACATCGTCTGTCTGGCCATGGCCCCGATCCTGGTCGAGGCCGCCCTGGCCCGGGGCCTCAATCCCATCCCCTATCTTCTCGGGCTGGCCATGGCCGCGAACATCGGCTCGGCCGCCACGCTCATCGGCAATCCGCAAAACATGCTCATCGGGCAGGTGGCCCGGTTGTCCTTTTCCGGCTATCTGGCGGCGGTGTGGCCCTGTGTGGCCGCGTCCCTGGTCGTGGCCTGGGCGGCCATCGTCTGGGGATATCGGGGCCGCTTCGAAGGGCCTGTCAGAAAATTAGCCATCGCCGCGCCCTCCTTGCATCCCTGGCAGTCGGCCAAGGGACTTCTGGCGCTGGCGGTCTGCGTGGGGTTTTTTTGCTGGGGCGGCCTGCCGCGCGAGGATGTGGCCCTGGCCTGCGCCGGGGCCTTGCTGCTGAGCCGGCGCATGGCCTCGCGGGAGACCCTGGCCCTGGTCGATTGGCAGTTGCTGCTGCTGTTTCTCGGGCTGTTCGTGGTCAACCACGAGGTGGCCGCCGCCGGATTCCTCGAAGACATGCACCAGGGGCTGGGGGCGGCGGGACTGGACCTGTCCCGTCCGGGCTGGCTTTTTGCCGTCACGGCCGTGCTGTCCAACGTGGTGTCCAACGTGCCGGCCGTGATGTTGCTGTTGCCCGGCCACGAAAGCGCGCAGGCGGCGACGGTGCTGGCCGTGTCCAGCACCCTGGCCGGCAATTGCCTCCTGCCGGGCAGTCTGGCCAACGTCATCGTGGCCGAGCAGGCCGGCCGGCTTGGCGTGCGTCTTGGTTTTCTGGAACACGCCCGCCTGGGGGTGCCGGTCACCGTCGTCACCTTGCTGGTATCCGGCTGGTGGCTCCTCCAGGTGGGGATGGGCGTTGCCCGGCCGTAGGGAAGGGCGGGGAGGAAAATGTGATGGACCTCGTGCGGCGGGCTGTCGCGTCCGGTTTGATCCGGGAAGCCGATACGGCTGTGGTGCTCTATGATCTGGACCGCCTGGAAGAGCGGCTGGCCCTGGTCACGACGGCGTTTGGGGCGGGGGGGCTGCATGCCGCCGCCGTCAAGGCCAATCCCCTGCCGCCGGTGTTGGCGTTTCTGGCCGGCCTGGGGGCGGGGGCCGAGGTCGCCTCGCTGCCGGAACTGCATCTGGCCCTGGCGGCGGGGTTTGCTCCGGAGCGCATCGTGTTCGATTCGCCGGCCAAGACCGTGGAGGAATTGCGGCTGGCCGTCTCCCTGGGCATCGGTCTCAATGCCGACAATTTTGAGGAATTGGCCCGCCTGGAGGGGCTTGTCGCCGGGGCGGGGCGCGTGCCCCGGATCGGCTTGCGCGTCAATCCGCAGGTCGGGATGGGCCGCATCAAGGCCACCAGCGTGGCGGGCAGTTATTCCAAATTCGGGGTGCCGCTGGCCGACCGGGCCGCCATCCTCGAAGCCTTTGCCCGCTTTCCCTGGCTGCGCGGACTGCATGTTCATATCGGCTCCCAGGGCTGTTCCCTGGACATGCTCGTGTCCGGCGTCGGGGCCGTGTACGATCTGGCCCTGGAAATCGAGACCGCGTTCGGCCCGGGCCGGTTGCGGCGCATCGACATCGGCGGCGGCCTGCCGGTCGTCTACTGCGACGCCGATGCGCCACCCGATCCGGCCGCCTACGCCGCGGCCCTGGGGAAACGGTGCCCGGAGCTTTTTACCGGGCGCTTCGAACTGGCCACGGAGTTCGGGCGGTTTCTCCACGCGCCGTGCGCCGTGGCCGTCAGCCGGGTGGAATACGTCAAGCGCCAGCCCGGCCATCGCACGGCCGTGCTGCACCTGGGCGCGGATATGTTCGTGCGGGAGTGCTACAATCCGCGCAACTGGTTCCACCGCGCCAAGCTGCTTTCACCGCAGGGCCGGGAGAAGACCGGGCGGACCATGGTCTGGCATCTGGCCGGACCGTTATGTTTTTCCGGGGATTTTCCCGTCCGCCGGGTCCGGCTGCCCGCCATCGAACCCGGGGATCTGATCGTCATCGAGGACGTGGGGGCCTACACCCTGGCCATGTGGTCGCGTTACAACAGCCGGCAGATGCCCCGCATCATCGGCCGGCGCCAGGGGCGGTTTACCGTCTTGCGCGAACGGGAAAGCCCGGAGGATCTGCTGCGCTTCTGGCTCGGACCGACCCCGTCGTCCTAATGCTCCGTGAGGCGATAGCCTCCGCGCTTGTCCGGGACGGGACGCCCCAGGAGGAATTCGATTTCCTCACGGGTCAGGCGGCAGGCGCAGGCCATGTCGGAGGGCTGTCGCACGACCGGGGTGAAGGTCGCCCGGGTTTGCCGGCGCAGGAGCTCGGGGCTGATGGGAAGCTGGCAGATGTCGTCGAGCAGACCGCTTTCCGCCGCCAGACGCAGGGCGTCGGAGCAGGGCTGCTGGACCAGGGCGATGATGCGCACGCCCGGGCAGGCCTTTTTGAGCGCGGCCGCGGTCGCCAGTTCCGTGGCGGCGTCTCCTCCCATGGCGCAATAGGCCAGACGGCAGGAAGGACGCTGTTTGACCAGTCGCAGGGCCTGGGCCGGATCGCGCGCGGCCAGCACGGGAAAGAAACCCATCAGGGCTTCGCTCAGGCCTGCTCGTCCGTTCGCATGCGGACAGAGGATGAGCACGTAGGGGGGCAAGACAACCTCCTCTCCGACGGAGCCAACCGTCATGAAAAGCCAACGATCGACTTCGTTGCGGCACCAGGGGCGTTGCTCGAATTGAGCAAAACCCGTGCCGTTCCTGCAATAGCGGCGACTTGGATAGGGCACCGGATGGAAGTGGGAAAGTTGTGCCGCAGGTTACCGGCAATGTCCCTCGGCTTTGTAGCTTTTGAAGAAATCGCAATCACCCAGGTCGCACGCCTTCTTGTAGTCGGCGCAGGCCTGTTTGGGGTTACCTAACCGCTCATACGCCAGTCCGCGATTGGTGAAAAACACCGGATCGGACGAGCGGGCGGCGATGGCCCGGTCGTATTCGGCCAGGGCCTCCTTGGGTTTCCCCATGTTGTTGAAGATGTTGCCCCGGTTGACACGCAGGTCGGGATCATTGGGGCTGGTCGCCAGGGCCTCATCGAGGAGCGCCAGGGCTTCCTTGACCTTGCCGTTTTTGGCCAGGGCGCTGGCCTTGGCCGCCAGGGCGGCCACCTGTTTGGGATCTCCGGTTTTTTGTTGAGCCGGCGCGGTGGCAACCGTGGCCGGCGGCGCGGCAGGTGTCGGCGCGGCCGGCGCCGGGGCGGCTGGGGCCGGCGACGCGGTTTTGCTGGTGCCGGTGTGTCTCCAGAGGCTTTTGCCGGGTTCCGGCGACGGCCTGCGCACCGGTTCCGGAATGGGCAGCGAGTCCGTCGCCACCTTTGACGGCTGCCTGGTGACGGCTGCCGCGTTTTGCCGGGAGCGCTCCTCGCGATCCTGCTCTTCGGCGCGCATGGTCGGTTCGGCCTGGCGCATCTTCTCCAGGCGTCGCTGGAGGATCTCTTCCTGGGTCAGGGCCAGGGCCGCGGTGCTCACGGCCACAAGCAGCAATGCAGTCAGCAGGCAGGAAAGCCATCGCATGACGCCGGTCCTTCTCGCTTGGTTAGGGGCGGGCGGGGATGTTGAGCATCTGCCCGTCGCGCAATGTGTCCGGATTCATGTTGCCATTGGCCTGGACGATGGCTTCGACGCTCACGCCGTATTTGTGGGCGATGCGCGAGAGGTTGTCGCCGCGCAGCACTTTGTATTGGGTGACGTCGTCCCGTGCGCCGTTTTCGGCCTTGGGCGCCGCCTGCCGGGCCTTTTCCCCGTGGTTTTTCGCCGGGGCGCGGGTATCGGGCGCGGGAATCTCGATGACTTCCTCGTCGCGCGCGGGCGCGGCCGGCCGGGGCTTTGCCGCCGGCCGGGCGGTGGCGGCGGGTTTCGCCGTCTCGGTCGGCGTCTTGGCGGGCGTGGCCGGGGTCTTCTGCCCGGCGCGGGAGGCCAGAAAGCCCGCGTATTCGCTTTGCGACAGGCTGCCGTCGCCGTTGGTGTCCAGCTGGGCGAAAACTTTCGGATTCACGTCCGGGAAGACGAACAGCAGCTCCTCGTAGGATATTTTTTCGTTGTTGTCGTGATCGACATGACGGAAGGAATCCTTGTCCCCTCCGGAACAGGCGCACAGGCTCGAAGCAAGGCCGAGCGCCAGAAAGGCAATGATAGGGCGCATAGACTCCTCGATGCGGACGTTGCGAAAGGCGCATAACACGCCGTCATTCGCTGATGGCGCTTATCATGGGCCGACTGACCAAGTCACGTGAAAAAAAATACGGATTTGAACGTGATCGGCCGGACGATGAAGCCGTGGGGCCTTCCTTGAAAACGGGAGGGGGACTTGCCCCGGCGGCGTCAGGAAGGATACGACGAGCACAGCCGGAGCGCCGCGCGCGGTCCGGACATTCTCAAATTCCGTCATGGAGGCCTGCATGGATTTGAACGCGCTTCGCAAGAAGGCCAAGGAAGAACTCAAGGGATTTTGCCGGGTGTGTCCGGTGTGCGACGGCCGGGCCTGCGCCGGCGAGGCTCCCGGCATGGGCGGCATGGGCACGGGCTCCTCGTTCGGGGCCAATCTGTCCGCCCTGCGCGCCTGCCGGCTCAACATGCGCACCCTGCACGAGGTCAAGACGGCGGACACCGCCACCACGCTTTTCGGGCAGGAACTGTCCATGCCCATTCTGGCCGCGCCCATGACCGGCGTCCTCTACAATATGGGCGGCAAGCTGTCCGAAGAGGCGTTCATCCGCATGATCATCGACGGCGCGGTCGCCGCCGGCACCATCGGCATGTCCGGCGACGGGGCCGATCCGGCCATGTACGCCAGCGGTCTGGACGCCATCCGGGCCGCCGGCGGACGCGGCATCCCCTTTATCAAGCCCCGGGCCCAGGAGGTGGTCAAGGAACTGCTGGACAGGGCTGCGGAGGCCGGCGCCGTGGCCGCCGGCGTGGATGTCGACGGGGCCGGGCTGCTTGTCATGGCGCTCAAGGGCCAGCCGGTCTCGCCCAAGACGCCCGGGGAGCTGCGCGAACTCATCGCCGCCACGACGCTGCCGTTCGTGGTCAAGGGCATCATGACGCCCGACGAGGCGGTCATGGCCTTTGACGCCGGGGCGGCCGGCATCGTGGTGTCCAACCACGGCGGCCGGGTGCTCGACCACGCGCCGGGCGCGGCCGAGGTGCTGCCGGAGATTGCCGCCGCCGTGCGGGGCCGGGGCGCGATCCTGGCCGACGGGGGCGTGCGCTCGGGGGCCGACGTGCTCAAATATCTGGCGCTCGGGGCCGATGCGGTGCTCGTGGGCCGGCCGCTGGTGGTCGGTGCCTTTGGCGGCGGGGCCGAAGGCGTGGCCTTCCTGCTGCAAAAGCTCAAAAACGAATTGACCGCGGCCATGCTGCTGACGGGCACGGCCTCGGTGCGCGCGGTCTCCCCGCGCATCCTGCGCCCCGCGCCGGCCTTGTAGCCGGGGGGGCGGCGAACGCGGCACCCCGGAGGCCGAAAATGAAACCGCCACGCTCCCGGCCGCCCTTGTCGGGCGGGAGAGCGTGGCGGTCGCGCGCATGGCCGCCGGGGCGGCGTCCGCGTTATTGGGCCGGGGTTTCTTCCTTCCAGGCCAGTTCGATGGAAAGCTTTTTCTTGGACTTTCCGGGCTTGGACTTTTCCTTGAAGCTGACTTCCACTTCGGCCATCAGCGGCAGGTCGATGCAGGTCGGCCCCTCGGCCGTCTTGCCGGCCAGTTTGCGCTGGCGCAGGCCTTCCACGATTTTCTCGAGAACGACGGCGGCGTCGTAGGTCAGCATCTTCTCGTCGCAATGAAACAGATCGGTTTTCTCGCTCATGGTGCACTCCTTTGGGAAGCCGAGTAGGGTTGGCTGTGTTGGGTACGGAGGATATTGCTCCTTCATAACCATCTCGTGCGGAGTTGTCATGACATCCTGGCGAAAAAACGGCCGCGTTTTCACGAGATCGTCATTTTCCGGCTCCGGGACGAAGTCATAGGTGCCCGGTCCCTGAAGGAGCAGGACGCGCAGGGG
The DNA here is from genome assembly GCA_023426275.1 of Pseudomonadota bacterium. Taxonomy (GTDB): domain Bacteria; phylum Desulfobacterota; class Desulfovibrionia; order Desulfovibrionales; family Desulfovibrionaceae; genus Solidesulfovibrio. Next base: position 47,914 of record JAFABC010000026.1, on the reverse strand, counting down.
GACGGCGCCGTCATTGGCCAGGGCGTGCGGCCGACCGGGCGGCACGCGGGCCCGGTCTCCCGGGGTAAGCGTCAGCGTCTCCGCCGGGTTGCCGAGAAAAAGCCGGGCCGTGCCGGACAGGCAGAAGGTGTGGTCGACCACGACCGAATGCCGGTGCGGCGGAATGGACTGGCCGGGGGCGAGCGTCATGAGCGTGGCCCGGGCCTGCGGCGTCTCCAGCAACACCTCCTTGGCGGCGATGCGATAGGGCGGCGGGGCGTCACGGGACATCAAAGCCTCCGGGGCTGGTCACAGCTGGCTGGTGATGAGCTTTTTCCAGAGGGAATAGCCGTTTCGGGTCAGATGGATGCCGTCATCGGTGAAATTGGGGCCGAGCTTGCCGTCGTGGGCCACGAAGGCCTCGTACAGGTCGAGATAGCGGACGAAGTGGTTGCGGCCCTCGCACAGGTCCTTAAGGCGCTGGTTGGTGGCCAGGATGACGGTGTTGTCGATGTCGCTGCGGCGGGTCGGCAGAATGCTTTGCACGTAGATAAGCGTGTAGGGTGACAGTTCCTGAATCTTATCGATGATCTTTTCGTAGTTGTCGATGATGCGGTTCTGGGCATTGATTTCATTGATGCCGATCATCAGAAACAGCTTGTGCGGTTTTTTTCGGGCAATTGGCTCGATGCGGTTGAGGATGTCGGCGCTGGTGCACGAATTGACGCCGTTGATGAAGACTTTTTGCGGCTGATCGAACAGGTTGTAGCGCTCCCAGCCCTTGGTGATGCTGTCCCCGCAAAAGACGATCTGCATGATCAAAAACACAGGCAGGGCGGCGTTCACGATACTGACCCCTCCACAAGGCGCGGTTGGCGTCCGTCAGGCGGACCAAGCGTACCCTTTACAGGTAATGGCCCCGGCCGAAGCGGTCAAGATCGGGCGTATGACAGTAAAAAGGCGGACACCGTGTCGATGCCCGCCTTTTGTGACGGTCCGGGGCGCGTTACCCCGGCCGATACGTTGACGCCCCTTTTTCGGGAGAGTCCGAGAGGGGCAGTGCCCCTCTCGGCCGCCGGAGGCATCTTGTTCTTTTTCTCTAGCGCTCCAGGGCCACGAGGTCCTCGTAGGTCTCGCGGCGGCGAGCCAGATTGACGGTGTCGCCATCGACCAGGATCTCGGCCGCGCGCGGCCGGGAGTTGTAGTTCGAGGACATGGTGAAGCCGTAGGCGCCGGCGGAATAGACGGCCAGCAACTCGCCCGGGGCCACGATGGGCAGGTCACGGTCGCGGGCCAGGAAATCCCCGGATTCGCAGATGGGGCCGACGACATCGACGTTGAGCGTGTCGCGCCCGGCCGGCCGGACTTCGCGGATCGTATGGTAGGAATCGTAGAGCGACGGCCGGATGAGGTCGTTCATGGCCGCGTCCACGATGACGAAATGCTTGCTCGGGGTCTTTTTGGTGTAGACCACCTCGGTGACCAGGATGCCGGCGTTGCCCACGATGACCCGGCCGGGTTCGAGGATCAGGGTCAGGGGCAGGTCGCCCAGGGCCTTGGTCAGGGCCTGACCGAATTCCCGGGGGTGGGGCGGCTCTTCCTCGTTGTACTGGATGCCGAGGCCGCCGCCGAGGTCGAGGTAGCGGGTCTCGATGCCCATGGCCGACAGCTTGTCCCGAAAAACCAGAATCTTGTCGAGGGCTTCCAGGAAGGGATCGATGGAGGTCAGCTGGGAGCCGATGTGGCAGTCGATGCCGACCGGCGTGATCCCCGGCAGTTCGAGCGCCCGGCCGTAGGCGGCCAGGGAACTGTCGATGTCCAGGCCGAACTTGTTCTTTTTGAGCCCGGTGGAAATGTAGGGATGGGTCTTGGGATCGACGTCGGGGTTGATGCGCAGGCTCACGTTGGCGTTTTTGCCCAGGCGCGCGGCAATGGCGCTGATGCGCTCCAACTCGCCCGTGGATTCGACATTGAACATGAGGATGCCGGCGTTAAGGGCCTCCTCGATTTCGGTGGCCCGCTTGCCGACGCCCGAGTAGACGATCTTGGCCGGGTCCACGCCGGCGGCCAGCGCCCGGTAGAGCTCGCCTCCCGAGACGATGTCCATGCCCGCGCCCATGGCGGCCAGGGTTTTGAGGACCGACAGGTTGGAGTTGGCCTTGACGGAAAAGCAGGTCAGGTGCGGCAGGCTGCTGAAGGCCGAGTCAAAGGCGGTGAAATGCCGGCGCAGGGTGGCGGCGCTGTAAATGTACAGGGGCGTGCCGTAGGCGGCGACCAGGGTGGAAACAGGGACGTCCTCGGCGTAGAGTTCCCCGCCCCGGTACTCGAAATGATGCATGTCAGTCTCCTTGGGAAGGCTTGCCGCCAAAGCGGTTTTTCCAGTCGCACAGTGTGGTGAGCGCCTCCAGCGGCGTCATTCGATCTAGTTCGAGGTGGGAGAGTTCGTCAAGAAGCAGCCGCTCGGGGCCGGGGGCGACGTTTTCCGTTGCCGTGGCCGTGGGCAGCAGGCCGGGCAGGGCGGGCTGACCGCGTTCGGCCGCGTGGGCGGCGGGTTTTGCGCCATCGCGGCCGCGTTCGAGCTCGTGGAGCAGTTCCCGGGCCCGGCGCACCACGTTTCGCGGCACGCCGGCCAGCCTGGCCACTTCCACGCCGTAGCTGCGATCGGCCGGCCCGGGGAGCAGGCGGCGCAAAAACACGATGTCCCCCTTCCATTCCTTGACCGCGATATTGAAGTTGCGAAGCCTGGGCAGGCGGCCCTCCAGGGCGGTCAGCTCGTGGTAGTGGGTGGCGAAAAGCGTGCGCACGCCAAGCCCCTCGTCGCGGCCGGCCAGTTCCTCGACCACGGCCCAGGCCAGGGCCAGTCCGTCGAAGGTGGCCGTGCCCCGGCCGATCTCGTCGAGAATGACGAGACTGCGGCGGCCGGCCTGGCGCAGGATGCGGGCCGTCTCCATCATCTCGACCATGAAGGTCGATTGGCCCTGGGCCAGATTGTCCGAAGCGCCCACCCGGCAGAACACCCGGTCGACCAGGCCGATTTCGGCGTGGGTGGCCGGCACGAAGGAGCCGATCTGGGCCAGCACGGCGATCAGGGCCGTCTGGCGCAGCACTGTGGATTTGCCGGCCATGTTGGGGCCGGTGATGAGCAGCACCTTGGCCGCGTCGGACAGGGTCACGTCGTTGGGGATGTAATTGCCCACGCCCTGGGCGGCCTCGACCACGGGATGGCGGCCGGCCCGGATGGTCAGGCCCAGGTCCTGGCGCAGGGTGGGTCTGGTCCAGTCGCCGAGCACCGCCGCCGTGGCCAGTCCCTGCCAGACATCCAGGCGGGCCACCCGGGCGGCCGTGTCCATGATGCGGTCGCGCAGGGCGCTGATATGGACGCGCAGCTCGGTGAAAAGATTGTATTCGAGGGTCTTGCGCTTGTCCCCGGCGGCCATGAGCTTGTCTTCCAGCTCCTTGAGGGCCGGGGTGACGTAGCGTTCGCAATTGGCCAGGGTCTGGCGGCGTTCGAAATGCTCGGGCGGATAACCGGCGGATTTGGACAGCTCGAAATAATAGCCGAAGACCCGGTTGTAGCCGAGCTTGAGCTTGGGCAGGTTGCAGCTTTCGCGTTCGCTGGCCAGCAGTTCCTGGATGCGGGACTCGCCGTGCTCGGTCAGCTCCAGCAATTCGTCGAGATCCGGGTTGTAGCCGGACCGGAAAAGGCCGCCTTCGGTGATGAGCACCGGCGGGGAATCGACCAGGGCCCGGTCGAGCAGGTCGCGGGCGTCGTCCAGGTCGTCCCAGCCGGAAAGGAGCTCGCCCGCCGCCTTGGGGCGTTCGTCGTCGCCCGCGGCCACGAGTTCCCGCAGCCGGGGCAGGATGCGCAGCGATTGGCGCAGCGCCGTGAAGTCGCGCGGCGCGGCCCGGTTGAGAAAGATGCGGGTGGTCAGCCGCTCCAGATCGTGGATGTCGTTTAAGGCCGTGCGCAGGGCCTCGCGCCGGGTGCCGGCCTCGACGAGCCAGGCCACGGCGGCCTGGGTGTCGCCAATGGGGGCCAGATCGAGCCAGGGCTGGTGCAGCATGGATTCGAGCAGCCGCCCGCCCATGGGCGTGATGGTGTGGTCCAGCACGTGCCACAGGGTGCCGGGCCCCTTGCGGCCGTCCAGGCGGCGGAAGATTTCCAGATTGCGCTCGGTGACCTCGTCGAGGAGCATGTGCCGGCCGAGGTTGACCGGCTTGAACGGGGCCAGATGCCCGAGGTCGTGCATCTGCGTGGCCGTCAGGTAGGTGAGCAGCGCGCCCATGGCCCGCACCAGCTGGGGCTTGTCGCCCACGTCCAGGGCGTCGAGGTCGGCCACGGACTGGGCCTTGAGCACCTTGTCGCGGCCGCCGGTCAGGTCGAAGTGGGGTTTGAGCGGAAAATGGCTGCAATGAACGCCGTCGCCGGGAAAATCCCGGGGCGGCTCCAGGCCGTCGGGCAGCAGCAGCTCCCGGGGGCCGATCTTGACGGTCCACTGCCACAGGCGGGCGGCGTCGCGGGAAAAAAGCCCCGACCATTCGCCGGTGGAGAAATCGACCCAGGCCAGACCGCCGGCCCGCTCGTCGGCGTTGTAGTAGAGCGCGGCCAGGTAGTTGTGCTCCTTGGCCCGCAGATTGCCTTCCTCGACGGCCGTGCCCGGGGTGAGCACCCGGGTCACGGCCCGCTTGACCAGTCCCTTGGCCTGCTTGGGGTCTTCGATCTGGTCGCAGACGGCGACCTTGAAGCCCTTTTCCAGCAGTTCGGCCAGATACCCTTCGGCGGCGTGATGGGGCACGCCGCACATGGGAATGGGCGATTCGGCGTCGGGATTGCGCGACGTCAGCGTCAGTTGGAGTTCCCGGGCCGCCGTGACGGCGTCCTCGAAAAACATCTCGTAGAAATCCCCCATGCGATAAAACAGCAACGCGTCCGGGTGTTCCCCCTTGGCGCGCAGGTACTGTTCCAGCATGGGGGTCATCTTGATCTCCCCCACGGCGGCACGCTCGGCGACGGTTAGGCGTCGGCCTTCTTGTCCTCGGCCGTGGCGGCGTCAACGACCGGGGTGGCGGTCGTGGTGGAGGCCGCGGCGGCGTAGCTCGGGGCCACGATGGGCGAGGACGCGGACGCGGGCGCGGACACGGACTTGCGCTGGGCCGCCATCTGCTTTTCCATGGCGTTCACCTTGTTTTGCAGGCTGCGCACGCTGGTGGCCAGACGGACCTTCTCGGCCAGGAAGTAGAGCGTGGAGAACAGGCCGCCGGCCACGAAGGCCAGCAACAGCACGACGTAGAACGGCACGGCCGGGCTGTGGGCCTCATAGCCGAAGGCGCCGAGCTTGAGCAAAAGCGGCGTTTCCAAAATGGCCGTGTTCTGGACGAAAAAGAGCATGCAGATAAAGAAGAAGACGAGCAGCAAAAACACTTTGATCACGCGCATGGAGGCCTCCTTGTCACGACGTAACGGTTGCGTGGTAGTCCTTGAAAAAGGGGACGAGCCGATCATACGTGGAGAGCAGCAGCTGCGGGACGACCCGCGTCTCTCCGAACACGGCCATGAACGAGGAGTCGCCGTTCCAGCGGGGCACCATCTGGAAATGCAGATGGGCGGCAATGCCGGCTCCGGCCGCCTCGCCGAGGTTGAGCCCGATGTTGATGCCCTGGGGGTGCATGGCATCCTGCATCGCCTTGGTGCAGTAGGTCAGGCCCTTGGTCAGTTCCAGAGCTTCTTCGGGCGTCAGTTCCGTCAGGCAACTGGCGTGCCGAAAGGGCGTCACCATCAGGTGGCCGGAATTGTACGGAAATTTGTTCATGATGACGAAGGAATAGCGTCCCCTCGCCAGCACCAGCCGCTCCCGGTCCTCCTGCGTGCCCTCGGGCAGGCAGAACACGCAGGCATCGGGTTTGGGTCCAAGTATGTAATCCATGCGCCAAGGCGCCCACAACACGTCCATACGAAGGAAAACTCCGAAAAAGGTTTTTTTAGTGCGCGGCAAGAAGGCGTTCGAGTGTGTCGACGGCCTGCTGCGGGCTCGTCGCGGCCTCGACGCCGGGCAGCGCGCCATACGGACCAAGCGCCACCACGGGGCGGCCGATTTTGAGCGCCACGCCGATTTCCGACAGGGTGCCGGGACCGCCGGCCACGGCCGCCACGGCCTCGCCGTTTTTGACGACCAGCACGTTTCGCGCGATGCCAAGGCCGGTGACAATGGGGACGTCGACATAGGGATTGGCCGCGTCGGCCGCGTCGCCGGGCAGGATGCCGATCGTATGGCCGCCGGCCTCCCGCGCGCCCTGGCAGGCCGCGGTCATGACCCCGCCCAGTCCCCCGCACACGATCTCGAACCCGCGTTTCGCGAGCAGCGCGCCAAGCTGGCGCGCCTGTTCAGCGGTGGCCGCGTCGCAGGTCCCCGCGCCGATGACCGAAATTCGCCTGGGCCGAGTCGTTTGCATGTCTGCGTTTTTCTACACGCGTCTTTTCCCAAGGGCAAGGGAACCGGCGTCAAAAGCGAAGAACCCCGGGCCGAAAGCTTGAGTCCCCGGGCCGGCCGGGCTATCTTTTTTCGATATGTATACTTTTGTCCCGCAGAATTATCCCACCTCGCCCGGGGTCTACCTCATGAAGGGACCGCGCGGCAAAATCCTCTACGTGGGCAAGGCCAAGAACCTGCGCGCCCGGCTGAGTTCCTATTTTCGAAACGACGCCGGCCATTCCGTCAAGACCGTCGCCCTGGTCAGCCGGATCGAGGCCGTGGAAGTGCTGCTTACCGCCTCGGAAAAAGAGGCGCTCCTGCTCGAGTCGAGCCTGATCAAGAAGCACCGGCCGCGCTACAACGTGGTGCTCAAGGACGACAAGAACTACATTCTGTTCAAGCTCGACAAGCGCTCCGCCTATCCCCGTCTGGCCTTCACCCGCCGGGTGCTGCGCGACGGCGCGGCCTATTTCGGACCGTTCACCTCGGCCGCCGCGGCCAGGGCCACCTGGAAGGAACTCGGCCGCGTGTTTCCCCTGCGCAAATGCGGCGACCGCACCCTGGCCAACCGGGTGCGTCCCTGCCTGTACCATTTCATCGGCCAATGCCTGGCTCCGTGCGTCAAGGCCGTGGAGCCGGCGGTCTACATGGAGCTTGTGCGCCGGGTGGAAGCCTTTCTCACCGGCCGTTCGGCCGAGGTGCTCAAAAGCGTGCAAAAGGAGATGGAGGAGGCGGCCGAAGCCCTCGCCTTCGAGCGGGCGGCCAAGCTGCGCGACCTGCTGCTGGCCATGCGCCGCACCGTGGAAGGGCAGGCGACCGTGCTCACCCGGCTGGTGGACCTGGATGTGGTGGCCATGGCCGCCACCGGGCACGGGGTGGGGCTGTGCATCCTGTTCGTGCGCCAGGGGCGGCTGCTCGACCGCAAGACCTTCTTTTTCCCCGGCATCGAGGCGGACGAGGCCGAACGCGCCGCCGGCAGCGCCCTGGTCCAGTTTTACCGGCCCGAGAGCTTCATTCCGCCGCGCGTGGTGGTGCCGCCGTCCCTGGCCGCCGACCAGGAGACCGGGGACGACGCGGCAGACGTGGCGGATGCGGCAGACGTGGTAGAAGAGGCAGATGAGGCCGCCGGGGACGGCGGGGACGCCTCGGAGGCGCGCGACGCCAATCTGGCCCTGGCCGAGATCCTGGAAGAGCGCCGGGGCGGGGCCGTGCGCCTGGGGCCGCCGCGCGGACGCGAAGAGCGCAAGCTCCTGGCCATGGCCGCGGTCAACGCCCGCCGGGCCGCCGAAGAGGCGGTCAAGGCGGCCGAACGCGACGTGCTGCCGTCCCTGGCCGCCGCCTTTGGTCTGAAGGCCCTTTCCCGCATCGAGGCCGTGGACGTGTCCCACCTGGGCGGGCGCGGCGTGCGGGTGGGGCTGGTGGTCTTCGAGGATGGCGCGCCGCGCAAAAGTGCCTACCGGGCCTACGCTTTTCCCGAGCTGGAAGGGACGTCCGACGACTATCTGGCCCTGGCCTCCTTTGCCGCCAAACGGGCCGCCGCCGGGCCGCCCTGGCCGGATCTGCTGCTGGTCGACGGCGGCAAGGGCCAGCTCGACGCCGTTTCCCGGGCCCTGGCCGAAGCCGGCGCGGGCGGGGCCTTTGCCCTGGCCTCCATTGCCAAGGGCGACACCCGGGCCCAAAACGAGATGCACGACGTCATCTATGTTCCCGGCCGCAAGAATCCCCTGTCCCTGAAACCGGGTTCCCCGGAGCTGCTATTTTTGCAGCGGGTGCGCGATGCGGTGCACGATTTTTCCATCGGCCGGCAACGCCGGACCCGGAACAAGGCCGGGCTGGCCAGCGAGGTGCTGGCCCTGCCGGGCGTGGGCCCCAAGACGGCCAGACTGTTGTGGGAAGCCTTCGGCTCGGTCGCGGCCATGAAGGCGGCCAGCGCCGCCGACATTGCCGCCAAGACAGGGCTTGGCGCCAAACGGGCCGACGCCGTCGTCACGGGATTGTCAACGCTTGATGGTTGATTTCCTGTCGCTTTTCAGGGTACCAGCCAGCATCTTCCAAGGAATCGAAACACCATGCCCCCCCTGCAGGATTTTTTGAAACTGGCCGGCGCCATCGCGCCCGAACACCGTTATCGCACGGTGTATGACACGGATTTTTCCGTTCTCGTGCCAGGGAAGGAGCGCATCGACGCCGACACCCTGGCCGCCATCGCCCGTATCGATTTCACCGGGCGCACCGTGGTGGACCTCGGCTGCAATTTCGGCTTTTTCACCTTCGAGGCCGGCCGCCGGGGCGCGGCCAGCGTGGTGGGTGTGGACCGGGAAGCGCATGTGCTCAAGGGCTGCTCATTGCTCAAGCAGTACTTTAACCTGTCCAACGTGACCTTCGAGCGCCACGACATCGGGGACGGGGAAAGCTCCCTGCGCGGGCGCTGGTTCGATATCGCCATGCTCGTGGAATTTATCGGCAAGAACCTTGTGGTCCGCGACCGGGTGCGCCCGGCCCTGGCCTGCCTGGAAAGCCTGTCCCGGCGGGAGCTCGTGGTTTCGGTCCAGAAGATCTACTGGATCCGAAAGGAGCTCGGCACGACGCCCGGCAAGCTCCGGGCGATCTACCCGGCCCCCTATGTGGACGGCGGGGATTTCCGGCTGCTCGACTACGTGCGGGACTATTTCGCGCCGCGCTGGCGCATGGAGGCGCTTTCACCCATGACCGACGGTTACGAGAAACCGCGCAAGTTCGTGCGCTTCATCCCGGTGTAAGCCATGGCGAATGGAACTGTGCGCGCCGACATCCGGCCGGGGCTTTCCGTGGCCATCGTGCTCAAAAAGGACCAGCGCAGCGGGGTGCTGACCAGGGGCGTGGTCAAGGACATCCTGACCAAGGCGCCGTTTCACTCGCGCGGCATCAAGGTCCGTCTGGTCGACGGGAGCATCGGCCGGGTGCGGGAGATTGACGACGGGCCGGCTAGCGCGCCCACCACTCGGTCTGGACCGGCGTGAAGTAGGCGTTGAGCGCCGGGCTCACCTCGACCCACACTTCCTCCTCGCCGCGCGTCACCCGGATGTTCTCGTCCGGGGCCAGGCCGGCTTGTTGCGCCGTCTCGGTCCAGCGGTCCACTTCCGCCGTCACGATGTCCTCGAATTCGGGTTGGGGCCGGCAGGGTCGGCAAAAACTCGACACCGTCACCCACGGCGTCGTGGGTTCCTCCTGTTGCGTCACGGTTGGGCCTCCTCTTTCCATCCCCGCATGAGCCGGTGTTCGAGGCCGAGGGCGTCCAGAATGCGCCCGACCACGAAGGCAACCAGATCGTCGATGGTTTTCGGGTTGTGGTAAAAGCCGGGCGCGGGCGGCAGGATTGTCGCGCCGGCGCGTTTGGCGGCCAGCATGTTGGCCAGATGGATTTCGGACAGCGGCGTTTCCCGGGGTACCAGCACCAGCCGGCGGCCCTCCTTGAGGGTCACGTCCGCGGCCCGGTGAATGAGATTGGAGCCCAGCCCGTGGGCAATGGCGGCGAGGCTGGCCATGGAGCACGGGCACACCACCATGCCGCCGTGTCGCCAGGAGCCGCTGGCCGGGCCGGCGTCGTAGGCGTCCGGGCGGTAGACGGCCTCGGCCAGGGCGGACAGGGCCTCGGCGGACACGTCGGATTCGAGTTCCAGCACGCGCCGGGCCGCGTCGGAAAGGATCAGGTGCAGCGACACTCCGGGCGCCTGGGCCAGGAATCGGGCCAGGGCCACGGCGTAGGGCATGCCGCTGGCCCCGGTGACGGCCAGGACGATGCGGGTCTTTCTCATGACGGCTCCTCGGTGGCGGCGGTGTTGATCGGGGCGAAATCCGCCCAGGCCGGGGTATGGGGCTCCAGGCGGCCGTCTCCCCGGATGTGGACCACCCGGGCGCCCCGGGCGAGCAGCGCCGGAGCGATGCGTCCGGCCCGGTGGCAGCGCCTGGGGTCTTCCTCGGCGCAAAAAAGCACCAGCCGGTAGGCCTGCCTCCAGGCCTCCATGATCCGGTCCACGCCCCGGGCGAACGACACCGCGTTTTCAATGCCGCGCCCCGGGAACAGTCCGCCGAGCTCCCGGCCGAGAAACAGGTAGCCCACGCCCCAGGATTTGAGCGAGGCCTCCAGGGCCTCCTTGGAAAAGTGCGGCATGTACCGGGAGTAGGGCCGGCTGCGCACGTCCACGAGCAGGTTGACGCCCTGGCAGGCGAGCAGGCTCAAAAACGTGGCCCGCTCATGGTTGTCGTGGCCGATGGTGAAGATCGGGCCACGGGAAAGGGGCTCGCGAGGCACTAGCGCGCCCCGGCGAGCTCCCGGAAGCGGAAGCACTGGGTCAGATGGTCATTGACGAGGCCGGCGGCCTGGAGAAAGGCGTAGACGATGGTCGGACCGACAAAGCCGAAGCCGCGCGTCTTGAGGTCGCGGCTGATGGTTTCGGCCAGGGGCGTTTTGGCCGGCACCTGGCCAATATCCGTGAAGTTGCCGACCACGGGCCGGCCGTCCACGAAGCGCCACAGATAGGCGTCAAAGGAGCCGAAGGCCTCCCGGACGGCCAGAAAGGCCCTGGCATTGGCCACCGAGGCCGCGATCTTGGCCCTGTTGCGCACGATGCGCGCGTCGGCGGCCAGGGCGGCCAGCTTGTCCGGGCCGTACCCGGCCACGATTTCGGGCTGAAAACCGTCGTAGACCGCCCGGTAACCCTCACGCTTGCGCAAAATGGTCAGCCAGGACAGGCCGGCCTGCGCCCCTTCGAGGATGAGCAGCTCGAACAGCGCCCGGTCGTCGTGCAGGGGCGCGCCCCATTCCCTGTCGTGATAGGCGACGTAGAGCGGATCGTCGCCGCACCAGGGGCAGCGGAGAGTCGCGTCCTGTCCCGGCATCAAAGCCCCAGCTCGCCCCACAGGGCGTCGATGCGGGCCTTGACCTCCCGGGACATGACCAGGGAGTCGGGCCATTCCCGCATGTGGCCGTCCTCGGGGCCCTTCTTGGTGGCGTCGATGCCGATCTTGCCGCCGTAAAAGGGCGTGGGCGAGGCATGGTCCAGGGCGTCCAGGGGGCCGTCCACGATGACGATGTCGCGCCGGGGGTCCACGTTGTTGCCCAGCCGCCAGAGCACCTCGGCGGTGTTTTGCACTTTGACGCCCTTGTCCACCACCACGATGATCTTGGTGAACATCATCTGGCCCAGGCCCCAGATGGCGTACATGATCTTGCGCGTCTGGCCGGGGTAGCGCTTGTCGATGGAGACGAAGCAGAAGTTGTGGAACACGCCTTCCAGCGGCAGGCTCATGTCCACGATTTCCGGCAGCTGCTTTTTGATCAGGGGCAGGAACAGCCGTTCGGTGGCCTTGCCCATGTAGCAGTCCTCCATGGGCGGCGGACCGACCAGGGTGGCCGGATACACGGCATCCTTGCGGTGGGTCAGGGCCGTCACATGGAAGACCGGATAGTCGTCGGCCAGGGAGTAATAGCCCGTGTGGTCGCCGAAGGGGCCTTCGCGGCGCAGCTCGTCCGCTTCGACATAGCCTTCCAGCACGAACTGGCTCGACGCCGGCACTTCGAGATCCACGGTCTTGCAGGGGACGAGCTCCACCGGGGCCTGCCGCAGAAATCCGGCGAACAGGAATTCGTCGATGTCGTCGGGCAGGGGGGCGGTGGCGGCGTAGGTGCAGGCCGGGTCCGGGCCGATGGCCACGGCCACGGGCAGGCGTTCGCCGCGCGTTTTGGCCAGATGGTAGTGGGCGGCCCCGCCCTTGTGCCGGTGCCAGTGCATGCCGGTGGTGTTTTTGTCGTAGACCTGCATGCGGTACATGCCCACGTTGCGCTTGCCCGAAACCGGGTCCTTGGTGACGACCACGGGCAGGGTGATGAAGGGGCCGGCGTCGCCCGGCCAGGTGGTCAGCACCGGCATGATGGACAGGTCCACGTCGTCGCCGGTCAGCACCACGTCCTGGCAGCGGCCGGAGGAAACTGTCTTGGGGAAGATGCCGGCCATCTTGGCCAGCTTGGGCAGCATCTTGATCTTGTCGATGAGCCCTTCGGGCTTGTCCATCTCCAGCACGGCGTCGATGCGATGCCCCAGGGCGTCGAGGTTGTCGCAGGTCAGCGCCAGATGCATGCGCGGAAAGGAGCCGAAGACGTTGGTGACCACGGGGAAACGGGCGCCCCGGGGCTTTTCGAAATACAGGGCCGGGCCCACGGTCTTGGAAACCCGGTCCGTGACCTCGGCGATCTCCAAAACGGGATCAAGCTCGGTGGCAATGCGCTTGAGTTCGCCCTTTTTCTCCAAAAGCTTCAAAAATTCCTGCAAGTCCTTGTATGCCATCGGGAATACTCCAGGGATTGTCGGTCGTCGGGTTGATCCACGCCTTTATACCCGAAGCCGCAGCCCCGTAAAGGGCCGGTCCGTGGCGGCCAGCTGCCGGGCCAGGAAGCCGGAGGCCAGCTCCGGCGGCAGCGGCCCGACGTTCATGCAGGCCGGTTTCAGGACCGTTCGGCCGAAGAGCACGGGACCGAGGGCGGCAAGCAGGGCGTCGGCTCCGTCCGGGTGTTCGAGCATCAGACGGTAGGCGACCCGGCCCGGATGCCACGTGGCCACGGCCGCCGCCAGACCCGCGCCGTCCAGACTGCCGAACAGGCGCAACGTCCAGCCCGGGCCGCCCTCGTCCGGACCCAGGCGGCTGGCCAGCAGCTCGGATTGGCCGAGCCCCGGAAACATCCAGGGCGTGTAGCGCAACCGGCCGGCCCGGGCCGGCAGCCGCGCCGCAGCCAGGGCAAGGGTTTGGCCCACGGCCGCATAGGCGGTCCGGGCCGTGGCGTCCTCGGCCAGGAAGGCGGCAAAGCGCCGTCGGGCCGTGGTCAGATCGAGAGGCGGCGGGACGGGCAGGGCGCACAGGGCGGACAGGCGGCGCTCGAAACGCGACCGGGCCTCGGTCAGGGCGGCCAGGAGCAGGGCCGGGTCGCTTCCCGGTCCCGGACGCGGCGTGATGTCCTTGAGCACGAGTTCCGGTTCCAGGCGCTCGATGCGAAAAACGAGTTCCACGCCGGGCACGGGTTCGTGCTCCAACCGGGCCAGCAGCTTGTGCCCGGCCACGACCACCCAGAACAGGCCGCCCGGTCCCGGGGCGAGCAGGCGGCCGCGCACGATCTGGCCGGCCCGGCGGCCGCGCTTGAAAGCCTGCGGGTCGGAACGCTCCCGTCCGCCCGACGGACCCTGGCCGCCGGAGCCGTATCCGTTTGTGATGCGCATGGTCTTGCCTGCGATGTGGCTGTCGGTTTGGTCTTTCGGACGGCGGGGAACGCCCCGCCCCGCGCCTTTTCGGAAGGAAGGCGCCGCCCGGGCGCGGCGTTTGCGGCCCTGGCGCGCGGCCGCCGGTCGCCGGCGGTCAGCTCCGGTTCTGGGCCAGAATCAGTTCCACCTCGTCCAGGGACAGGCCGGTGGCCTTGGCCAGGGCCATGGGCGTTTGCCCCCGGCGGGAACCGTTGAGGATGATCTGGCGCAGGAAGTCGGGCGAACGACTGAATTCCTTGGCCTTCTTGACCAGCTTTTCCAGCTCGTCCCGCCTGATTTCAAGCTGCTGGTCCAGGGCGGCCAGTTCACGCTGGCGGCGCTCGAAACTGCCCACCAGCTCCCGTTCGAGCTTGGCGTTGAAGTCGAGCTTTTTGAGCAGGGCATCCTGGTTTTTCTGCAACTTGGCCAGCAAATCCTCGGAACGGCGCAGCCGGGAGAAAAAAAGGACCACCAGCAGCAGGAGCACCAGTTCGCATACCGTCAGGAAGATGACCAGGGTCGAATAGCCGTTCATGGGCACGCTCCGCGGGGCGTCGCGCCCGGGCGGCGCTTCGGCCCGGCCTGCCCCTCAGGGAGCGGCACGGACGAATGGTCGGCGTAACGATGGGTGTGTGACTGGCGCATGAGAAACCGTGGTGCGATCCGGCGGCTAGATTTTTTTGTCGATGAGATGGCCGGCAAAGGGCGAGGCGTGGCTCGCCTGCGTTTCCCCGGCTTCGGGCTGGGGCTGCCGCCGCCGCTGCCGTCCTTGCTGCTCGCCGGCTTGGCGCTGGTGCTCGTCCCCGACCGCGTCGGTGGCGTCCTGCTCCTCGATGCGCTGGGGCTGCTTGGACTGGTCGGCCAGGGCTTGGCGCGCCATGGCCTGGGAGGCCATCAGGGCGGCCTCGGGCTGGACGAGCTCGGCGTGCGCCACGTTTTGCACGTAGGGCATCGTCTGGAAGATGGTGGTCAAATCGATGGACATCTACTTCACCAGGTAATCCTCGATAAGCAGGTTATCCAACGGTTGGGCCCCGATAAACTGGTTTATCACCGAAAGCACGTCCTTTTTGAGGGCGGCGGCGTTGTTCTTGTCGGTCAGAAAGTTCAGGTTCTTGTTTTTGAGATAATAATACACCGCGTCGCGAACGACAATGCGGTTGCGCTTGAATTCGAGCTCCACCGACTTTTCCTGGGTCACGGCCGTGAAGCGGATGCTCAGGAAACGGGTGCGGCCGGCGCTGTCCGTCAGTTCGATGAGAAACGGCTCCATGGCCATGACGATTTCCTGCTTGGGCGGCGGCGGAGGCGGTGGCGGCGGGGTGGGCTCGACCGGCGGCGGTGGTGGCTCCTGTTCCTGCACGGGCGGTGGCGGCGGCGGCGGGGAGGCGGGTTTCTTGAAAAATAAGAAATACCCGGCCGCGCCGCCGGCCAGCAGCAGGATGGCCGCGCCAAGGAGAATGAACAGCTTTTTGCGGGACGGTTTCGGTTTTTCCCCGATATCGATGTCGGGGGCCGCTTCCGCGGCGGCCGGCTCGGCGGCAGCCGGTTCTTCCTCTTCGTCCTCCAGAAAAGGGGCGTCGTCGAGGTCGAGATCGACTTTTTGCAGGGCTTTGGGCAGGTCGTCCGACAGTTCGCTGTCGTCAAGCTTGGCCTTGACCTGGGAATCGAAGCTGTCGTCGGCAACCATGGCTGGGGCCTCGCGGCGGTCTGGCGGCGCGGCGTCCGCGACGCGCGGTGAACGAGGCGTTGGCGGCGCGCCGGGCGGGCGGTCGCCAGCGTCCTGCCGGACAGGGTGTCCGTCCGGCAGGGCCCGTGTCGGCTCCCTGAAAGACGTTTAGGCGCGTTTCCGGGAGCGCACGGATTTTTCGAAAGGCGTTGTCGGGAAAAAACACCCTGTTCCGGTTTTCGCAACGCAACCCGGACCGCCCTCCGGCGCGGTGTCGGCTCCGGGACTATTTATCGAAAATCTTGTCGATTTTCTGGCCCAGGGTCTCGGCCGTGAACGGCTTGACGATGTAATTGGAAACCTTGGCCTGGACGGCCTCGATGATGTTTTCCTGCTGGGCTTCGGCCGTGACCATGAGAAAGGGCGTCTCGGCGAATTCCTCGCTGGAGCGGACTTTGCGCAACAACTCGATGCCCGGCATCTTCGGCATGTTCCAGTCGGAGATGATGAAGTCGACTTTGTCTTTATTGAGGGTTTCCCAGGCAGTGCTGCCGTCGTCGGCCTCGATGATATTGGTGAAGCCCAGTTGTCTGAGAATATTTTTGATGATTCTGCGCATGGTGGAAAAGTCGTCAACGACCAGGATGCGCATTTCCTTATTGGCGGCCATGGCTTTTCTCCTGTTGTGCCAAAAAGTCCGTCTCTGCCCAAGTCTCGGTGACGACGGGGGGACACGACCGCTGCGCCTGTGAGCGCAGCAGTGCGCGGCGGGGAACCCGTCAATGCTGCTCGATATTGAATTGGGCCTTGAATTTCTGCCGCAACCGGGCCAGGGCCTGGGAGTGCAATTGTGATACACGCCCTTCGGTGATGCCCATGACCTCGGAAGTTTCCCGCATATTGAGTTCCTCGCCGTAATAGAGCGACAATACCAACTTTTCCCGGGGAGTCAAATCGTCAATAAGGGAGGCGAGCTTGTCGACGAGCTCCCTGAACTCGGTTGTTTTGTACGGTTCGTTTTCCAGTTGGTTCTTCTGGTACGAGGAAATGTTTTCGGTGACGGCGTCGAGGCTGAGGCACAGCTGGTTTTGCAGCGCCTCCAGGCCCTGGGTGACCTCGCGCTCGGTCAGCCCGGTGGCTTCGGCCAGTTCCTCCACGGTCGGCGTGCGCCCGGAATCGCTCTCGATGCGGCGGGAGGCCTCCTCCAGGGTACGGACCCGGTGGCGCTGGCCGCGCGAGAACCAGTCCATGCGCCGCAGGTCGTCGAGCATGGCCCCCTTGATGCGGGATTCGGCGTAGGTCTCGAACTTGATGCCGAGTTCGGGGCGGAAGCGGCCGAGCGCCTCGATCAGGCCCATGGCTCCGGCGCTCAGCAGTTCGCCGAGTTCGACCGATTGCGGCAGCTTGGCCTTGAGCCGGCTGGCCACGATTTTGATCTTGGGCGAGTAGTGTCGCACGATCTCCTGGCGATCGCGCGCGTCGAACTCTTCCCATCGGGCGGACCCGGATTCGAGTCTAAGCCAGGGGCTGTTCCTGGAAGAGGAGCTTTTTCCAGAAGAATTTGATGTTTCCATCGAGCTTGGCGTCCACGTCCCAGGAATCGATCGTTTGGGCCAGCTCCATGAGCTTCTTGCTGGCCGGGGCCTCGGGCGTCAGGAAGCAAAACGGCTTCTGACGGATCACCGCGTTTTTGATGGCCGGATCGTTGGGCACCACTCCGGTGAAATCCAGGGAAATGCCGGACAGGAAATGATCGCAGGCCGTGGAGAGTTTTTCATACACCGCCTTGGCGGCCTTGACGCTTGGCGCCATGTTCACCACGACCCGGAACCGATGCACGTCGTGCTGCATGTGCATGACCTTGATCAGGGCGTAGGCGTCGGTCAGGGAGGTCGGCTCGGTGGTCAGCACGAGCAGCCGTTCCCGGGCGGCCAAGTTGAAATAAATGACATTGTCATTAATTCCGGCTCCGGTGTCCACTATCAAATAATTGATGCGTCCTTCAAGGTAATCCATGGCCTCGAGCAGTTCGAGCTTCTGGCCGGTGGACAGGGCCAGCATGTCGCTGACGCCGGAGGAGGCCGGCAGGATGGAGAACCCGAACGGGGTCTCCATGAGCACCTGCTTCAGGCTGACGCCCTCGTGGAACAGATGGAACAGGTTCATCTTGGGCGTGAGCCCAAGGAGGATGTCGACGTTGGCCAGGCCCAGATCGGCGTCGAGCAGCACGACCTTGCGGCCCATGCGCGACAGGCAATAGGCGAGATTGACCGATAAATTGGTTTTTCCCACGCCGCCCTTGCCGGAGGTGACGGAAAGGACTTGCGGAATTTCCATCGTGGCATGGCGGGTGGTGTCGGAAGTGCGGCTTGGCATGCGTCGTCCTTATGCTCCGGCGTCGGCGGCGGAAGCGTCGCCGGGCAGCAGGTGTTTGAAGAGCAGTTTCCAGACAGCCTTGCCCGAGGCGGGCGTCATGCCATGGGTCAGTTCCGGCCCGTGGCCAAGGGCCGAAACGGGCAGGGACGAGGCGTGCGCCATGTTCACAAGGCTTCCGTAATTACAGGCTTCGTCGAGCTTCGTCCAGACAAGGCTGGCAAGAGACCGACAGCGGTACACCCGCAGATAGTGTTCCGCCTGGGCCGGGGCGAAAAGGGGCGAGAGCACAAGGTGGGTGTTGAGCCTGCCGGGCGCGTCGAGCCCCATGGAGGCGCACCAGGCGGCCATGGCCCCTTCGCCCCGCAGGCTCGGCGTGTCCACGAAGACCGCGTCGCCGGCTTCCGCGTCGGCCAAGATGCGGCGAACGTCCTCCGCCCCGTCGACCTCGGCGTAGTGCAGGCCGGAAAGTTCGGCGTAATGGCGCAGGAGCAGCCTGCCCTTGCCCCGGCCGCCGTCGGCGTTGACCGCGATCACCTTCCGGTCCGGTTCGGCCGACCGGGCGGCCAGGGCCAGCCGCAGCAGGGCGGTGGTCTTGCCCACGCCGCTCGGGCCGATAAACATGTGGGGGGCCTGCGGCCAGTTGGCGAGCGTCAAGGGTTTGACGCGCACCAGCCGGGACAAGGCCGGAATCATCGTATCCTCGCCGCGTTCGACGATGGAGCGGTAGATGGCCAGGATGGAGGTCTCGTCCACGCCTTCGCGTTCCAGATACTCCAGGGCCAGCCGCTGGCGCGGGGTGAGGGCGCTGAAATCCAGGCGCGGACGCATGAGCGCCAGCAAATGGCCTTTGATCTCGCCCCATTCCCGGTTCCAATCGGCCGGTTGCGGCGTGCCGGCCGCGGGTGGGGTGGTGGCCGCCGCCGCCTTGCCGTTGCCGCCTTTCGGGCCGCGTCCGTCGCCCGGTCGGGCCGTCTTGGGCGTTTCGGGCTGCTCCAGGGCGGCCATGACCTCGCACAGCGTACAGCCGTCCTCGCGCACGCTCTGGCTGCCGAGGATGACGGCCTCCTTGCCGAGTTCCTGGCGGACCTGCCGGAGCACCGTCGCCATGGACTCGCCGCGAAACGTCTTAACCCGCATTGGACAGTCCTATGTTGGCGACGGATTGCAGCTTGATTTCGGCCGGGATCTCGGCCTGGGAGATCACCGGCAGGTTGGGCACGAACCGGGCCAGCAACTGGGCCAGATGGGGGCGCACCAGGGGGGAGGTCAGAAGCACCGGCTGGCCGTCGCTGACGAGCGCCTTGTCCATGGCCCGCTGGATGGCCTGGATGATGCGCTGGGCCAGTCCCGGCTCCATGGCCAGGTAGGCGCCGTGATCGGTCTGGCGCACGCTTTCCTGGATGGCGCCCTCCACCTTGGGGGTCAGGTTCAGGATGGGCAGCGCGCCGTCGGCGGTCAGGTACGGCTTGACGATGGTGCGCCCCATGCGGGAGCGCACGTATTCCGTCAACTGGTCGGGGTCTTTTACCGAGGATCCGTAATCGGCCATGGTTTCGACCACGGTCAGCAGGTCGCGGATGGACACGCCTTCCTTGACGAGATTTTGCAGCACCTTTTGCACGCCGCCAAGGGTCATGGTGCCGGGCACGAGATCCTCAACCGCCTTGGGCGCGCGCTTGGCCAGATTGTCGAGCAGGGTCTGGACTTCCTGGCGGCCCAGGAATTCGTGCAGGTTGCGCTTGAAGACCTCGGTCAGGTGCGTGGCGATGACGGTGGCCGGATCGACCACGGTGTAGCCGGCGAGCATGGCCTCGTCCTTGTGCAGTTCCGGCACCCACAGCGCCGGCAGGTTGAAGGCCGGTTCGCGGGTTTCCACGCCCTGGATGCGGTGCTTGGCGTCGCCGGGGTCCATGGCCAGATAGTGGTCGATGAGGATTTCGGCCGAGGCCACCTCGTTGCCCTTGATGAGCACCACGTACTGGCCGGGGCGCAGTTGCAGGTTGTCGCGCAGGTGCAGCGAGGGGATGACCACGCCCATGTCCAGGGCGAACTGGCGGCGGATGGAGCGGATGCGCGAGAGCAGGTTGCCGTTTTGCTCCTCGTCGACGAGCGGAATGAGGCCGTAGCCCACTTCGAGTTCCAACGCGTCCAGGGGCAGCAGGGCCTGCACCTCCTCCGGGGTCTCCAGCTCCGGAGCCGGCTGCTTGTCCTTTTTCTCGGCCTCGTCCTGCAACAGTTCCTGCTGTCTGGCCGACAGGCGGCCGACGGTAAACAGCAGAACGGACATGACCAGAAACGGCAGGGTCGGCAGGCCCGGCACCATGGCGAACAGGAGCAGCATTCCGGACACCAGCCGCAGGGCCCGGGGATGGAAGGTCAGCTGGGCCAGGAATTCCTCGCCCATCTTGGCCTCGGCCGCGGCCCGGGACACGATCAGGCCGGCCGACGTGGAAATGATGATCGAGGGGATGATGGAGACCAGCCCGTCACCGATGGTCAGCAGGGTGTAGGTCTGCGCCGCGTCCTTCCAGTCCATGCCCTTTTGCATGACCCCGATGAGGAAGCCGCCCACGATGTTGATGGCGGTGATGATGATGGTGGCGGTCACGTCACCGGAAACGAACTTGCCCGCGCCGTCCATGGCGCCGTAGAAGTCGGCTTCCTTGCGGATGGATTCGCGGCGGTCGATGGCCTGTTTTTCGTTGATGAGCCCGGCGTTGAGGTCCGCCTCGATGGCCATCTGCTTGCCCGGCATGGCGTCGAGGGTGAACCGGGCGGCCACCTCGGCGATGCGGGTGGTGCCGGCCACGATGACCTTCTTGTTGATGGAAAACAGCACCAGGAAGATGACGCAGCCGACGATGTAGTTGCCGCCGACCACGAACTGGCCGAAGGCCTGGATGACATGGCCGGCGGCCGACGGACCCTCGTCGCCGTGCAGCAGGATCAGACGGGTGGAGGCCACGTTCATGGACAGGCGCAGCATGGTCGTGACCAGCAGCAGGGACGGGTAGATGGAGAATTCCAGGGGCGAGCCCATGAACATGCTGGTGACCAGGATCACCAGACTGATCGAGATGGAAAAGGTCAGCATCAGGTCGATGAAGGCCGGGGGAATGGGCACGAGCATCACGAACAGGATGACCACCACGCCGGCGGCCAGCATGATGTCGCCCTGCTTGGTGAACTGCGCGTAATTGAATTTGACCGGTTCCGCCGTGTTCGCCATGATTTTGACGCCTTTCCCCGGATGTCGCCCGATCAGCGCGGACGGCCGGGACGCTTGAACTTGTCGAGTTGGGCCAGGATCGAGGCCACTGCCTGGTAGAGGTCCTCGGGAATGGTCTGGCCGATTTCCACATGCTTATACAAGGCCTGTGCCAGGGGCTTGTTCTCGCGGATGGGAATGCGGTGTTCCCGGGCGATCTCCTTGATTTTTTCGGCCAGATGGTCCGCGCCCTTGGCCAGCAGCAGCGGGGCGGGCGTCTCCTTGGGATCGTAGCGCAGGGCGCAGGCCAGATGGGTCGGGTTGGTGATGACCACGTCGGCTTTCGGCACGTCCTGGAGCATGCGCCGCTGCATCACCTCCATCATCTTGCGCTTCTGCTGCTGCTTGACCACGGGGTCGCCCAGGGCCTGCTTGGTTTCGTCCTTGACCTCGTCCTTGGTCATCTTGAGGTTTTCTTCATAATCCCAGCGCGTGTACCAGACATCGAGGATGGCGATGACCAGCATGGGCGTCAGCGTGTACAGCACCATGGTGAAGCCGTTGCCGAGCAGGAAGGCGGCGAAGTTCTCGGTCGTCTGGTAGAACAGCGGCAGGAATTCATTGAATTTGTTTTTGAGGATGAGATAGGGGGCCACGGCAATGGCCGCGGCCATGCCCACCTGCTTGCCGAGCTGCACCAGGGTTCGCGGATTGATGAGCATCTTCTGCAAGGCGCCGACCGGGTTGAACAGATTGCTGAAGTCCGGCTCGAACAGCTTCGAGTGCCACAGCTTGCCGACCTGCAACCGTTGGGTCACGTAGGCCACCGCGGCCATGGGCAGAAAGATGGGCAGCAGCATCAGGGCGAGCTTCTGGCTGAGCAGCCAGACCAGGGCGTTCACGCCGTCGGCGGTGGCTTCGAAGTGCAGGCGCTGCCCCAAAAACAGGGTGAAGATTTCCTTGATGTCGTTGCCGAGCCCGTCGATGCCGATACGGATGGCGAGCAGGCCAGCGATGAGCACGGTGAGCTTGGGCAGTTCCTGGCTGCGGGCAACGGAACCCTTCTCGCGCGCTTTCTCGCGGCGTTTGGTGGTGGCTGTTTCTGTCTTGCTCGGATCTCTGGCCATGGCGCAACCGCTGTGGGTCAGTGTGCCGACGACTTGAGCACGAGCTTGTACATGGGCACGAGCTCGTCGATATAGCGGCCGACGTACAGGCTCATGGCCGCGAACACCAGGGTCATGAACAAAAAGCCCACGCTGATTTTCAGCGGAAAGCCGATGAAAAGGACGTTCATCTGCGGCGCGGCCCGGGCCACCAGGGCCAGGGCCAGGTCCACGAGAAAGATCGAGGCCATGATGGGCGCGGCGATCTTGAGCGCCATCACGAACATCTGGGAGGAAAAGGCGATGAGATGCTGGCCCAGGGCGGCGTTAATGAGCAGCCCCCCGGGCGGGACGAGTGCGAAACTCTGGGCCAGCCCGCCGATGAGGACCAGATGGCCGTTGAGACACAAAAACAGCATGGTGGTCACCTGGTTCATGAGGTGCCCCAGGCCCGACTCCGAGGCGCCCGTCATGGGATCGACGCTGTTCATCAGCGAAAAGCCCATGGAAAAGCCCATGATGGCCCCGGCGCATTGCACGGCGGAAAAAAGCAGCAGGATCAGGATGTCGAACAAAAGCCCCATGACCACTTCGCCAAGCAGCATCAGCGCCAGCATCCAGGGATTGCCCGGCAACATGCTGCCGGGAAAGGACAGGTGGGGGTACAGCGCCAGGGCCATGACCATGCAAAGCGCCCCCTTGACGGCGCGGGGCAGCAGGTTGGCCCCGAAAAAGGGCAGCAGGAAGAGGATGAGGCTGATGCGGATCAGGGTCAGCAGAAAGCCGAACACCATGTTGGGATCGAAGTGGAACAGGTCCATGCCGGCGGGTAAGCAAAAGCCGGGCCAGCGCCCGGCCGTCTAGCGCTCCACGATGTAGCGCAGGGGATTGACGGGCATGCCGCCCAGCCGCGCTTCGTAGTGGAGATGCGGCCCGGTGGACTGGCCGGAGTCGCCCACATGGCCGAGCAGTTCGCCCCGGGTCACGGTCTGGCCCTTGGCCACGACCACGTCGTCGAGGTGGCCGTACACGGTGACCAGCCCGGCATGGTGGTCGAGGGTCAGCCCGAAGCCGCCGCCGTCGGTTTCGCCGGCAAAAGCCACCACGCCGTCGCCCGGGGCCAGCACCGGCGTGCCCACCGGCGCGGCGATGTCCACGCCCTTGTGGAATTCCTTCTTGCCGGTGAAGGTGGAAACCCGCTCGCCGAATGGCGAGGAGATCCAGCCGGCCACGGGCCAGGACATGGGCAGGAAGGGCAGATAGTCCTGGCGGGCGGCCAGGGTGTCGAGCAGTTCCCGCTGCCGCAGGCGCTCTCCGGCGGCCTGCCCGTCGAGCTCGGCCAGAAACTGGTGCAGCTTGCGGGTGAGCATTTCCTGGCGGTAGAGCGGCAGGTATTTTTTCTCGAACGCCCTGTCGTCGGGGCCGTCGGGCGAAACCTCGCGCGGCTCCTCGGCCAGCCCCACCATCCGGCGCAGTTTGGCGTCCAGGCCGCGCATCCGGATCAGGTCGGCCTCCAGGGTTTTGACCTTGTCGCCAAGACTGAGCAGCTGGATGTTCTGCTCCTTGGCCTGTCGCTCGAAGGCCGTGGCTTCCCGCTCCATCTGTTTATAATTATAATAATATTTTATCAGCCAGGCATTCCCGGCAACCAGCGCCGCCAGTCCGGACAGGACCGTGGCGAAAATCCAGCCCCGAAAGCGCAGCTTGTGGCAGGCGCCGTGGTGCTCCCGGAAAATGACGATCTGGTACTTCTTGAACATGCGTTCCTGGCGGCTAACGGGGGGTGGCGTCCCTGTCAAGTTGCCAGCGGCCCAGGGCGTTGTGCAGGTTGGTCCGCCGTTTTTTCCCGCCGGCGCAGATGTCCTCGATCCAGGACTCGGCCTGATGCCGCATGGACCTGCCGGCCATGGGGCAGGGATTGGCGAACACGGGCAATTCCCAGGCCTTGGCCGCCCGGATGATGGTTTTCTTGTCCACCAGCAGCAGGGGGCGGATGACCGTCAGTTTGCCGCCGAAAAACGATTCCCGGCAGGACAGGCCGTCCACCCGGCCGTTTTGAAACATGTTGAGGAAAAACGTGGAGGACAGGTCGTCGGCGTTGTGCCCGAAGGCCAGATGGGTCAGGCCATAGGCGGCGCACAGGTCGAACAGCCGTTTGCGGCGCAGCCAGGCGCAATAGAAGCATTCGGACTTTTTCTTGTTTTCCTCGGAAAACGCCCGGGGTCCGAAATCGGTCACCTCGATATGGGCGGCCAGCCCGAGATCGGCGGCAAGGTCGATCAGCGGCGCATGGTTGGCCGTGTCGAAGCCGGGATTGAGATGGAGCAGCATCAGTTCGATGGGAAACGGCACGATGCGTTGGCGGATGTGCATGACGGCCAGCATGACGAGGCTGTCCACGCCGCCGGAAACGGCCAGCCCCACCCGGGCCCGGGGGGAAAGCTGGCCGGTGCGCATCATGAGCTTGCCGGCCTTGGCCACGCAGACCCGTTGGGAATAGCCCAGGTCCCTGGCCCGCAACGGATGGGTAAAACGCGTCATCGGGACCCTTTCAGATTGCGGTTTCCATTAAAATTTCACGAACCTCGGCGATCTGTTCCAGGATCGCCGCCATGACGTTTTCCATTTGGGCGGGCGTGACGTCCAGCCGGGCGAACACGGCTTCGGAGGGCATGTACTGCATGCCGTCGATGCCCATGCCGATGCCGGTCATCTTGGCGATGACGTCGCCGACGTGCACGAGGTCCAGGGCCACGTCGGGCTCCGGGCAGTCGTCGGGACGCAGCCGGTAGCGCACCACGTTGACGATGGGGATGGGGATGGACCACCGTTCGAGCAGGATGGCCCCGAGCTCGGCGTGGTTGATGCCGAGGACCTCTTCCTCCGCCTGCTCGAAGGGGATGTGGCGGGCATGGGCCAGCTCCAGGATGGGACCGGCGTCCACTTCGAGGAAGGAGCCCATGACGGTCTTGCCGATGTTGACGAGCAGGCCGGCGGTGAAGGTGTGGGGCGGGGCCGTGACGCCGAGTTCCCGGCCCAGGGTCTCCGAGGCCGTGGCCACGGCCACGGAATGTTCGAGCAGTTCGCCCGGGCGCAGGCCGTAGCCCTTGATTTCGTAGCGGGTCAGGGGGGCCACGCCCGAGGCGATGACCAGCTGGTAGATCCGGTGCAGCCCCAGGCGCATGAGCGCCTCGCGCACCGAGGTGACCTTGCCGCCGCCGCCGAAAAAGGCGGAGTTGGCCATGCGCAGGACGTTGACGGTCAACCCGGGATCGTATTCGATGATGCGGGCCAGCTGGCGCAGGTCGGCCTCGGGGTTGCCGATGTAGGCCAGCACTTTTTGCACGGGCATGGGCATTTGGGGGATGGCGGTGGCTTTTTCAATGATTTCCTCGCGTCGGCTCATAACTCCCAGGACCTCCCGCAAGATGAGATCAAAACCCTGCCCGTCTCCGCATAAACGCGCATGGTGCGCGGTATGGTGCCGCCGACGTCCTCGGCGGACAGGCGCATTTCATTGACCTGCAACAGCTTTTTCAGTGCCGCGAAATTGTTGGCTCCCGTGTCGAACTGATTGGAAATATGCATCATACGGCCGCAGCCGGCCGCTTTGAGCACCAGGTTTTCCCGCGTGGCCCCGCGACTGAACAGGGCGCGCATCATTTGGGGCACGCCGGTGTTGACGTACATGTAGGGATTTTTGACCAGTCCCTTGGCCGCGTCCCGGGCCACGGGGAGCAGGCAATGGATCAGACCGGCCACACGCGCCTGCGGATCGTAGGCGGCCAGGCCGAGGCACGACCCCAGAGCGTGGGTGACGAGCACATCCCGCGCCCGGTTCGTGACCTTCATGTCGGAGATGCTGACAATGATCTCCATTGGTGTATGGCCTGACGTTATTCCTTCAGAATGCGGCTGGGGTGCGAAAAGTGCGTCACCGCAACAATCTAGCCGGAAACACCTGCCAGGACAAGGCCAGCCGGAGTCTCCCCTCCGGGGCGCGGACGCGACGCGGATGTGGTGGACAGATGTCGCGCAAGCGAATACTTTTCCCCGTTCCTGACGTATGGGGCGCAGAAGGTGGAAAACCTGGAGCGGACATGTCCATCGAACTTTTCAAGCATCTTATCGAACAGTACGGCTACGTGGCGCTTTTTGTGGGGACGTTCCTCGAAGGTGAAACCATTTTGCTGCTCGCCGGATTCGCCGCCCATTCATCCCAGTTCGGCCTGGATTTGCAGTATGTTATCCTGTCGGCCTTTGCCGGCAGTCTGGCCGGGGACCAGACCGCCTTTTTCATCGGACGCCATTACGGCCGCCGCCTCATCGAACGCAGCGAGAAATGGCGGTCCCGGGCGGAAAAAGTGCATGGGATGCTGCGGAAATACCACGAAGTCCTCATCCTTTCCTTTCGCTTTTTCTATGGCCTGCGCAACCTGACGCCGTTCGTGTTGGGTACGGCCGATATCAGCGTGCGCAAGTTTTTCACGCTCAATGCCATCGGCGCGGCCGTCTGGGCCGTGGTCTTCGCCCTTGTCGGCTATCTGTTCGGGACTGTTCTGGAAAATGTCCTGACCCGCCTGATCGACAACGTGCACCATGCGGAACTGGCCATTTTGGGGCTGGCGGCCCTGGCCTTCGTGGTGGTCTGGGTCGTCAAGCGGCTGCGCCATCGGCGCTAGGATTCCGGAAAGCAGGCCTCCGGCGGAGAGGAAGGGCGATGCCCCTTTGCCCGGTCCCTCCCGAAAGGGGGGACGGCAACGTCCGCCGGTTTGCGCCGCCGTTTCGAATCAGGCCTTTGTCTTCTTCGGAAAAATGTGTAGTTTCAACAAGCACCCGCCGGGTCGCGGGGGCGTGTTCGGGAACCGGGCGCGGTCGTACGGGCGCTGCTGACAATCGACCGTCGCGGCACAAGGCGGCGGGGATGGGAACCGATGACCGATACCAGCGAGCAAACCCACGAAGCATCCCGACAGATGCTGCGGCGCTGCCGACAGGCGCTTGGCGGCATGGAAAAGGGCTTGTCGGCCGTCATCCAGGGACGTGAGCAGGATTTTCTGGCCCTGGGCGAGGATCTGATGCGCCTGGAGGCCGGGTGCGGGGATATTTCCCGGGATGCCGGTGAACTGGTCGCCTGCGCCTCGGGCCAGGACCTGCATGGGGCCCTCAACCGGTTTTCGGAAGAACTGGGCGCCCTGACCGGCTCCGCCGAGGCCGAGGCCGGAAACGCGGGCCTGCGCGACATCGACGCCGTCGCCGGCATCGTGGCGGAACTGGCCAATGTCGTTTCGGCCTTTTCCAAGATCGTCAAGCACCTGTCCATGCTCGGCATCGCCACCCGCATCGAAAGCGCCCGCCTGGGCGCCGACGGGCGGGGCTTTTCCACCCTGGCCGACGACGTGGAAAAGCTGGCCCACCTCATCGTCGACCATTGCGCCGGCATCAGCGCCAAGGTCGAGGCCCTGCACGGGCACGTGGCCTCGGCCCGGGAGAGCACCCGCGGCATCGTCCGGGCGCAACAACAGTGTTTCGAACTGGTCACCCGGGAGTTGGCGGCCAATATCGCCGGGCTGTCGGAGATGTCCGAACGTTCGGCCGGGTTGTCGCAGGAACTCTCGCGCAGCGCGGAGAGCATCCGCAACGACATCGGCCTGGCCGTGCAGTCGCTGCAATCCCACGACATCGTGCGCCAGCAGATCGAGCATGTCGAACAGGCCCTGACCGAGGTCGCCCGCGTGCTCGACGGGGACGAGGCGGCCCAGGAAAACGCTCCGGAACTGCTGGCCTTCGTGGCCGACGTCCTGACCATCCAGGATTCCCAGCTCGACAGCGCGGACACCCATTTCACGGAAGCGGCCTCGCGTCTGCGCGATTCCCTGGTCTCCCTGGCTGCGCGCATTCAGGAAATCGGCTCGGCCATCACCACCGTCACCGGACAGGCGGATACGGACAATCCCCTCGCCCGGGTCGAGTCCGGCATCGCCACGGTCAAGACCGCGCTTGGCGATTTCGCCTCCCAGGGCGAGGCGCTCGGGACCATCATGGATTCCGTGGCCGGCACCATCTCCGGCATGGGCGATTCCATCGAGGCCATCGAGGAGGTCGGCGCGGAAATCGAGCTTATCGCCATTAACGCCAGCATCAAGGCCGCCCATACCGGCGAGGCCGGGGCGGCGCTGGGCGTGCTGGCCCTGGCCATCCAGCGCCTGTCGGTCGACGCCCGGCGGCAGACCGACGCCGTGGCCGCCATCCTCAAGGATATTTTCAACGCTTCGAAGACGTTGCAGGAAAATGCCAGCCGGTATAACGACCAGTCCGAGTCGTGGCGGGTCGTTGGCGAGCTGGATGCCGTGCTGGCCGACGCCGGCGTCGCTTCCCGGCGCAGCCTGGAGCTGTTCGGGAAACTGCGGGACGCAAGCGCCACCTGCGGCGCCCACGCGGCCAGGGTGGCCGAGGGCATCACCTTCGACCGGGACATCGGGGCGCGTCTGGAGACCATCCGGTCCGCGCTGCGGGAGCAGGTGGACGGCGCCCGCACGCTCGTTCCGGAAGGCGGCAGCGGACGGAGCGCCCGGCTGCGCCAACTCTACGACCAGTACACCATGGAGGCCGAACGGGCGGTGCACGAGGCGGCGTTCGGGTTGGCGGCGACGCCGGCCGTGTCCGCCGGGGCTGCGGAAGAGGGGGAGGCCGGACAAACCGGAGAGTTCGGCGACAATGTGGAATTGTTCTGACGCGCCGGCGGATGCACCGGCAGGGAGGCGCTTGCGGCGATGAGGTCCCAGGAAGACGCCCACCGCGCGGCCTATGTGGAAGAGGCTCGCGATTTGCTGGCCGATCTCGAGACGTCGCTGCTGGAACTCGAGAACACTCCCGATGACCTTGACCTCCTGCATAAGATTTTTCGCGCCCTGCACACCATCAAGGGGTCCGGCGCGATGTTCGGTTTCGACGACATCGCGACCTTTACCCATGATGTCGAAAGCATTTACGACCGTATCCGCAACGGACAACTCGGCGTCGGCCGCACCCTGCTCGACCTGTCGTTTCGGGCCTGCGACCATATCCGGGCCCTGCTCGATCCGCCGGAAGCCGGCGGGGCGGCGCTCGAAACGGACGGCCGTGAAATCCTGGACGGCTTCCGGGCTTTCGGTGGCGCGGAAACCGCCGTGCCCGCGTCCGCCGCGGAACCGGAGACCCCGGCCCCGGCCGCCGCGCCGGGGCTTGCCCGCATTTACCGCCTGCGGTTCAAACCCCATGCCGGCATGTTGGCCACGGGCAACAATCCCCTGCATCTGCTCGAAGACATCGCGGCCCTGGGACAAAGCCGGGTCTACGCCCATGTCGATGCCGTGGCATCCCTGGACACGCTTGCGCCCGAGGACTGTCTGGTCTGGTGGGACTGCGTGGTGCGCACCGAGGCCGACCAGGAGGCCCTGACCGACGTTTTCGTTTTCGCCGAGGACGATTGCGACATCAGCGTGGAGGTGCTTTCCGACGGCTTCGCCCCGGACGGGGAAGCCGTGCACCGTCGTCTGGGGGAGATCCTGGTCGCGCGCGGCGACATCACGCCCGAGGACCTGCAGGCCGCTCTTTCCTCCCAGCGCCGGCTGGGTGATATTTTGTGCGAACAGGGCCGGGTGAGCCCCGGAGTCGTGGACGCGGCCCTGTCCGAACAGCAGGCCGTGCACGAGCTGTCCCGCAAATCCCACGACCGCGTCGAAAAGGCGTCGAGTCTCCGGGTGCCGGCCGACAAGCTCGACACCCTGGTCGATCTGGTGGGCGAACTGGTCATTGTCCAGGCCCAAATCCGGCAGGCCGTGGAAGCCGGCGGCGATCCGGTGCTGCGCGGACTGGCCGAGCACCTGGAGCGGCTGGGCGAGAGCCTGCGCGATTCCACGCTGTCCATCCGCATGTTGCCCATCGGCGCCACCTTTTCCAGGTTCCGCCGTCTGGTGCGCGATCTGGCCGTCGAGCTCGGCAAGGAAATCGAACTGGTCACCCATGGCGAGGAAACCGAACTCGACAAGACCGTCATCGAACGACTGGGCGATCCGCTCGTCCATTTGTTGCGCAACTGCATCGACCACGGCATCGAATCGCCCGGGGAGCGCAAACGCGCCGGCAAGCCGCCGACCGGCGTCATCGAACTCGGGGCCGCCCATGCCGGCGGCGAGGTGGTCATCACCGTGTCCGACGACGGCAAGGGGCTCGACGCCCAGGCCATCAAGGCCCGGGCCGAGGAGCGCGGCCTGATCGCCCAGGGGCTTGAGCTGATGCCCAAGGACCTGTATAATCTCATTTTTCTGCCAGGATTTTCCACGGCCAGGGCCGTGACCAATATTTCCGGACGGGGTGTCGGCATGGACGTGGTCAAACGGGCCATCGACGCCCTGCGCGGCACGGTCGACATCGATTCGTCCCCCGGTCGCGGCACGACCATCACCGTGCGCCTGCCCCTGACCCTGGCCATTATCGACGGCTTGCAGGTGCAGGTCGGGGCGGATTACTACGTCGTGCCCCTGGGACTGGTCGAGGAATGCGTGGAAATGCCCGATCCCGCCGAGGCCTCGGCCTCCGGCGTGCGCAATATGCGCGGCCAGCTCGTGCCCTGCCTGCGGCTGCGCGATACCTTCGCCATGACGGGCGTCCATCCGGCCATCGAACCCATTGTCGTGGTCACGGTCGACGGCACGCGGGTGGGGTTGATCGTGGACAAGGTCGTGGGGGAATACCAGACGGTCATCAAGAGCCTGGGGCCGCTGTACCGCGACATCGAGGAATTTTCCGGCGCTACCATCCGGGGAGACGGCCGCATGGCCCTCATCCTGGACGTCGCGGCGCTGGTGCGCCGGGCTTCCGAGGCCGATGAGGCGCTGTCGGCCGTTTCGAACTGACGGGCGCGCCGCGTCCGTTGCAAACGCAAACGCTCCGCCAGGGGGAAGATGTCATGGCCGAGGCCGGAACGAACAACGACAATCAATACCTGACCTTCACCCTGGAGCGTGAACAGTTCGCCCTGGACATCGGCTCGGTGCGCGAGGTCCTCGAACTCGTCAACATCACCCGCGTGCCCCGCACGCCGGACTATATCCGGGGCGTGATCAATCTGCGCGGCCGGGCCGTGCCCGTGGTCGACCTCAAGCTCAAGTTCGGCATGGGGGCCACCGAGCGCACGGTCAACACCTGCATCATCATCGTCGAGGTCACCCTGGACGGCGAGGGCACGGTGCTCGGCGCCCTGGCCGATTCGGTCCAGGAGGTCTACGAAATGGAGTCCTCCCAGATCGAGGCCACGCCGCGCATGGGCACGCCCATCAAGGCCGAATTCATCCGGGGCATGGGCAAGGCCGGGGAGCAGTTCATCATCATCCTCGACATCAACAAGGTTTTCACGTCCCTGGAATTGGCCGGTTTGACCCAGACCGTGGGGGAGACGCCTTCCGAGAGCGAGGAGGGGTAGACCTGATGGCGGCTGTCGGCGGCCCGTCCCGGGCAAGCGGCCTTGCGGCCATGACGGACAAGGAGTTCCGGCGGTTAAGCGAGTTCATCCACACCGAGGTCGGGATCAAGCTGCCGCCGTCCAAGAAGGTGATGGTCGAAGCCCGGCTGCAAAAGCGCCTGCGCGCCCTGGAGATGCCCGGGTATCGCCAGTATTACGAATTCCTCTTCAGTGCCGAGGGGCTCGACGCCGAACTGGTGCACCTCATTGATGTCATCACCACCAACACCACGGAATTTTTCCGGGAACCCCGCCATTTCGATGTCCTGAGCCAGGAGGTTCTGCCGGGCTGGTGCGCGGCCAACGGCCCGTCGCGTCCGTTTCGGGTCTGGAGCGCCGGCTGTTCCACGGGCGAGGAACCCTACACCCTGTCCATCGTGCTCGCGGAATACGCCCTGCGCGAAAAGGGCTTTCGTTTCCACGTCATGGCCACCGACATTTCGACCAGGGTCCTGTCCCTGGCCCGAAACGGCGTGTATCCCGAGGAGCGGGTGGCCAAGATGCCCCTGGAGCTCAAGCGCCGCTATTTCCTGCGCAGCAAGGACCGGTCGCGCAAGCTCGTGCGGCTTATGCCCGAACTGCGCCGGGCCATCGATTTCCGCCGGCTCAATTTCATGGAGACCTTCAGCTTTCCCGAACCGTTGGACACCATTTTCTGCCGCAACGTCATGATCTATTTCGACCGGTCCACCCAGGAAGGGCTGCTGCGGAAATTCTGCCAGCAGCTGCGGCCGGGAGGTTTTTTGTTCATCGGGCACTCCGAGAGCCTGACCGGCATGGAGCTGCCCTTGCGCCAATACGCGCCCACGGTCTATAAACGACTGTAGCCCGCCGTTTTGAACACCCGTGTAGAGGTCGCCTTGTGAGCAATCGCATCAAAGTTCTCGTGGTGGATGATTCCGCCCTGGTCCGGCAGACCCTGACGGACATTTTGTCTTCCGACCCGGATATCGAGGTCATCGGCGCGGCCGGCGACCCGTATGCCGCGGTCAAGCGCATGGAAATCCAGGCGCCCGATGTCATCACCCTGGATATCGAAATGCCGCGCATGGACGGCCTGACCTTCCTGCGCAAGATCATGACCCAGCATCCCATTCCCGTCGTCATCTGCTCGACCCTGACCGAATCCGGTTCCGAAACCACGCTCAAGGCCATGGAGTACGGGGCCACGGACATCATTCTCAAGCCCAAGCTCGGCACGCGGCAGTTTCTGGAGGAATCGCGCATCCGGGTGGTGGACGCCGTCAAGGCGGCGGCCAGGGCCAAGATGAAGCGGCTGGTGCCCACGGCCCCCATGAAGGTCACGCCCAAGCTTTCCGCCGACGCGGTGCTGCCCGGCCCCACGGGCAGGGCCATGTTCCAGACCACGGAAAAGGTCGTGGTCGTGGGCGCGTCCACCGGCGGCACCGAGGCCTTGCGGGAGTTTCTCGAAGCCATGCCGCAAAACTGTCCGGGCATCGTCATCGTCCAGCACATGCCCGAGCATTTCACCGCCGCCTTTGCCAAGCGCCTGGACGGCCTGTGCCGCATCACCGTCAAGGAGGCCCAGGACAACGACACCATTTTGCGCGGCCAGGCCCTGATCGCCCCCGGCAATCGCCACATGCTCCTTAAGCGCAGCGGCGCGCGCTACTTCGTCGAGATCAAGGACGGTCCGCTGGTGCGGCGACACCGTCCCAGCGTGGACGTGCTCTTTCGTTCGGCCGCGCGCTACGCCGGCAAAAATGCCGTGGGCGTCATCATGACCGGCATGGGCGACGACGGCGCGGCCGGCATGTTGGAGATGCACGAAACCGGCGCCTACACCATCGCCCAGGACGAAATCTCCTGCGTGGTCTTCGGGATGCCCCAGGAAGCCATCAAACTGGGCGGTGTGGACAAGATCATGGGGCTGTCGCACATCGCCACGGAAGTGGTGCGGGCCTGCGCCAACTGACCGGGCGGACGCGCGACGCCACCGGGCGTTTGTCTATCCGGCCGACTTCCCGCTGGAAAGCCGCCGGCTTTGTCCGTATGCTGCCCAATCGGCACGGGCATTGACGCGATGGCGAACGCGGCCTCGCGTTGCAGGCGCTTTCCCGGCAACGGCGCGGGAAAACGCCTTTCATCGCGCGGAAATCCGAAAGGCGTGCAGCACATGGACAAGGTTTTGCTCGACTACGGCAGCGGGGGACGGGCCTCCCAGCGCATCATCACCGATCTCTTTTTCAAGCATCTCGGCAACGATATCCTGGCCCGCATGGACGATGCCGCCGTGTTGTCGCTCAAGGGGCCCGTGGCCATGAGCACCGACAGTTTCGTGGTGGACCCCATCTTTTTCCCCGGCGGCGACATCGGTTCCCTGGCCGTGCACGGCACGGTCAACGACGTGGCCATGATGGGCGCCCGGCCGCTGTACCTGACCTGCGGCTTCATTATCGAGGAAGGGCTGCCCATGGAGGACCTGGAGCGCGTGGTGGCCTCCATGGGGCAGGCAGCCCGGGAGGCCGGCGTGCGCATCGTGGCCGGGGACACCAAGGTCGTGCCCAAGGGCGCGGCCGACAAGATTTTCATCAACACGGCCGGCGTGGGCGAGATCCTGGTCGATCCGGCCCCGAGCGGCCACCGGGCCGAGGAAGGGGACGCGGTGCTCGTGACCGGCTCCATGGGCGATCACGGGCTGGCGATTTTGTCCACGCGCCAGGGCCTGTCCTTCGAGGCCCCGGTGGTCAGCGACAGCGCCTCCCTGGCCTCCCTGGTGGAAAAACTGCTGGGGGCCGTGCCGGATGTGCATGTGCTGCGCGATCCGACCCGGGGCGGGCTGGCCACCACCCTCAATGAAATCGCCGCCCAGTCCGACGTCGGCATCGAGCTGACCGAGGAGGCCATTCCCGTGGACCCGGCCGTGGCCGGCGGCTGCGCCGTGCTCGGGCTCGATCCGCTGTATCTGGCCAACGAGGGCAAGTGCATCTGCATCGTGCCCGAGGCAGCGGCCCAGGCGGCGCTTGAGGTTTTCCGGGCCGATTCGCGCGGCGTCGCGGCGGCGGTGATCGGCCGGGTCGTCGCGGACCACCCGGGCAAAGTGGCCCTGGTGACGCCCCTTGGCGGCAAACGGCTGCTCGGGATGCTGGAAGGCGAGCAACTGCCCCGTATCTGTTGACGGGCGATTTTGCGGACAACAACGTTCAGGCAAAGGGAGCATGAGCATGAGCGTGTGCGATGTGGTGATCATGGGCGCCCTGGGGCGCATGGGCGCGACCCTGGTCGGACTGGCCAAGGCCGATCCGGACAAGTACCGGCTGGCCGGGGCCATGGAACGCAGTGGCTGCACGGCCGGGCTGTCCGGCCTCGACTGCGCGGTGGGCGACGATCTGGACACGGTGCTGGCCAAATGCCCCGGCGCGGTGATCATCGACTTCACGGCCCCGGCCGCTTCGGTGGCGGCGGCCCAGGCGGCGGCCCGGTCCGGCAACCCCATGGTTGTCGGCACCACGGGCCTGACCCCCGAGCAGACGGCGGCCCTGGCCGAAGCGGCGGCCAGGACGCCGATTTTCTTCGCACCCAACATGAGCGTCGGCCTCAATGTCCTGCTCTCGGTCCTGCCCGACCTCGTGCGCAAGCTCGGGCCGGCCTATAATCTGGAAATCATGGAAATCCACCACAACAAGAAGGCCGACGCCCCGAGCGGCACGGCCATCAAGCTGGGCCAGTGCCTGGCCGAGGCCCGTGGGGTGGACTATGACACGGTCAAGCGCCATACGCGCGACGGCATCATCGGGCCGCGCACCAACGAGGAAATCGGCGTGGCGGCGCTTCGCGGCGGCGACGTGGTGGGCGATCACACCGTCTATTTCTTCGGTCCGGGGGAACGCATCGAGGTGACGCACCGGGTCAACACCCGCGACACCTTTGCCCAGGGCGCGCTGCGGGCCGCGGACTGGATTCGCCACCAGCCGGCCGGCCGGCTCTACGCCATGGCCGATATGCTGGCCTGACCGCCAGCGGCAGGACATTCCTTCCTTTGAGAGGGACCGGGGGGCATGACGCCCCCCGGCCGCTGAAAGCCTCTTTTCCCCGGTTGCAGCCCCGCTAGCGTCCGGCCGCGTCGTTGGCGGCCGCGGCGAGCTTTTCGCGCATGGCCCACATGACGTCGCGCAGGGCCGTTTCCACGGCGGTCAGGCAGGCGGCGGCCCTGGCCGCGTCATTCTCCTTGGCCTCACGTTCCAGGTCGTAGCAGGCTTCGCGCAACCTGGGGGCGCACATGGTGGCTGAGGCGCCCTTGAGCGAGTGGGCCAGAAAGGCCAGCTGGCCAAAGTCGGCCATGGCCAGGGCCTCGCGGATGGCCTCCAGATTGCCCGGCTGTTCGTCGACAAAAGCGGCGAACAGCTTCATGAGAAAGCCGGTGTTGCCCCGGGCCTTGCCGAGCAGCTCCGTCCAGTCGAGCGCCGTTTCGGCGGGCGTGGCGGCGGTGGGGGCCTCGGACGCGGGGGCCTGCCTGGCCGTGCCCATGGCCCGGGCCAGGGCGGCGGCGAGTCCCTCCGGGCTGACGGGTTTGCTCAGGTATTCGTTCATGCCGGCGCGCAGGAACGTCTCCCGATCCCCTTTGAGGGCATGGGCCGTCAGGGCCACGATGGGAATATTCGGATCGAAGTCCCCGCTCTGGTCGGCGCGGATGGCCCGGGTGGCTTCCAGACCGTCCATCTCGGGCATCTGGATATCCATGAGGATCACGTCGAATTTCCGGCGGCGCAGAATTTCCAGGGCCCGGCGTCCGGTATGGGCGGGAACGACCTCGTGGCCGTCCATTTCCAGCAGTTCCTGGGCGTAAATCTGGTTGATGGGATTGTCCTCGGCCAAAAGGATGGTCAGGGGCCGGGTCGTTTGCTGCCGGGGAGCGGCCGGGACGACTTCGCGCGGGGCGGTGCGGGCTTCCGGCAGGGTGAAGTCGAGGCTGAAGGAAAAGACGCTGCCCTGGCCTTCCTCGCTTTCCACACTGTATTCGCCGCCCTGCATTTCCACGAGATGGCGCACGATGGCCAGTCCCAGGCCCGCGCCCTGGTAGCGCCGGGCATGGGAGGCGTCTGCCTGGGTGAAGCTGTCGAAGATGGTGTGGATTTTTTCCCGGGGAATGCCGATGCCGGTATCGCGCACGGTAAAGCGCAACCGGATTTTGGGGCCGTCGCCCGGTCCCGTCGGCGTGACGGCCAGGATCACGCTGCCCGAGTCCGTGAACTTGACGGCATTGCCGACCAGATTGATCAAGATCTGGCGCAACCGGCTGGCATCGCCGCTGAGGACCCGGGGAACCTCGCCAAGCAGGCGGTATTCCAGGGCCAGTCCCTTTTTGACGGCCAGGGGCCGGAACACGCTGACGGCCTCCTCGACGGTGTCGTGGAGATCGAAGGGCGTATTGGCCAGTTCCAGCGCGCCGACCTCGATGCGGGCATAGTCCACGATGTCGTTGAGCACGGTCAGCAGCGACTGGGCGGAATGGCGGGCCATCTCCAGGTATTCCCGCTGCTTTTCATCGAGGGGCGTGGCCAGGGTCAGTTCGGTCATGCCCAGGATGCCGATCATGGGCGTGCGGATCTCATGGGTGATGTTGGCCAGGAAATGGCTTTTGGCCTGTTCGCCGGCCTTGGCCGCGCGTTTGGCGGCTTCCAGGTCGGCCTGGACGGCCCGCTGGTCGGTGACGTCGCGCAACAGCACCCGGGTCAGGGACAGATCCGGCTCGTTGAGCCGTTCCTGGCGCAGGAGCACCTCCCGTCCGGTGGCCACCACGCGCGCCACGGTTTGCGCGTCGTTGGTCAGGGGCAGGCCGAAGGTCGTGCCTGTCAGCTGGGTGGCCGGGACGTCGAACAACCGGCCGGCTTCGGCCGTGGCGTGCAAAATGATGCCGTCCTTGTCGAGCACAATGAGGGCCTCGCCCGTGAGACGGCCCACGGCGTCGGTTTCGCGGATCAGGCGTTCGAGCATGACGTGTGTCACCCTTTGATGCAGGCGAGCGGACGCAGCCTGGCGGTTATGGTGGCCAGACCGAGCGCATGGACGGTCCGGACCACGTCGTCAATATCCTTGTAGGCGCCGGGCGCTTCCTCGCCAAGGCCGCGCAGGTCGTGGGCCCGGACGCTGATGCCGCGCTCGGCCAGATCGCGCATGGCGGCGCGACCGGAAAAGCGTTTGAGGGCCTGTTTGCGGCTCATGGTGCGTCCCGCGCCGTGGCAGGCCGAGGAAAAGGCCAGGGCCTCGCCGGCGTCCCCGCCGGTCAGGATGGCCGAGGCCGTGCCCATGCTGCCGCCGACGATGACGGGCTGGCCCACGCCGCCGAGACTTGGCGGCAGGTCCGGGTGGCTCGGGCCCAGGGCCCGGGTCGCGCCCTTGCGGTGCACGTAGAGCCGCTTGGGGCGGCCGGCGACACGATGCGTTTCCACCCGGCAGATGTTGTGGGAGACGTCGTAGAGCAGCCGCAGCCGGCAGCCCGGAAACAGTTTCGTGAAAACGTCGCGCACGTGGTGGGTGATGACCTGCCGGCCGGCCAGGGCGCAATTGGCCGCCGCCCGCATGGCCCCGAGGTAGCGTTCGGCCACGGCCGAGCCGATGGGGGCGCAGGCCAGCTCCGGGTCGGGCAGGTCCAGGCCGTGCCCCGGGGCCTCGGCCAGCATGGCGGCCATGAAGTCCGTGGCCACCTGATGGCCGAGCCCCCGGGAGCCACAGTGGATGGACACCGCGATCTGGCCGGGGCGCAGGCCGTAGGCCGTGGCCGTTTTGGCGTCGTGGATTGCTTCCACGGACTGGACTTCCAGGTAATGGTTGCCTGAGCCGAGCGTGCCGAGCGCCTCGCGCAACCGTTCCCGGGCGCGCGGCGACACGGCCTCCGGGACGGCCTGGGCCAGCCGGCCGCCGTCTTCGCAACGCTCCAGGTCGGCTTTTTCGCCAAAGCCCTGTTTGACGGCCCAGGCCGCGCCGCCGTCGAGCATCCGGTCCATGTCCTTGTCGGCAAGGCGCAACCCGCCGCCGGGGCCGACGCCGGCCGGCACCCGGGCGAAGAGCGCATCGGCCAGGACATCACGCCCGGCGGCGACCTCCTGGACATCCAGGTCGGTCAGCAGGGTGCGCACCCCGCAGGAAATGTCGAAACCCACGCCGCCGGCGCTGACGACACCGCCGGCATCGGGGTCGAAGGCGGCCACGCAGCCGATGGGAAAGCCATAGCCGGAGTGGGCGTCGGGCATGGCCACGACCGGAGCCACGACGCCCGGCAGCGAGGCCACGTTGCGCAGCTGCGTAAAGACCGTGTCTTCCAGCGCCTCGATGCCTTGGGGCGTGCCGAAAAGCCGGGCCGGGGCGCGCATGGTTCCCTGCCGCGCCAGTTCCCAGGTCAGCGCGTCGCCGCGCGCCAGATCCCGCCGTTGCATGTCGTTTCCTTGCGATCCGGTCCCGGCGGTTTCCGCCTGACCGAAATGAAGAGGATCGCGAATGTTAGCGCACGGCGGTGGTCTGTTGTCAAGGCTTTGGGGGCGTTGCCGGATGAGCGGCCGCGGGGTTGGCTTCCGCGGGGAAGGCCGCGCACATGGCCCTGACCGCGGCCGCGTTGCCGAAGGGAGTCAGATGGGTGTCCGTCGGCCAGTAGAGCAGGCCGGCGTCCGGGGAATCCATGAAGGGGCGTTCCATGTCCAGGAGCGTGAGGCCGGCGTCCCTGGTCAGCTGGCCGAGCAGGGCGGTCATGGCGTTGAGGTTGCGCACGATGTCCGCGGCCTTGTGGGCGAATTCCGAGCGCCGGGGCACGGCGGCGAAATCGATGCGCGGATAGAGCACCTGCAAGGCCGTGGGCAGCAGCACCACGTACAGGCGCTCGCCGTTCTGGTCGGCCAGCCGGTGCAGATCGGCCAGGGTCTGACGGACGTCGTCCTCTTCGGCCGGGCTGAACCAGGACGTGTCGATGAAACTGCGGTAGAACGGATGGAAGGCAAAGGGCAGGTCCCGCGTCGTCGGCACGGTCAGGGGCACGGGATAATAGCCGTGGGTGTCCATCTTGGCCGGCGGCGCCGCGGCAAAGGCCTGTCCGGCGCCGCGATGGGCGTCGCGCAGGTAGCGGCCGAGCCGGCGCAGCGAGGTCAGGCGGAAAGAGCGGGACAGCCCCAGGCGCTCCTCGGCCAGCCTGTTGCGGTAGACGATGAGGTCGGCGGCCGCGTCATTGCCCACATAGAGGATCACGAACACCGTGCGGCCGTTGAAATGCTCGGGCGAACCGGCCGGGGCGTCCACGGTCAGGCGGCGCAGGATGTCGCGGTATTGCGGCAGGCCGTAGCCGTTTTTGCAGGCGGCGTAGACCGGGCGGCCGGTGGCTTTTTCGTAGAGGGCCGGAATGCTTTTGTCGGTGCCGGAACCCGCGCCGTAGCAAAACGAGTCGCCGATAAAGAGCACGTCGGCGTCCCGGGGCGTCCGGGCGTTCCACCAGCCCAGGGCGTCGGTGCCGGACACCGTCAGCGCCGGCGGCTCGGTCAGCTGGATGCCGTAGGCCCGGTAGGCATCGTCGGCCGTGCCCGGGCGGGCGGGCAGTCCCGGCTGGTTGACGTAGCCGTGCAGCCAGGGCCGGTAGAGCGGATGGGTGGCCGGATCGAACACGCCGTAGGAATACAGCAGCTCCCGTTGCTTGGCCGAAAAGACCTGCAGGCGCGGCAGCAGCCGGTAGAGGCAGGCGTCGAGGCCGACCAGGGCCAGATACAGGATGCAGGCGAAAAGGAGCAGGCTGACGACGAAACGCAGGGGTCGGCGACGGGACGCGACCGGGGAGGCGGCATGTGACATAGGGGGGTTCGCGGGAGACCGGACCGGGACGACCGGCGCCGGACGGGCCCTGAAGCCGTGGCTTGGGCCGCTTGTCCGGCGCGGTCGGCGACAGGCGGCTTCTCTACCGCCGTTTCCGTATTCTAGATGGTGTAGAGCTTGTCACCGGGGATGATGGTGATGTTGTTTTTCTGCAGCAGTTCGATGGCCTGGTCGGTCCGGTCGAAGCGGACGATGATGACGGCCGAGCGTTCGCACTGGTGCACGAAGGCGTACATGTATTCGACGTTGACGCCGCCTTCGCACAAGAGTTTGAGCATGGCGTGCAGGCCGCCGGGAGCGTCCGGCACCTCCACGGCCACCACGGCGTTGCGGCCCACGGTAAAGCCGTGTTCCTTGAGCGCCACCTTGGCTTTTTCATGGTCGCTGACGATCAGGCGCAGAATGCCGAAATCCGAGGTGTCGGCCAGGGACAGGGCGCGAATATTGATGCCGGATTCGGCCAACACGCGGGTGACTTCCTCCAGGCGTCCGGCCCGGTTTTCCAGAAAAATGGAAATTTGTTCGGCTTTCATGGGACTTCCCTCCGGAAGGCGGGTTGGGGAATGTTAGGCGTGGCGCAGATCCAGGACCCGTTTGGCCTTGCCCTCGGAGCGCTGGATGGAACGCGGCTCGACCAGCTTGACGACGGTGGTGACCCCGAGGAATTCCTTGATGTTTTTCTGAATCTTCCCTTCCAGGCGTTGCAGCTTGCGCACTTCGTCGGAAAAGATTTTTTCATCCACTTCGACCTGCACGGTCAAGGTGTCGAGATTGCCCTCGCGCTGGACCACAAGCTGGTAGTAGGGGGACAGGCCTTCGGTTTCGAGCAGGATGCTTTCGATTTGCGACGGGAAGACGTTGACGCCCCGGATGATGAGCATATCGTCGCTTCTGCCCCGCACGCGCACCATGCGGGCCGTGGTGCGGCCGCACTTGCACGGCGTCAGCTCCAGGCGGGTGATGTCGCGGGTGCGGTAGCGGATCAGCGGCTGAGCTTCCTTGGTCAGGGTGGTGATGACGAGTTCGCCCGCCTCACCGGGTTTGACCGGCTCCTTGGTCACCGGATCGATGACCTCGCACAGGAAGTGGTCTTCCTGGATGTGCGCGCCGTTTTGGGCTTCCGCGCATTCGATGCCGACGCCCGGACCCATGACCTCGGACAGGCCGTAGATGTCCACGGCCCTGATACCCATCTTGGACTCGATGTCGCGGCGCATTTCCTCGGACCAGGGCTCGGCCCCGAACACGCCGATGCGAAGCGGCAGATCCTTGATGTCGATGCCCGCCTCCATGGCGGTTTCGTAGAGCACCAGACTGTAAGAGGGCGTGCAGCACAGGACCGTGGCGCCGAAATCGCGCATGAGCATGGCTTGGCGACGCGTGCCGCCGCCGGAAACCGGCACCGTGGTCGCGCCCAGGCGCTCGGCCCC
This sequence comes from Pseudomonadota bacterium, assembly GCA_023426275.1. Taxonomy (GTDB): domain Bacteria; phylum Desulfobacterota; class Desulfovibrionia; order Desulfovibrionales; family Desulfovibrionaceae; genus Solidesulfovibrio. The sequence continues at coordinate 6,098 of JAFABC010000026.1, read as the reverse complement.
GTAGTGGGCGCCGAGTCCGCCGGTAAAAAGGCCGTAGCCGTAGGCCACGTGGATGATGTCGCGCCGTCCGGCCCCGGCCGCCGTGAGCGCCCGGGCCATCATGGTGGCCCAGTTGGCGATGTCGCGCTGGGTGTAGCCCGATACGGTGGCCTTGCCCGTGGTGCCGGAGGAAGCGTGGATGCGCACCACGTTGTCCTTGGGCACGGCGAACAGGCCGAAAGGATAGTGGTTGCGCAGGTCCTGTTTTTCGGTGAACGGCAGGTAGCGCACGTCCGCCAGGCTCTTGATGTCGCCCGGTTTGATGCCGGCTTCGTCAAAGGCTTTCCGGTAAAAGCCGACATTGGCGTATACCCGCTCGCAAAGGACCTTGAGGCGTCTTAACTGCAACGCCTCGAGATCTTCCCGGGGCAGGGTTTCAATGTCCATGTCAAAAATCATGGGGACTTCCTCCAGTGGCGTCGTGGCGCGTCCAACGAGGATACCTGCCCGAAAGCCGGCCGCCACGTCAAGAGAGGGCCGGAAAAAACGGTTTGCTCCGCCCGGAGGTTTGCGGGGCGGCCTCAAATCGGATAGAGGTCCGACGTCTCCCGGGACAACCGGGAACCGGCGCCTTTGCCTGGAGATATGATGCCTGAAAAAAAACGCGATACGAATCTGTCCGCCGCGGACAAAGCTGTTCTGGTGGCCGGCTGGCTGGCCGAAAAAAAGGCCAAGGACATCCTGGCCCTTGATGTGACGCCCTTCAACCCCGTGTGCGACGCCATGGTCGTGGCCTCGGCCGTGAGCGTGCGGCAGGCCAAGGCCCTGGCCGATCATGTGCTGGAACGCTGCGGCGAGGCGGGCTTTTCCTACCTCGGCATGGAAGGCTACCGCCAGGGCCAGTGGGTCCTGCTCGACCTCAACGACGTCATGGTCCACATCTTCCAGGAAGACCTGCGTCCCTTCTATAATATTGAAGGACTGTGGTCCGAGGGCAAGCCCCTGGCCCTTCCCGCCGAAACCGAACCGAGCACCCGATGACGCCGACGCTGTTGCTTATTCTCGATGGCTGGGGACTTGCTCCGGCCGGGCCGGGCAATGCCGTGACCCTGGCCAGCACGCCCACCCTCGACCGGCTCGTGGAGGAGTATCCGCACACGACCCTGGCCTGTTCGGGCCGGGCCGTGGGATTGCCCGAGGGATTTATGGGCAACTCCGAGGTCGGCCACATGAACATCGGGGCCGGCCGGGTGGTCTACCAGGACATGACCCGCATCGACATGGCCGTGGAAGACGGAAGCCTGTCGCAAAATCCCGTGCTGGCCCAGCTGGCCGGGGCGTCGCTGGCCGCCGGCGGGCGGGTGCATCTCATGGGCCTTGTTTCCGACGGCGGGGTGCACAGCCATATCCGGCATCTGGAAGCCCTGGTTTCGGCCTTTGCCGGTCTGGGGCAGAAGGAAGTGCTGCTCCATGCCTTCCTCGACGGCCGCGACACGCCGCCCAAAAGCGGTGTGGAGTATGTCGGCCAACTGGATGCATTTCTGCGGGAAGCCGGGGTGGGGCGCATTGCCTCGCTGACCGGGCGCTTCTACGCCATGGACCGCGACAAACGCTATGAGCGGGTGGCCGAGGCCTATGCCGCCCTGACCCGGGGCGAGGGCGAGCCGTTCATCGACCCTGTCGCCGCCGTCAAAGCCGCCTACGCCGCCGGCCAGACCGACGAGTTCGTCAAGCCCCGCGTGCTGGAAGACGGCGATGGCGTCATCCGCGACGGCGACGCCGTCTTTTTCTTCAACTTCCGGGCCGACCGCGCCCGGGAGATCACGGCGGCGCTGACGCGCGACGACTTCGACGGGTTTCCCCGGGCGGTGCGGCCGCGTCTTTCCGGCTTCGCCACCATGACCGAGTACGACGCCTCCTTCGGTCTGCCCGTGGCTTTTGGGCCGCAGGCCATAACCGACGTGCTCGGCGAGGTCTATTCCCGGGCGGGGTTCACCCAGCTGCGGCTGGCCGAAACGGAGAAATACGCCCACGTCACCTATTTCATGAACTGCGGGCGGGAGGAGCCGTTTCCCGGCGAGGAACGCGTGCTCATCCCTTCGCCACGCGAGGTGGCCACCTACGACCTCAAGCCGGAAATGAGCGCCGTGGCCGTGACCGACGCGTTTTTGGCCGCGCTGCCCAAGGGCCACGCCCTGGCCATCGTCAATCTGGCCAACTGCGACATGGTCGGCCATACCGGCGTGCTGCCGGCGGCCATCCAGGCCGTGGAAACGGTTGACGCCTGCGTGGCGCGTATCCTGAAAGCCGCACTGGACGCGGGCTGGCGGGTGCTTGTCACCGCCGACCACGGCAACGCCGAGGAAATGATCGCGGCCGACGGCGGCCCCATGACCGCCCACACCCTCAATCCGGTGCGTCTGATCCTGGTCGATCCGGCCCGCCCCGACGCCCGGCTGGCCCCGGGCAGGCTCGGCGACATCGCCCCGACCATCCTGCATCTGGCCGGGCTGGACACGCCGGCGGCCATGACGGGCGAGAATCTGGTTTCGGAGTCGAAATGAGCAACGAGCAACGCAAGCCGCTGTTGCCGGTCAAGCCGTCGGGCGTGGAACTGGTGTTTTTGTATCCCTGTCCGTTTTGCCACCGGGAAGTGCCGGTGGTCGCGCCGGTCAAGCCGGCCATGATCGCCTGCGACGCCTGCCGGGGGCGCTTTCCCATCGTGCCGGTGGATGACCGCTCGGTGCGTTTCGTCAAGGTGATGCTGGCCGGCGGCAAGGCCGCCGTGGACCCGGATTTCATCTAATGCCGGCGGGGGCCGGAGACCCGGCCCGGCGCGCGGGGGCACCGCCATGTCCTATGTTGCCGTGATCGCCTTGCTCGGCCTTGTGATCTGCATCCACGAACTGGGGCATTTTCTGGCCGCCAAGGCCGTGGGCCTGCCCGTGGCCCGTTTTTCCCTGGGGCTCGGTCCGGTGGTGGCGAGCCGGCGGTTCGGCCGCACCCGCTACTGCCTGTCCGCCATTCCCTTTGGCGGGTATGTCCTGCTCGATCTGGCCGGGGAAAGCGACTATCTCCGTCTGCCGCTTTGGCGGCGGCTGGTTTTTTCGCTGGCCGGGCCGGCGGCCAACATCCTGTTCGCCCTGGCCTGCTACATGGTGCTGTACGCGCTGACGCCGGAAACGGCCCACGTCCCGGGCGGCTTCCTCACCCGGCCGGCGGCCTGGGTGCTGGGCAATGTCCAGGCGATCCTGTCCGCCATTCCCCGGCTGTGGCAGCATGGCGAAAACGTCAGCAGCCTTGTCGGCATCGTGGCCGAGGGCGGCCGTTTCGTCGGCCGCAGCCTGAGCCGGTTTTTTCTGCTCGGCGGCTACCTTTCGGTCAGTCTGGCCATTTTCAACCTGCTGCCGCTGCCGCCGCTTGATGGCGGCAAGATGCTCTTCGACACGCTGGAGCGCTGCTGGGGGCGGCTGGCCCGTTTCTACGTGCCGTCCTCGGTGTGCGGCTGGCTGGCGCTGCTCGCCCTCATGCTCTACGCCACCGTGCAGGACGTGTGGCATTATCTGGCCTGAGCGCGCGCTCCACGGCAATTTCCTTCAAATCGTCGCGGGAATGTGGACGCGACCACCCCTTTGGGTCACTATGAATGCGGTTCATCCCAAGGAGGATTTCCCATGCCTATAAGCCCCCTTGCCGGTAAACCGGCTCCCCGGTCGCTGCTCGTCAACGTGCCCCGGCTCGTGGCGTCCTATTACGCCGTCACCCCCGATCCGGCCGATCCGCTGCAACGCGTGTCCTTTGGCACCTCGGGCCATCGCGGTTCGTCTTTCGATGGCAGCTTCAACGAAAATCACATCCTGGCCACCACCCAGGCGATTTGCGATTACCGGGCCGGCCGGGGCATCTCCGGGCCGTTGTACCTCGGCATGGACACCCACGCCCTGTCCGAGCCGGCCTTTATCACGGCGCTTGAGGTGCTGGCCGCCAACGGCGTGACCACGCGCATCCAGTCCGGCCGGGGCTACACCCCGACGCCGGTCATCTCCCACGCCATCCTGACCTTCAACCGCGATCACGCGGGCGTGCAGGCCGACGGCATTGTCATCACTCCGTCCCACAACCCCCCGGACGACGGCGGCTTCAAGTACAATCCCCCCTCGGGCGGACCGGCCGACACCGACATCACCAGGGTGGTCCAGGACATGGCCAACGCCTCTCTGGACAACAAGCTCGCCGGGGTGCGGCGCATGCCCTATGCGGCGGCACTGCGGGCCGGAACCACCGAGGAATACGACTACGTGGCCCCGTACGTGGACGATCTGGCCAATATCGTCGACATGGCCGCCATCCGCGACGCCGGCGTGCGTATCGGCGTGGACCCCCTTGGCGGTTCGGGCATCGGCTTCTGGGAGCCCATCGTCGCGCGTTACGGCCTGGACCTGCACCTGACCAACGAGGTGGTGGACCCGACCTTTTCCTTCATGACCGTGGACAAGGACGGGAAGATCCGCATGGACTGCTCCTCGCCCTATGCCATGGCGCGGCTGATCGGCCACAAGGACGCCTACGACATCGCCTTTGGCAACGACCCGGATTACGACCGCCACGGCATCGTCACCCGGGAGGCCGGGCTGCTCAATCCCAACAATTATCTCGCCGTGGCCGTCCATTATCTCTTTTCCACCCGCGCGGGCTGGCGGGCCGACGCGGCCGTGGGCAAGACCGTGGTGTCGAGCGCCATGATCGACCGCGTGGCCGCGTCCCTCAAGCGCCGGCTGTGCGAGGTGCCGGTGGGATTCAAATGGTTCGTCCCCGGACTCGTCGACGGCTCCTTCGGCTTTGGCGGCGAGGAGAGCGCCGGGGCATCCTACCTGCGCACCGACGGCACGGTCTGGACCACGGACAAGGACGGCATCATCATGGACCTGCTCGCCGCCGAGATCACGGCCAGGACGGGCAAGGACCCGGCCTCCCACTATGCCGCGCTGACGGCCCGGTTCGGCGAGCCCATCTACGAACGCCTGGACGCCCCGGCCAGCAAGGCGCAAAAGGCCGCCCTGGCCAAGCTCTCGCCGGAGCTGGTCACGGCCACCTCCCTTGCCGGCGAGGAAATCGTGGCCAAGCTCACGCGCGCCCCGGGCAACGACGCGCCCATCGGCGGACTCAAGGTCGTGACGGAAAACGGCTGGTTCGCCGCGCGGCCCTCGGGCACCGAGGACATCTACAAGATTTACGCCGAAAGCTTCAGCGGCCGCGACCACCTGACGGCGCTCCAGGCCGAAGCCCGGGAAATCGTGGACGCGGCCTTCAAGGCGGCGGGCGTGTAGCGGCCGGGTTGCGCCCGAAGGAGGCGGGAGGTATGGAACACCGCCTGGACGCCGAGGCGCGCCAATTGCTGGTCGCGTTGGCCGCCGCGCCGGACGCGCCGTTTCCCGACCGGTTGATGCCGGGGGAGATCGCCACGCGTCTGGGGTTCGCGCCGGGCCGGGCCTGGCGGTTGCTGCGTCTTTTTGTGGAATTGGGCTATTATGAATACGAGATTTCGGCCTACAGCGGCCATCTGACCGAAGCCGGCCGGCAGGCCGCAGGGGATTTGACGACGTGAAACTCGCGCAACATTGTATCAGCGCCATTCCGCTGGCTATCGCCGGCTACGCCGCTGCCGGCGGCAGCTGGGCCGCCGCTTTCGCCGCCGGGTTTTCGAGCGTGCTGCTCGATCTGGACCATGTGGCCGACTATGTCCTGTGCAACGGCGGCTGGGGCGGCGTGGACCACTTTTTCGAAAGCTGCGAGCAGGGCCGGCTCGACCGGCTGTATCTGGTGCTGCATTCCTTCGAATTTCTTATCTTTCTGTGGCTGCTGATCGGCACCGGGGCGGCCGCGCCCTGGGGCGTGGGCCTGACCATCGGCGTCACCGGGCACATGCTCCTCGACTGGCTCGGCAACCGCCACATCGTGGTGCCGTCCTTTTACTGGCTGTGGTTCCGGGCCTGGAACCGCTTCGACGGCAACCGCCTCTACCTCGTGCCGCCCGGACAGCTGGCCGCTGCCCGGGTTCGGGCGCCTCGGGACTAAGACAAAAGAAAGATGCCTCCGGCGGCCGGGAGGGGCACTGCCCC
>JAFABC010000292.1 GCA_023426275.1 Pseudomonadota bacterium | reverse complement strand
GTGCAAAGCCGCCGAAACGAAACGGCCCGGAACCAAAGGGGACCGGAAGAACTGCTTGCCTTTCCTGGCGAGGGGGGTGGGGGCATCATGCCCCCCAATGGTAGGGTCCGGGAGAGGCAACGCCTCTCCCGGCCGCCGGAGGCCTTAAATCAGCCGGACGAGGCGGGCGTTGGGGTGGTAGGCCCGGCCGGTCTTGGCCAGGTCCCGGCCGTTGACGCGCACGATGTCGGCCGTGGCGGCGAACGAGGTGAACAGCCCGCCGATGCCGACGGACTCGAACAGCCGGCCGTATTGGGCTTCGGCCGCGGCAAAGGCCTTCACCTTTTCCAGATTCCCGAAACCGCTGGACAGCACGATGCCGACGTCGGTGAAGCCGGCGGTGTCCAGGGCCTGGCGCATGGCCAGGGTCCCGGCCACGGTCACGCCCGTGCCGGTCCAGTATTGGCGGCCGTCAAAGGGGGTGCCGCCCTGGCCGATGCTTTCCCCGGCCGTGTCCAGGCGCACGGCGGCCAGCGTGTCGCCCAGGGCCCGGGCCGTGTCCAGGGCGTCGTCGATCTCCCGGTTGAAGGTGTCGACCAGGGCCACGCGCGGGCAGGACGCCTCGGTGTGCCGGTCGAAGGCCAGCGTGGCCTCACGGGTGGCGTGTTCCCGGCCGACCTTGGAGGCGAAGGCCAGGACCAGGGCGTGGGGAATGGTGCCGACGCCCCCGGGCAGTCCGGCCGCCCGCGCGCCGGCGTCCGTGGCGCAGGCGTCGAAGCCCGCGGCCACCGCCGCCCGGCAAAAGGCCTCCTCGCACCGGGGGTGCCAGTGTCTGGCCCCGAAATACATGAGTTGCTTGCCCGGCAGCAGCGCCCGGATGGCCGCCGCCTTGGCCTCGACGGCGTCGGGCGCGGGTTCGCTCAGGCCGTTGGCCAGGGACGTGGCCGCGCTGACGATGCCGAGGTAGAGCGTTTCCAGCTCGATGAAATCCGCCAGATGCCCCTCGATATGCATGACCGGTTCCAGCGGGGAAAAGGCCGCGCCCTCGGGCAGGGCGTGGAGGCTGCCGCCGTGTTCGGCCAGGGAGGAGCCTTCGCGAAACAGGGCCACGGCCTCGTCGATGCCGGCGAAGGTGCCCGGGCCGTCGCGAAAAAAGACCTGCATGGTCACGACGGGGTCGAACCCCTCGGCCGCGAGAATGTGGCTGGAGCGGAGGAAGTACTTGTCGACGTGGGCCCTGAGGGATGCGGAAAGCTGCGCCATGCCGCCGTTGGTATCACCGGCCGGGGTGTGTCACAAGCCTATGTGCGTCACTTCTTTCTCTTTTGGCGTGAGCGAAAGAGCCGCCAGTCGAATTTCCGATGGCTGATGCCCGGCAGCCAGCGCACCACCACCACGACGGCCAGCAGCAGCACCAGGGAAAGCAGCCGCAACAGCTCGCCCTGGCTCACCGGGAGGGCTCCCCGGCGTCGTCGCGCCGGCCGGCCCGGACCACGGTCGGCGCGCGCGGCAGTTCCAGGGCGGTGCGCGCCTCGGGATGGAAGACGGTGGGTTTCATGGGGGGATGCCTCCGGCCCCTCGCGGGGGAATCGCCAGTGGCAGATTAGCAGGGCTTGCTGGAGGCGTCGAGCAGGGAGGGGCGGGAAGGCGCGCCCGCCTCTTCCGTCAGGCACAGGGCCGGAGGCGGCGTGGCCAGCAGGGCGGCCACGTCCCGGCGTTCGGTCAGGTGCGGATCGCACCAGGCGGCGAAGGCGTCCGGCGGCAGGATGAGCGGCATGCGGTCGTGGATGGCGGCCATCTGCGGCGAGGCTTCCCGGGTGAGGATGGCGGCGGTGTCGCGGACCTCGCCGGCGGCGGAAACCGCGCGTTCGTAGATGCCGGCCAGGGCCATGACCGGCCGGTCGGGCAGGGTCAGGAAAAAGCGCGTCTTGGCCTTGCCGGCGTCCTTGCGCCACTCGAAAAAGCCCTGGGCCGGGATCAGGCAGCGCCGGTAGCGGATGGCGCCCCGAAACGAGGGCTTGTCCAGCACGGTCTCGGCCCGGGCGTTGATCATGGGCCGCATCGCCTCGGGATCTTTGACGAAGGCGGGCACGAATCCCCAGCGGAACAGGCCGGCCATCCGGCGTCCGGTCTCCCGGGCCACGAACACGGCCTCGATCAGTTCGGACGGGAAGATTTCCGGCCGGTCCGGGATGTTCCGGGGCAGGTCCGGCACGCCCATGGCTTCGGCCACGAGGCGGCGGGGAACGGCCAGGGCGAATCTGCCGCACATGGCGTTTTCCTCCTTTTCACGGGCGAAGATGACAGGGGCCGGCCGGCCTGGCAAGCCGGATCGGCCCGGCTTTTGCTAGAATATGGAAGTATAACTGACCGCCAGACAATGGAATCTGACAAGAGTTCGTGATGACATGTTTTTTTAAGCGGAAAGCGGATGGAGCCCGCATGGTGCGGCGCATATTGTAATAAAGTTACACAGCCTATGAGCTTGTTGCCGCCGCCTCCGGACGCTGATCCGGCCAGCCCGTATCAGCCCGTTCCCATCGGGCATCTCTTCCCGCATGTTCCCGGGGAATTTGAAGTTTATTTGCGCAACGGCGACAACCACATGTTGTTTGCCCGCAATGGAGAGGCGCTTAGTCCCGAACGCCGGCGCATACTCGCGGAACACGAGGTGCGCGTGGTCTACATCCCCCGCGAGGAGCAGGGGCAGTACCGCGACTACATGCGACGGCACCTGGGTGAGGCGCTGCTAAGCCAGGATATGCCGCTTGAAGATAAGGCTGCGGTCTTCTATCATGATTGTTGCGGCATTGTCCGGGAGCTCGTCCATGAACGCTTGCCCCGGGAGGTTGCGGAAAGATACGGCCGGATGCTTGTGACCTATGTCCGGGACAGCGTGGCTTTCCTGTGCACCGAGGGGGGACTTGCGCGCATGGGCGCGCTCATGGTTCATGACTACGAGGTGTACAGTCACGGGGTGCATGTTTTCGTTTACACGATCTTCCTGTTGAAAAGCCTGGGTTTTTCGCCGGCCACCATCGTGCAGGCCGGGGTCGGGGCGCTGTTGCACGACAGCGGCAAGGAGGACATCGATGTTTCAATTCTTAAAAAACCCGGCCGGCTGAGTCCCGAGGAATTCCTGGCCATCCGTGAGCACCCGGAGCGCGGGGTGCGGCGTTGCCGGCCGCTGAGCCTGTCGCGACTGGCCGTGGAGTGCATTTTGATGCATCATGAAAAAGTCAACGGCCTGGGCTATCCTCGGGGCCTTTCCGGCGAGGCGGTCCCGCTGCATGTCCGGGCGGTCTCCCTGGCCGATGTCTACGATGCCCTGACCTCGCGTCGGATCTATGCCGACGCGGTGCGCCCCTACGAGGCGCTCAGCATCATGCGTCACGAGATGGCCGGCTCCTTCGACCTGAACCTGTACAAACGGTTCGTCATGCTGCTTGGAGGGGCGGCCCTGCTTTAACAACCTGTTGCAAAAATCCGAACGGACTTTTGCAACATTGCCATGGTCGCACAACGCGCAACGTCTCTTTCGGTTGTGCTGCAACTGGCTGTCAAGCCCGGCCGCGGCAACATACATCCAAAGGAAGGTGTATGGCCAAGACCCCGCTCAACGCCAAACTGTCCATTTCATCCACGGGGAAGCCTTTTCATTACCTGCTGGCCGCCTTGCTGGCCCAAATCGTGATCGCACCGTTCCTCGCGGGCGAAGGGAGCGGCGTTTTTCAGGATCTGCTGTTTCTGTCCCTGCTGCTGGCCGCGGTACGCAGCATTCGCCACAGCCGCCTGTATTCCCTGCTTCTGTGGCTGAGCCTGCTGTGCGGCGCAAGCGTGCTGGTGAAGTACCTCCTCCATGCCGAGCTGGCCGGCATTGTGGCCTATATCCTGGGCGTTCCCACGATCCTGCTGACCATCGTCGAGGTGACGCGCGCCCTGTCCCGGCAGCGGCGGGTGGATCTGGACACGGTGTTCGGCGGGCTGTGCGTCTATCTGTTCATGGGCGCCTTGTGGTATATTCTCTACGGACTTGTGTATTATTTTTCTCCGGAAGCCTTCAATTTCACGGTCCATCCCAAGCCCATCACGGCGTTGCGGGCCGACCGGCTGCTTTTTTTCTTCAGCTACGTGACGCTGCTGACCACAGGCTACGGGGATATCGTCCCCCTTTCGCCCGTGGTGCAGATGCTATCCATGCTGGAAGGCATTGCCGGCCAGTTCTACCTGGTGTTTTTCATGGCCCGGCTGGTGGGGCTGCATGTGGCGACCAAGGAAGAGTCCCGGCCCGCCAAGGAAGAATCTCGCCCCGTCAAGGACGAGCCCCGGTCCGCCTGATGGCGTTTAGCGGGGGGCCTGTTGCGCCGCCAGCCGGGCGGGCAGCCCCCATTGCCGGGCCAGGGCGGCCACGGCCGGGGGCACGAGCGCTTCCCAGGCGCCGCCGGCGGCGAGCTGGCGGCGTACCTCGGTTCCGGAAAGGCCTTTTTGTTCGGGCGGCACTTCCCACAAGACCTCGATACGAAGTCCCAATTCCTCGAAATAGCGCCGCTTCCGCCATCCCCATTCGTCGTAGATGGTCAGGAAGAAAAGCGCGTCGAGCGGCACGTAATAGCGGTAAAGTTCCGGAAAACTGATCGGAAAGGGCACCACCGAGAAGTCCGTCGCCGCGACGCCGGCTTCGCTCAGGGCGGCCCGGACCATGGTCTGGCGCTCGAAGTAGGTGAGGGGATTGGCCGCCGGATCGGCGCGTTTGACGTCGGCCTCTTCCTGGCGGGTGTGGCTGGGGTCGGGATTGGTGATGCCGACCACCAGATGGCGGCAGCGGGCCCGTCCGGCCAACAGATACCGCAGATGGTCGTTGTGGAGCACCTGGAAGCGGCCGTGGATGACGCCGACGGGGACGGGCTGGGTCATGATTCCTCCAGGCGAAAGGGGCTGACTGGGCCGGGATAGCTGGCCGGCGGGGACGGCGTGTCGTTGATGCCGACCAGCCGGGCGCGCTGCAAGCCGTTTAGGACGAGCAGGGGGAGTTCCGCGCCGCGCACGCAGCCCAGACAGCCGGCCGCCGCCGCCACCTCGTCGAACCGCCTGACCGCGTCCCGGCGCTGGCCCTGGCCGTGCAGGCACAGGGGCACGGGTTCCCCGCCGTGGATGAGCGGGCCGCAGGAAGGCGTGGAGTGGTCGGCGGTGACCACGAGCAGGATGTCGGGGTTGGCGAGCAGGGGGCCGGCCGCCCGGCCGATGGCCGCGTCCAGGGCCTCGATGACCGCCTTTTTGGCCAGCGGGTCCTTGGTGTGGGCGGCCTCGTCCGGGGCCTTGGTGTGCACGTGCAGAAAGTCGTAGCGGTCGGTCATCGTGGCGGCCAGGGCCAGCCGTTTTTCCAGATCGGCTCCGGGATCGGCCGTGTCGGGAACGGGCAGCCAGTCGAAGCCAAGCGCCCTGGCCAGCCCGTGAAACAGCGTGCCCGAGGTGATGGAGGCCGCCCGCAGGCCGAAGCGGTCCTCAAACGAAGGCAGCGCCCGGGCCATGCCGGCCCGCTGGGTGACGAGCGTGTTGATGGGCGCGCGGCCGGCCCGGCTTCGGGCCGTGTTGACCGGATGCGCGCCGAGGACCTGCCGGACGAACAGCAGGTAGGCCTTGAGCGCCCGGGCCGTTCGGGCCGCCGCCGGCCCCGCGCCGGCCAGCGGTTCGGGCTCGGGCAGAAACAGGCCGTCCACCATGGGGTTGGTGTCGGTCACTTCGGGCGCGACCGCGCCGCGCAGGGTCAGCACGCCGAAAAGGCCCTTGTCGTGGTGCAGCCGCGCCGTCACGCCCAAGGCGGAATACCCGGCCACGGCCGCGAACAGGGCGGCCGCCTCTTCCGGCGAGGGCTTTTCCGGCCGGTCGCGCACGAGCCGCAGACAGCCGTTTTCCGCTTCCGCCTGGCAAAAATGGGCCAGCAGGCAGACCTCGTCCGGCCCCGGCTCCAGGTCCAGACCCAGGGCCTCCAGGTAGCCCCGGCCCGGAAAGGCTTCGGGCGGTGCGCCAAACATGGCGAAGTGGGCGTTTTCACTCGGCAGGGCCTGCCCGAGAATGCCGGCGTGGTACAGGCCGTTGGCCCCGGCCGCGGCAATGGCGTCGAGATGGGGCGTGGCCGCCGCCTGCAAGGGGGTCTGGCCATCCAGCACGGCATGGGAACGGTCACCAAGTCCGTCGAGAACGAGCAGCACGCAGGCGCGGGGCATCAGGTCCGGCTCCTATTGATGGGGACGATCATACAAGGGGTGGTGCATAGGGATTCACACTTTGCCTTTTCCACCCGCCCGAAGCAAGATGGCCCCATGCTGCTTTTCGATCTTCATGTGCATACCGATATTTCCCCCTGCAGCCGGCTGCCCCTGCCGGTCATCCTGCAACGAGCCCGCGGGCTGGGCCTCGACGGCGTCTGCCTGACCGATCACAATACCATGGCGGCGGGAGACCGTGTCCGGGAGGGCGTGCAGCCCGACGGACTGTGCGTGATTCTCGGCATGGAATACAATACGCCCGACGGGGACGTCCTGCTCTTCGGGCCCTTCGAGTCGTTGCGTCCGGGACTTTCGGCCCGCGAGGTCATCAGCCTGGCCCGGGCCGAAGGCGGTCTGGCCGTGGCCGCCCATCCGTTTCGGTCCTGGCGTCCGGCCGGGCCGGGCATCCTCGATCACAAGCGGTTGTCGGCCGTGGAAGTGGAAAACGGGCGCAACCGGCCCGAGGAAAACGCGGCCGCCGCACGCTTTGCCGCGGCCAGGGGCCTGCTCCCCCTGGCCGGCTCCGACGCCCACAGCCTGGAAGAGCTTGGCCGGCGGCCCGTAGCCGTGGAGGCCGTGGTGCGTTCGCGCGCCGAGTTCGTGGCCGCCGTGCTGGCCGGGCATTGCGCCCCGGTCGCGCCGCGCCCCTGCGTCGTTTCTGACGCAGCCGGCCGGGGGCGGGCCTGTCCGCTTTTTTAAGTCGCCCTTCCCGCCGAACTGTTCTACATCCGCCGGTATGACGCTTTCCAAAAATACCAACTCCAAACCGGTGTATTCCACGGACCAGGGCCGGCTTTGCCCCGGCTGCGGCAAGCCCGTGGACGCGTGCGCCTGCTCCCGCAGGCAGGGCGTTCCCCGCGCGGACGGCATCGTGCGCATTTCCAGACAGACCAAGGGCCGCAAGGGCAAGGGCGTGTCCTGCATCACGGGCCTCGCCTTGCCGGCCGACGCGCTCGAAGCCCTGGCCAAGCAGCTCAAACAGCGCTGCGGCGCGGGCGGCGCGGTCAAGGACGGCGTGATCGAGATTCAGGGCGATCACCGGGAGGCGCTGGCCCGGGAACTTAAGGAGCGCGGCTTCACCGTGAAGCTGGCCGGCGGTTAGGGCCGGGGAGAAGAATGCCTCCGGCGGCCGGGGGGCATGATGCCCCCCGGTCCCCCTCGATAATGTCTTTGTGCGGCGCGAAGCGACGCTGGCGCACTTTGGCGGCGCATTTTGTCC
>JAFABC010000264.1 GCA_023426275.1 Pseudomonadota bacterium | reverse complement strand
CGACAAACCGGGCGCGCTCTTCCATGGGGTTGACCTTTTTCCAGGGCATCGGAGCTTCCTCCTGTGCCCATAAGTGTCAACCATGTACCCGGTCCGATCTGTCAACTATCTACCCGGTTCATACCGGGATTATCCCCCCCGGCCGCCGGAGGCATTCTTTCTCTTTACTTATTGGCCTCGTCGTTTCGGGCCAGAGGCCAGACTTCGTCGATGCGTTCCACCGGAAAGACCTTGACCCGGCCGCGCAGGTCGCGGGGGATGTCGCGCAGGTCCTTCATGTTCTGGGCCGGCAGGATGATGCGCTTCATGCCGGCGGCCACGGCGGCCAGCACCTTTTCCTTGATGCCGCCGACGGGCAGCACCCGGCCGCGCAGGGTGATCTCGCCGGTCATGGCCACGTCGTTGCGCACCGGGGTGTTGGTGAGCACCGAAATGAGCGCCGTCACGAGCGTCACGCCCGCCGACGGGCCGTCCTTGGGCGTGGCCCCGGCCGGCACGTGAATGTGGATGTCGCTTTTCTCGAACACTTCCTGGTCGATGCCCAGCTCCTTGGCCTTGGACTTGGCGTAGGTCAGGGCCGCCTGGGCGGATTCCTTCATGACGTCGCCGAGCTTGCCGGTCAGCTGCAACCCGCCCTTGCCGGGCAGGGTGGCCGCCTCGATGTGCAGGATCGCCCCGCCAACGGGCGTCCAGGCCAGTCCCACGGCCACGCCGGGCGGCAGCTCCATTTCGCGCTCGTCGTCCATGAACCGGGCCGGTCCCAGGAGCTTGTCCAGGGAGGCGACGGTCACCCGGAAGGGCGGGGTTTCACCCTCGGCCTTCTTGCGGGCCAGTTTGCGGGCCACGGAACCCACCTCGCGTTCGAGGTTTCGCAGGCCGGCCTCGCGGGTGTAGTCGCGGATCAGACGCGAAAGCACCTTGTCCGAGACGACCATGTCGCCTTCCTCCAGCCCGTTTTCCTTGATCTGGCGCGGCACGATGTAGCGGCGCGCGATCTTGATCTTCTCCTGCTCGGTGTAGCCCGGCAGCTGGATGACCTCCATGCGGTCGAGCAGCGGGGCCGGGATGGTGTCCAGGATGTTGGCCGTGCAGATGAACATCACCTTGGACAGGTCGAAGGGGACGTTCAGGTAGTGGTCCGAGAACGAGAAATTCTGTTCCGGATCGAGCACTTCCAGCAGGGCCGAGGACGGGTCGCCCCGGAAATCCGAGCCCACCTTGTCGATCTCGTCGAGCATGATGACCGGGTTGCGCGTGCCGGCCTGCTTGATGCTCTGCACCACGCGGCCGGGCATGGCCCCGATGTAGGTGCGCCGGTGGCCGCGGATTTCGGCCTCGTCGCGCATCCCGCCCAGGGACATGCGCACGAACTTGCGGCCCAGGGCCCGGGCGATGGAGCGGCCAAGGGAGGTCTTGCCCACGCCGGGAGGACCGACGAAACACAGGATGGGGCCCTTCATGCCCGGATTGAGCTTGCGCACGGACAGGTATTCGAGGATGCGCTCCTTGACCTTTTCCAGGTCGAAATGGTCCTCGTCCAGAATGCGCTTGGCTTCCTTGATGTCCAGGCGGTCCTTGGACAGCTTTTTCCAGGGCAGGTCCACCAGCCAGTCGAGGTAGGTGCGGATGACGCCGGCCTCGGAGGAATCGGGGTGCATGGACGCCAGTCGCTTGAACTGCTTGTCCGACTCCTTCTTGACCTCCTTGGGCATGCCGGCCTTGTCGAGGGCCTCCTTGAGCTCTTCGAGCTCGTCGGTTTCCTCGCCGCCCTCGCCGAGTTCGCGGCGAATGGCCTTCATCTGCTCGCGCAAAAAGAAATCCTTTTGCGCCTTGTCCATGCCTTCCTTGGCCATGTTCTGGATCTTGGCCTGCATGGCCGCGACCTCGGCCTCCTTGACCAGCTGTTCGTTGACCAGCCGCAGGCGTTCGACCGGGTCCTCGCATTCGAGCAGCCGCTGGGCCTCCTCCACCCGCATCCGCAGGTTGGAGGCCACCAGATCGGCCAGCCGGCCCGGTTCGTTGACGCTGTTGAGCACGGCCATGATGTCGGCCGAGGCCATGCCGCGCAGCGACAGGATCTTTTCGCTTTGCTCCCTGGCGGCCCGCATCATGGCCTCCTGCTCCAGGGTCACTTCCTTGGTGTCGTGCTCGGGGATGATCTCGACCTTGGCCAGATGGTACGGATCGGTGGAAACGAAATCCGTCACCCGGGCCCGGGTCAGCCCCTGGACCAGCACCTTGAGCCGGCCGTCGGGCATCTTGAGCATCCGCATGATCATGCCCACCGTGCCCACGCGGTAGAGGTCGTCGGGGCCGGGCTCGTCCACCTTCTCGTCCTTCTGGGTGAGCACGAGAATATAGCGGGAGCCGTTGAGCGCCGCGTCCACGGCCTGGACGGACTTGTCGCGGCCGACGAACAACGGCAGGATCATATAATTGAAGACCACGATGTCGCGAACGGGCAGAACCGGCAGTTCCGACGGAATGTCGGGCTGGCTTTTCTCCTCGTTTTCGCTGGCCACCGGAGCGTCGCCGGCGTCCGACGTAGCGCCGGTCGCGGGCGCGACCTTCTCCGGGGTTTCCTTGGGATCGTATTCGTTGTCCATGCCTGCCATGCTCCCCGCGATCCTCCGGCCGGCCAACCTGGGCGGCGCGGGACCGGATGGTCGCGTCGTTATCTATAATGAAGCGCCCGCGCCCGAAAACGTCCGGTCGCAGGGCGCGAAACAGTCCTCCCATGCGCGCCCGCCGGGCGCATGGCCTCATCCTCTGATTTCAAAGGCGTCGTAGGCCTTCTCGTAGTCGATCATTTCGGCCTGCACCGCCTCCACCCGGGCCAGGGGCGACCCCTGGGGCAGGCGTTCCTTGAGCGCGGCCAGACCCCGCTCGTCGCCCTGGGCCAGCACCTCGACCTTGCCGTCGGACAGGTTGCGCACCCAGCCGGTCAGGCCGAGGCTCTTGGCCTGATCGAACACCCAGGCCCGGAAGTACACACCCTGCACCTTGCCGGACACCGTCATATGCAGACTTGGCGTCATGGGAGCCCTCCTTTGCTACAGCATGCCTTCGGACTGAAAGCTGAAATATCCTCCGGACGTCACCACCAGATGATCGAGCACCCGCAGTTCGACCTCGCGGGCCGCGCCGACGATGCGCCGGGTAAAGGCCACGTCGTCGGCCGAAGGCCGGGGATCGCCGCTTGGATGGTTGTGCACCAGGATGACGCCGCTGGCGTTGTGGCGCAGGGCCAGGGCCAGGACCTCCCGCGGATAGACCACGGCCTGATCCACGGTGCCCCGGGTGACCTGCTCCCAGCCGATGAGCCTGTTCTTGGTGTCCACAAGCGCCATCCAGAACTCCTCGCACTCCCTGGTCCCGACCCGGGCCCGGGCCATTTCGGCCACGAGATCCGGGGAATTGAGCAGCGCCCGCTCCCGCAGGGGCTGTTCGCTGAACCGGGCCCAGGTTTCGCGCCACAGGGTCACGAACTCCAGCGCCCCGGGCCCCACGCCCGGCACCTCGCGCAATTGTTCCTCGCCAGCGAGAAGCACCCCGCGGATGCCGCCGAACCGGGCCAGCAGCGCCTTGGCCAACGGTTTGTTGTCGCGTCGCACGTTGACGTAGCCAAGCAACAACTCCAACACCTCGTACTCGGCAAGGGCCCGTGGATTCTCCATCAGGCGGTCCTTGAGGCGGCGACGATGACCCAGATAATGGGGCGGTTCTTTCTTACTAAGCATGTTTTCCGGCCCGGGCAAGGCGTTTGACGGGAAAGCAAGGGTGTTTGCGACAAAAAACGGCTGTCATGGTCCAAAAACTCCCCGGATTCAGGACACGTTTCGCCCACCCGGTCGTGACTGGCCCCCAAAAATGCGGAAAAGTTCGGCCGTCAAAAACTCCATGGCCTGATCTGTCCGCCGGCTGCCGGATTTGATGCCCGCTTCGGCCGTAAACGCCGCCTCGAACAGCCTGGCCAGCCCCCTGGGACCCAGGCGACGGGCCATGGCCCGCTTTTTTTGCAGGATGGAGGGCGGCAGGCGGATGTCGCCGTCGTCGCCGGCGGCGATGCGCCACATGGTGCGGGCCTCGTAGAGGAGCAGGCCGATGATGGGAAAGACCATCTCCTCGCCGGCCAGCTGCTTGTCGAAAATTTCGCGCCAGACCGCGGCCGGGTCGCGGCCGCTGCCCAGGGCGTCGAGAAAGGCGAAGCCGTCCATGGCCTCGTGGCGGCTGATGGCGGCCGCGTCCTCCAGGGATACGGCGGTCCGGTCGCCAAGGGACAGCTCCAGGCGGGCCAGCTCGTTGTCGGCCCGGGCCAGATCGAGGGGCAGGCCGTTGGCCAGCCGCTCGGCCGCGCCGGGCTCGAAGGCCAGCCCCCGGGCGGCGGCCCAGTCGGCCAGCAGCGGCCCCATGTCCCGGCGGGTCAGGCCGGGCGAGGTCACAAGCCAGCCCCGTTTGGCGGCCACCTTGTAATAGGGCTGTTCGGCCAGCGCCTTGGGAATCTTCGGCCCCTTGCGGTCAAAAGGGCCCTCCAGGCAGAAAAACGGCCAGACGGCCGCATTGAAGCCGCGCAGGGCCGGGGCGAGCTTGGGCCAGAAATCGGCCGGGCAGGCCTCGGCCCGGCGCACCACCACGGCCCGGCTGCCGGCGAACAGGCTCTCCACGGTCAGGGCGTTCCAGAACGGCGCGCCGAGCTCCTCGTCGCCCCAGAACACTTCGCGGGAAAACGACTGGCCGGACTCGGCCAGCAAACGGTCGATGCGCTCCCGGATGATCTCGGGGTCCGGGCAGGCCAGAAAGGTGAATCCGGGACGGTCCATGGCCCGAGAGTAGCCGAGGCCCGTCCCGGGGGCAACGGCCCGGGCGCGCGGAGAAGGCGGGGGAGGCGGCGGTCAGGCCCGCAGATGGGCCCGCCAGGTGTCGACGATCTCCTTCTCGCGCCGGGCCGGCTCGCTGTCCGGGCTCACGCGGCAGGCTTCCTCGGCCGCGTCGGCGGCCTGCTGCATCCAGCCGCCCTCGCGCAGGCTGCGCGAGGCCATGACGTAGAGCAGCTCCGGCGACGCGCCGTAAATGCCGCGCACCAGCTCCCGGTAGCCCTGGCCGAAGACCTCGCGCACCAGCTCGTTGCGCTTGAACAGAAACCGGGCCAGCCAGTGGTTTTCCCGCTGGTCGGCCAGATAGAGCGGAAAGAGCTTGCGGCATTCGCCAAAAAGAAAACGGATGCGCCGGATTTCCCGCTGCATGCTCTCGGCCGTCTGCATGAGCAGCTGGAACAGTTCCCGGCTGATGATGAGGTCGGGTTCGGGCAGTTCGCGCTCCTGCATGGATCGGAACCACGGCGCGTAGTTCTGCTGCTGGTAGGCGTCCTCCTTGAGCTTCATGGACTCGTGGAAGATGTAGCCGATGCACCAGTCCAGGAACTGGCCGACCAGACTCGACCCGCCGGCGTCGCGAAACAGATGGTGGGCCGTGTCCTTGAGCCGCCACAGCAGGCCCTTGTTCATCTCCTCGCCGAGCAGGTCCTTGAGGGCCTCGAACCCCACCCCCCCGGTGCGGTCGAACTCCCGGAACATGACTTCGAGTTCCTGCACGGCCAGACAGTAGTCCCGCAGCAGGTCGCGCATGAATTCGGCGCGCTTTTCATCGAACCAGTTGCTGCCCATGGCGTCATCCCTGTTGCGGCTGTTGCAGGGGCAGGCCCAGGGGGGCGTGGCGGGCCAGCCGGGCCAGCCGCTCGTCCACCAGGGCGTAGAGCGTCCCCGGGGGAAATTTGCCGTCCGGACCGGGCCGGCCCACGGGCAG
>JAFABC010000033.1 GCA_023426275.1 Pseudomonadota bacterium | reverse complement strand
AAAATGCGCCGCCAAGGTGCGCCAGCGTCGCTTCGCGCCGCCAAAGACACATCGAGGGGGTCCGGGGCATCATGCCCCCGGCGGAGAGGTCCAGGAGAGGCAGAGCCTCTCCTGGCCGCCGGAGGCTCTCCTAAAATTCCAGATGCCGCCACGTGCGGGCGAAAGGCATGACGTCGCGAATATTGCCAATGCCCGTCACCAGCATGAGCAGCCGTTCGAAGCCCAGGCCGAAACCGGCGTGGGGGGCGGTGCCGAAACGCCGGGTTTCCAGATACCACCAGTATTCGTCCAGCGGCAGGCCCAGTTCGCGGATGCGCGCCTCCAACACATCGAGGCGCTCCTCGCGGGCGCTGCCGCCTATGACCTCGCCAATGCCCGGCACGAGGACGTCCATGGCCGCGACCGTCGCGCCATCGTCGTTTTGCCGCATGTAAAACGCCTTGATGGCCTGCGGATAATCGTAGACCACCACCGGCCGCTTGAAGTGCTCCTCGGTCAGGTAGCGCTCGTGCTCGCTTTGCAGGTCGAGGCCCGGCCCCACGGGATAGGTGAAGCGCTTGCCCGAGGCGACGAGGATATCCACGGCCTCGGCGTACGGCAGCCGGATGAAGGGCTCGGCCAGAAAGCTCCCCAGCACGTCCGGCAGATTCGGGGCCACGTACTTGGCAAACAGCCCGAAGTCCTCGGCGCAATCCTCCACGGCCACCCGGACGAGCTCCTTGAGCAGCGCCTCGGCCAGATCCATATTGTCTTCCAGGTCGGCGAAAGCCATTTCCGGCTCCACCATCCAGAATTCGGCGGCATGGCGCGAGGTGTCGGAATGCTCGGCCCGAAAGGTGGGGCCGAAGGTGTAGACCTTGCCCAGGGCCAGGGCCAGCGGTTCGGCCGTCAGCTGTCCCGAAACGGTCAGGTAGGCCTCCTTGCCGAAGAAATCCCGCTCCGCCCGTTCGGCCGGCGACAGACAGGCTTCGGCCTCGCCAAGGGAAGTGACCCGAAACATTTCGCCCGCGCCCTCGCAGTCCGACCCGGTGATGATGGGCGTGTGGACCCAGGCGAATCCGCGCGCGGCGAAAAAGGCGTGAATGGCCTGGGCCAGGGCCGAGCGCATGCGCAACATGGCCCCGTATTTGTTGGTGCGCGGGCGCAGGTGGGCGATGGTGCGCAGGAATTCGTCGGAGTGCCGTTTCTTCTGGAGCGGATAGGTTTCGGGATCGGCCGCGCCGAGCAGTTCCAGTCCGACGGCCCGCAACTCGAAGCGCTGCCCCTTGCCCGGAGACGGCACGAGTGCGCCGGAAACGGCCACGGCCGCCCCGGTGCCCAGGTCCTTGACCAGGGCGGCGCCTTCGGCGGCCTCGTCCACCACGACCTGGAGATTGGTCAGACAGGAGCCGTCGTTGATCTCCAGAAAGGAAAAGCCCTTGGCGTCACGGCGGGTGCGCACCCAGCCCATGACGCGAATCCGGGCCTCTCCCCCGCCGCCGGCAAGCGCCGCCTTGACAGTCGTACGTCGTATGCTCATGCCGCATCCCAGGTAAAGGTGAACGGACAGCGCGGCGCGCCCGAGGCAATGGTCTCCGGACGGTCCAGGCGCAACTTGTCGCTGTAACCGGCCACGAACGCGCCGTCGCGCAGACAGGAGATGCGCGTGGCCAATTCCTCGGGCAGGCCCATTTCCCGATAGGATTCGGCGTAGCGGCAACGGGTCACGTCAAAGGAAAAGACGTTTTCCTCCCGGCGGACGTTTTCGATGGTCAGCGCCCCGCCGGCCCGCCACATCTCCGGGATCGTCGCGAAATGCTCCAGACACGGCCCGTTCGGGGCGGCGGCGGCAAAAGCCCGCCCCGCTTCCAGGGCGGCCTTGCGGACAATGTCCTCGATGACGGCAAGCGCCGTCTCCCGGCCGAACCGGCCAACCAGCACGGCGTAGGTTTCGGCCAGCATGGCCGCCTCGATGCGCCGTTTTTCCAGCATGGTGACGGGCGTTGCCCGATCCTTCGTTTCCATGAAGCTCCCTCCCGGCTTCCGCCGGCCGCCTCGTCGGCGGTCCCGACCTTTTGCCACAAGGGGGCGGGCGACCACAACAGCCCACGGGGGCAATCCGCTTTACGCCGCAACGGTTGCGCCATCCCGGTCGGGTGGCTATACTTTTTGTCGCGCCGCTCGGCGCGCGCCACGACAAAACCTCCCACTCGAACACAAGGATGCCTGTCCATGGGTTTTTTTTCCAAACTGAAAAAAATCTGGAAGACCGAGGACGCCCTCGTCGAAACCGACGACGAGGTGCTCGAAAAAGCCTCCCCGGCCGAACCCGAACCCGAAGCCGCAGCCGAGGCAGCCGAGGCGGCCGCGCCGGAGGCGGCACAGCCGGAGGCGGCACAGCCGGAGGCGGCACAGCCCGAGGCGGCGCAGGCGGCCGAAGCCGCGCCCGTAGAAGCACCGGAAACCATCCCGGACGACGTCCGCGCGGCCGAGAGCCAAGCCACGCCTCCCGTGTCCGAGTCCGCGCCGGAACCGGTTGTCCCGGAAGCGCCTCAGCCCGAGGCCGTCGCACCGGCCGAAGACAAGCCCGCACCGGCTGCGGATGTCTTGCCGGCTGACGACGAGACGCGGCCCGCCCCGGCGGAGGAGCCGCCCCACCCCATCGCCACGGCCGATACCACGGAACTCATCGAGCTGGTCGAACTCATCGAAACGGGTGCGCTGGCCGAGTCCGGCCTGCTGCCCGGCGGCGAAGCCGCGCCGGAAAAGGCGGAAGAGCCGGAACCGCAGGCCGTGCCCGAACCCGAGCCCCAACCGGCACCGGAACCCGAGCCGCTTGTCGAACCGGAACCGGAGCCGGAGCCCGAACGCACGCCGCAGCCCGAACCGGCTCCCACGCCGCAGGCAGCGCCAAAGCCAGCTTTCGAGCCAATGCCCGCTCCCGAACCGGAGCCGCAAGCCGAAATTACGCCGCCGGCGCCTGCCCCTGAACCCGTCGCGGTCGCGCCCGCAGCCGAACCCGAGCCCGAGCCGCAACCGGAGCCCATGCCCGAAGTGGTTGCCGCGCCCCAGCCCGTTGCAACGCCGCCGGCCGCAACGATGCCCCCCGCCGAGGCGCGGCCGGAACCCACCCCGGCCCCGGCCGTCCAGGCGCCTGACGCCCCGGCGGCGGAACAGGCCCCCTGGCGCAACGCCCTGGTGCTGGAGCTGCGACAGGCCGAACCCAAGCTCTCGGTCTGGCTCGACATCCTGCTTGCCGGGGTGGACACCCCCGGCCCCGAACTCTGGGAACGGCTGCGCTTTCTGTTCGAAAGCCTGGAAGCGCCCAAGGACGAGGCCGACGCCTTTGTGGCCAAGTTCGCCGACTGGCTCGAACTCATGGAATACGACGAGGTCGAGCTGTTCCGCTCGGAACTGCAATACCGCCTCGCCCTGGCCCTGGACCTGGAAGACGAGGAGGACGAGCGCAACCGCCTGTTCCTCAAGCTCTCCGAAGGGCTGTCCAAGACCAAGGAGCAGATCGTCCGGCGCATCGACGGGTTGCTCGGCAACCACGCCGTCATCGACGAAGCTTTCTGGGAAGAGCTGGAGGAAATCCTGATCATGGCCGACGTGGGCTTCGAGCCGGCGGCCAAGCTCATGGAAGGCCTGCGCGAACGGGTGCGCAAACGCGGCACCACCGATCCGGCCGTGTTCAAGGAAATCCTGCGCGAGGAGCTGGCCGAGATCTTCCAGACGACCAAAACCATCAAGGCCATCAACCCGCCGGAAGTGGTCATGATGATCGGCGTCAACGGCGTGGGCAAGACCACGACCATCGCCAAGCTGGCCCACCGCGACATCATGCAGGGCAAGAAGGTGCTGATCGCCGCCGGCGACACCTTCCGGGCGGCGGCCATCGAACAGCTGCAAATCTGGGCCAACCGGGTGGGCGCGGATTTCTACAGCAAGGGCGAAGGGGCCGACCCGGCGGCCGTGGCCTTCGAGGCCATGGACAAGGTGTTGGCCGGCGGCTACGACGTGCTCTACCTGGATACGGCCGGCCGCTTGCACACCAAGATCAACCTGATGGAAGAATTGAAAAAAATCCGGAGGGTCGTGGGCAAGAAACATCCGGGCGCGCCCCACCGTTCGGTGCTCGTGCTCGACGCCACCACCGGCCAGAACGCCCTGTCCCAGACCAAGCTCTTCAACGAGGCGGCCGGCGTGGACGAGATCATCCTGACCAAGCTCGACGGCACGGCCAAGGGCGGCGTGGTGGTCGGCATCGCCCTGTCGTTCGGCGTGCCCATCACCTATGTGGGACTTGGGGAAAAGATGGAAGACTTACGGCCCTTTGTGGGCCAGGACTTCGCCCAGGCCCTGCTGGGCGTCGCGTAAAGCGGAGGGGAAAAGCGCCCCCTGCGGCCGGGAGGGGGATTCCCCTCCCGGCCCCTCGCAAAAGAACGCCCCGGAATCAGGCGATCCAGGCGGCAATGTCTTTTTTGGCGGGAATGCCGCCGGCGAATTTGACCACGCCATCCACCACCAGGGCCGGGGTGGTGAACACCCCCAGCCGGGCGATTTGCTGAATATCGGTAACGTGCTCCACCGTGGCCGGGCTTTTCACGTCCTCGACCACCTCCCGGACGAGCTTCTCCAACTCCTTGCACTTGGCGCAGCCCGTTCCGCAAACCTGAATCAACATCTTCCATTCCTCCTCGCGCCCTACTTCTGGCAGGCGCAATCAATTTTTCCGGCCATGATGTCGGCCACATCGCCAAGCACGTCGTGGGTCCAACAATCGTCGGCCCCGGCGGCTTCGCGCATGACCAGGGCCAGGATGTAGGCCAACTCCTGCAGGCTCGCCCCGGCGTCGAGCGCGCCCTTGAAATGCTTGAGCACACAGGGCTTGGACCGGGCCTTGATGGACACGGCAAAGCAGATGAACTGATAGGTCTTTTCGTCGATGAGCCGTTTTTCGGCATACAGGGCGTCCATGGCGTCGAGCTGGGACGCGAACTCCGGAAACAGCTGGGCGAGAAAACGCATACGGTCCTCCGTTACAACACGGCGTTAAAGACGAATCCCACAAGCAGGATGCCACAACCGACAATGCCGGCGAAGGCCAGCAGCAAGGGCACCTTGAGCACTTTGCGCAAAATCACCATCTCGGGCAGGGAAAGCGCGATAACAGACATCATGAAGGCCAGCACCGTGCCGAGCGCCGCGCCCTTGGCCAGCAAGGCCTCGACCACGGGCACGATGCCGGCGGCGTTGGAGTACATGGGCACGCCGATGACCACGGCCAGCGGCACGGACCACCAGTGCCCCTGCCCCATGATGGCGGCCATGAACCCTTCCGGCACGTAGCCGTGAATGCCCGCGCCCACGGCGATGCCGAGCAAGATCCACTTCCAGGTGCGGCCGAGAATCTCCTTGACGGCGTTGAGCCCGTAAACGATCCGGTCCCGCGCGGTCATGACCGCCGGCAGATCCTCGCCCTGGCCGGCGCGGATGGCCAGCACCCAGTCCTCGACATAATGCTCCAGCCCGAGCCGGCCGAGGGTCCAGCCGGCCACAACGGCGACGGCCAGGCCCATGCCCATGTAAAGCGCCGCCACTTTCCAGCCGACCAGCCCATAGAGCAGCACCACGGCGATCTCGTTGACCATGGGCGCGGAAATCAGAAAGGAAAACGTGACGCCAAGCGGCACCCCAGCCGAGACAAAGCCGATGAAAAGCGGCACGGCCGAACAGGAGCAAAAGGGCGTGACAATGCCGAGCAGCGCGGCCAGCACGTTGCCCACCGACTCGCGCCGGCCGGCCAGGATGCGTCGCGTGCGCTCCGGGGTGAAAAAGGACCGGATGATGCCGACGCCAAAGACGACCAGCGTCAACAGCAGGATCACCTTCGGGGAATCGTAGAGAAAAAACTCGACGGCGTCGGCGAGGTGCGTGCCGTGGGTCAATCCCAGCAGGTCATAGGTGATAAAACGCGAAAACGGCAGCAGCTGCCGGTAGACGACAAACCAGGCCGCCACGGCCAGCGCGCCCAGGACAATGGGCCCGAGCCCCAGTCCGCGACGCCCGCCCCCGGATTCCCGGTTGCCGGCGACGGCTCCGCTTTTCCCGCAACACTGTTCCATAACGCCCCTCCCATGCGGCTGCGCTCTTTTTTGTTATTTGGTCAAAAAGCAAAATAAAGACCCGCTCCCCGGATGGCAAGGAAAAATTTCCAGGGCGACAAAAGGGGCGGGAAAATGTCCGTCCCTTCCCGGGAAAGATCCGGGAAGAGGCGCTCCCCTCCCGGCACCGGAGACATTCGTGGCCTTATCCGGCAAGGACCAAGCGGGAACGAAAAAACGCGCCGGCCACGAACAACTCGTCCGTGCCCGGCGCGTCAGCAAAAAAATCGCCCTGCGGTTGGAGGAAGGCTAAATCTTGATCCAGCCCCGGCGCAAAGCCGTGTCCAAAATGACGCCGACCACGAAGGCCACGCCCATGTGCCACATGGCAAAGCCGGCCACCACGACCATGACGTAGAATTCGGACTTGCGGGTGCCGATGTCGCGCACGGTGACGGCCAGTTCGGCCCCGGCCAGAAACAGGATCACGCCGAGGATGGCCGGCGGAAACATCTTGAAGATCACGGCCACGGACTGGCTGAAAAAGAGCGCGATGACGATGACGATGGTGCCGAGGATAACCAGCGAACCGCCGGTGCGCGCGCCAAAGCGCACATGGCCGGCCATGCCGCCCGCGCCGTGGCACATGGGCACGCCGCCAAAAAGCGGCGACACGAGGTTCATGATGCCCTGGCTGATGCACATGGTGCGCTCGGTCACGGGCCGATCCGGAAACAGATCGTTGTTTTCGGCGGTGATGGCCACCACCGCGTTGCCGAGTGTCAGGGGAATCTGCGGCAGGGTGAAAAGCAAGGTGCCCGTGACGATGTCGTCCCACTTGATCTGGTGCAGGCCGAACTGGGGCAGGCGAAAGCCGATATTGACCTGCGCCAGCTCGTGCAGCAGGGCCGGATTGGCGATCACGGCGGCAACCACGCCGATCACCAGCAGCACGAACATGGCCGGAATGCGGGGATTGGCCAGCAGGGCAAAGGTGACGCCCAGGGCGATGGTCGCCAGCATCGGCGACGCCACCATGCGGTGAATGCCCTCGACCACAAAGGACATGCCAAGCCCGAGCATGATGCCGCGCACCACCGGCTTCGTGGCCAGCCTGGACACGACCTTGATGGAGCCGGTCAGACCGATCAGCAGCCAGAAAAGCCCGGTGGTCAGGCCCGAGGCGAAAAGCGCCGCCGGGCTGATGCCCCCGGCCACGGCCGCCGCGCCGATGGCCTTCATCGGCTGGATGGGGATGGGGGTTTTGTAAAAAAGTCCGGCCACGATCTTGGACAGGCCGAACATGAACAGCAGCCCCAGCGGATCGACGCCGAGGATGGTGATGTAGGCCACAACGAACGGAATGAGTGTGCCGATGTCGCCAAAAGCGCCGGCCCATTCCATGGCGTCGTAGCGGTTTTTCGTGTGCGTGTGCTGCCGCAATTCGGCCTCGGAGACCATTGTCCCTTGCGCGTCGTCCTGCATGGATGCACCGCCTTGTTACGGGTTGCCTCCGCCGGACGTCCGGGACTGGCCACAGGACGTCCGAGGCTTCACGCCGTCATCTCTCACACGAAATTTATAAAACTCGTGTGAGCAAGGCAAGCAAAATCACCCGCTGGATCAGGAGCGGGCTTGTTTCCGCAAGTCTTCGAGAAACAAGAACTCTTCTTCAATCTGCTGGTCGAAGAAGCGGCGAACGCAGCGCAAAAAATCCGTGACACACCGCATCCGCAGCGAATAGTAGATGTTGGTGCCCCGCCGGTCGTCCTGGACGATGCCGGCTTCCTTGAGCACACTCAAGTGCTTGGAAATCGTCGAGATATCCGATCCGACCAATTCCCGCAGCTCACACACGCATTTTTCACCCGAACCAAGGGCCTCCACCATAAGCAGACGGCTGGGATGGCCCAGGGCCTTGAACACCTTGGCCCGACGGGCGAGGTCGATCTGGTTGGGTTGCATGACACTCCTTGCGATCCAATGGTGCCGGCGTTCCCGCGTGTCCGCAGGACGCATCCCTCAAGGAAACAGCCGATTGTGCGTATCATGCCATCACCCGGCACGGGTGTAAACGCCGCCGCGCGGGAACACGCGGCAACGGCCCGGCGGACAGGCGCGGCAAAGAGAGAAGACGACATCGTTCCAGAAAAACGGGAACGAAAGGGAATCGGGTTCCCCTGCTGACGCGGGTTGCCCCCGGCGGCGAACGGTCGCCTACAGCAAGGTTTGCAGCAACCCCATGGGGGTGCCGGAAGGCAGGGGCAGCCGGTTGTCCGGCAGAATGCGGGCGGCAAGCAGGGTCAGCCACTCCCGGGAAAACTCGATTGCGTCGTACTGCAGCCAACCGCGCCCGGACCCGTCGGTGGACAGGCCGTAGCCGGACACCATGATGCGGATGGGCTCGCACTCGCCCACAGGCAGCAGTTCGACGGTGATGGTGCGCGCCCCGGTATCCAGGACCAGATCGCGCACCTCACCGTACTCGTGCAGATACTGGCGGGCCGAGGACAGCAGCAGTTTGGACAGCGACTTGTCCTTGGCCCCGGCCAGATCGAGATTGAAGGAAAAACCCATGCGGTCCTACCAGGAAAGGGCCAGGGAGACGTCGTCCAGGCAGTTTTTCAAGCCTTCTCCGCACGGAGGAATGACGTAGTCGCCGTCGAAACAGGCCAGACAGTATGGCGGCGTCTCGTTGCCATTGCAGTGCACGGAGTCGAGCAGTCCCTCGATGGAGAGGAAATGCAGCGAATCGAGCCCGATGAACTTGGCGATCTGGTCCACGGTCTGGTGCGCGGCAATGAGTTCCCCCTTGGAGGAGAAATCAATGCCGTAAAAGCACGGGAAGCGGATGGGCGGACAGGACACCCGCATGTGGATTTCGCGCGCGCCCAGCTCCCGCAGGCGTTTGACCCGGGTGCGGATGGTGGTGCCGCGCACGATGGAGTCTTCCACGATGAGGATGCGCTTGCCCTTGATCATGCTCTTGACCGGGTTGAGCTTCACCCGGACGCTGAAGTCGCGCATGTCCTGGGACGGCTGGATAAACGTGCGGCCCACGTAGTGGTTGCGCACCATGCTCATCTCGAAGGGCAGCCCCGAGGCCTGGGAATAGCCGATGGCGGCGTAAAAGCCGGAATCCGGGAACGGCATGACATAGTCGGCGTCCACCGGAGCCTCGTAGGCAAGGGTGCTGCCCATCTGCTTGCGCCGTTCGTAGACGACCTCGCCGAAGACCTCGGAATCGGGCCGGGCGAAATAGATCAGCTCGAACACGCACTGGCGCACGGGCTGCGGATCGCAAATGCGGTAGGACTGCAACCGCTTGTCCTGGATGACCAGCATCTCGCCCGGGGCGACCGAGCGGATGGCCTCGGCCTCCATGAGGTCAAAGGCGCAGGTTTCCGAGGCCAGCACGTAGGCGTCGCCCATGCGGCCGAGCATGAGCGGACGCACGCCATGGGGATCGCGCACGGCAATGATCTTGTCGTTGGCCAACAGCAGGATGGAGTACGCGCCCTTGACCTTGCTGCAGGCCTTGATGACCGCCTCTTCCAGGGAATTGCCGTTGAGAAACTTGGCGATGAGGTGGACGAACACCTCGGAATCGATGGTGGTCTGGAAGATGGAGCCCGTGGCTTCCAGCTCCGCGCGCAACTCCATGGTGTTGACCAGGTTGCCATTGTGGGCAATGGCCAGATGGTAATCGCCAAACCGCACCAAAAAGGGCTGGCAGTTGCGCAACAGCGACGCCCCGGTGGTGGAATAGCGGATGTGCCCGACGGCAACGGTACCCTTGAGTTCCTTGCCCAGATGGCGTTCGGAAAAAACGTCGGGCACAAGGCCCATGCCCCGCTGCTCACGGATGCGCGTGCCGTCCCAGGTGACGATTCCGGCCGATTCCTGCCCCCGGTGCTGGAGGGCGTACAGGCCGAAGTAGGTCATCCGCGCGGCTTCGGGATGGCCGTAAATGGCGAACAGTCCGCAATATTCCTTTTTCATGACGCTCTTTGCCCGGGCTCGACGGCCCCGTAATACTCCTGCAGGCTTTTGACGATCAGCCCCTGCCCGCCCATCTCGCGGATGGCCTGGGCCATGGCCTTGGCCCCGGCGGCCGTGGTCGTGTAGGGAATGCCGTATAACAGCGCCGTCTGGCGGATGACCATGGAGTCACGCACCGTGCGCTTGTCCGAAACAAGATTGATCACCAGGTCGATTTCCCGGTTTTTCATATGGTCGACCACATGGGGCCGGCCTTCGAACACCTTCATGACCGGGGTCACGGCGATGCCCTTGCTTTCCAGATAGGCGGCCGTGCCCTTGGTGGCCATGATGCGGAACCCCACCTCGCTGAGAATCTGCGCGGCGGGCAGCACGTCGTCCTTGGCCTCGTCGGCTACGGAGATAAAGACCGTGCCGGAGTGCGGCAGGTTCTGGCCCGCGCCGAGCTGGCTTTTCATGAAGGCCAGCCCCACCGAGGCGTCGATGCCCATGACCTCGCCGGTGGACCGCATTTCCGGTCCGAGCAGCACATCCACGCCCGGGAAGCGGTTGAAGGGGAAGACCGATTCCTTGACGGCGTAATAGCCGGACTTGCGCATGGACCAGGGGTGCAGGTCCTTGAGCTTCTCGCCCATGATGACCTTGGTGGCCAGCTTGGCCAGGGGCACGCCCGTGGCCTTGGACACGAAGGGCGAGGTGCGCGAGGCCCGCGGATTGACTTCCAGAATGTAAATGTCGCCGTCCTTGACCGCGAACTGGATGTTCATGAGGCCGACCACGCCAAGCTCGCCGGCCAGGGCCACGGTCTGCCGCTCGATTTCGGCGATCAGCTCCTTGGACAGCGTATGCGGCGGCAGCACGCAGGCCGAGTCGCCGGAATGGATGCCCGCCTCCTCGATGTGCTCCATGATGCCGGCCACGTAGGTGTCGGTGCCGTCGGAAACGGCGTCCACGTCCACCTCGGTGGCATTGACCAGGAACTTGTCGACGAGGATGGGATGCTTGCCCGAGGCGACCACGGCCACGGCGAAATAGTTTTCGAGGTCCTTGCGGTCGTAGACGATTTCCATGGCCCGGCCGCCGAGCACGTAGGACGGCCGCACCACCACGGGATAGCCGATCTTCTCGGCGATCTCGGCCGCTTCCTCCACGGCGAAGGCCGTGCCGTTGGCCGGCTGGCGCAGGCCCAGCTTATGGAGCATCGCCTGGAAGCGTTCCCGATCCTCGGCCCGGTCGATGCTGTCCGGCGAGGTGCCGAGAATGCGCACCCCGGCGTCGAGCAGGGGCACGGCCAGATTGAGCGGCGTCTGGCCGCCGAACTGGACGATGACGCCCTCGGGCTTTTCGTGCTCGATGATCGACAGCACGTCCTCGAAGGTCAGGGGTTCGAAATAGAGCCGGTCGGACGTGTCATAGTCCGTGGACACGGTTTCGGGGTTGGAGTTGACCATGATGGACTCGACGCCCATCTCGCGCAGCGCGTAGGAGGCGTGGCAGCAGCAATAGTCGAACTCGATGCCCTGGCCGATGCGGTTGGGGCCGCCGCCCAGGATCACCACCTTGCGCGCCGGTTGGGAGGCCACTTCCCGACCCGTCTCATAGGTCGAATAATAGTATGGCGTGTAGGCCTCGAACTCGGCGGCGCAGGTGTCGACCAGATAATAGGTCGGCTCGACGCCCATGTCCTGGCGCAGCTTGCGGGCCTCCAGCTGGGACGGCAGCCCCAGGAGCGTGGCCAGCTGGGGATCGGAAAAGCCGTCCTTCTTGGCCGCCAGCATCAGTTCGCGAAACGCGGCGTTGTCGGCGCTGATCCGGTCCCTGGGGAAGGCGGCGATCTCCCCTTCCATGTCCACGATCTCCTTGATCTGGCGCAGGAACCAGGGATCGATCCAGGTGGCGTCGAAAATCTCCTCCAGGCTCACGCCGCAGCGCATGGCCTGGCGCAGCTGGAACAGCCGCTTGGAATTGGGCTTGCGCATGTCGGCCAAAAGCTGCTCCCGGTCGGGATCGCAGGCGGCCTCGTCGGGACCAAGGCCCACGGCCCCGATCTCCAGCGAACGCAGCCCTTTTTGCAGGGCTTCCTTGAAATTGCGGCCGATGCTCATGGCCTCGCCCACGCTTTTCATGGCCGTGGTCAGGTAGTCCTCGGAGCCGGGGAACTTCTCGAAGGTGAAACGCGGGATTTTCACCACGCAGTAGTCGATGGTCGGCTCGAAGGAGGCCATGGTCTCGCGGGTGATGTCGTTGGGAATCTCGTCAAGGGTGTAGCCCACGGCCAGCTTGGCCGCGATCTTGGCGATGGGAAAACCCGTGGCCTTGGACGCCAGGGCCGAGGACCGCGACACCCGGGGGTTCATCTCGATGACGACCATTTCGCCGTTTTCCGGATTGACGGCGAACTGGACGTTGGAACCGCCGGTCTCCACGCCGATCTCGCGCATGATGGCCAGGGCGGCGTTGCGCATCTTCTGGTATTCTTCGTCGGTGAGCGTCTGGGCCGGGGCCACGGTGGCCGAGTCGCCGGTGTGCACGCCCATGGGGTCGATGTTTTCGATCGAGCAGATGATGACGCAGTTGTCCGCCCGGTCGCGCATGACCTCCAGCTCGAATTCCTTCCAGCCAAGCACCGACCGTTCCAGCATGATTTCGCTTTTCATGCTGGCGGCCAGCCCCACGGCGGCGATCTTCTCCAGATCTTCCATGTTGTAGGCCACGCCGCCGCCCGTGCCGCCGAGCGTGTAGGCCGGGCGCACGATGATGGGGAACGGGATGCGCTTGCCCCACTCCCGCACGTCGTCCATGGTGTGGCAGATGCCGCTTTGGGGGATGGTCAGGCCGATGTTTTCCATGGCCTGCCGGAACAGTTCGCGGGATTCGGCCTTTTCGATGACGCCGAGGGAGGCGCCGATCAACTCCACGCCATATTCGTCCAGGACGCCGGATTCGGCCAGGGCCACGGCGGTGTTGAGCCCCGTCTGCCCGCCCAGGGTCGGCAACACGGCGTCCGGCTTTTCCCGGGCGATGATGCGGGCGACCGTGCCGGGCTCGATGGGCTCGATGTAGGTGCGGTCGGCCAACTCGGGGTCGGTCATGATGGTGGCCGGGTTGGAGTTGACCAGGATCACCTCGTACCCTTCTTCCTTGAGGGCCTTGGCTGCCTGGGAACCGGAATAGTCAAACTCGCAGGCCTGACCGATAACGATGGGCCCCGAGCCGATGATCATAATTTTCTTGATGTCCGTCCGTTTGGGCATGGCGTGCGTCTAGTATTGTAAAAGGTGGCGTGGATGGGTCTCGAACCCGGCAGGAATAAGCCAGTTCGCCCTGGCCTGCAAGGGCTTTGCAGGCGCCCCCGGTCCCCCTCGAACCCGAAGGGATTGCGGCCGTCCCCGCTTGGGGAGGGTCCGGGAGAGGGGACGTCGCCCCTCCCCGGCCGCCGGGAGGCATCTTCTCTTGTCCCGCGAAACCGGCGCTAACGGTTTTTCACCCGTTGCACGGCGACCAGGGATTCGAGATTGTATTTCTTGACCCGATAGCCCATCTGGCGCGGCGTGATGCCGAGCTCCCGGGCCGCTTTGTGCTGGATGCCGCCGCTGCGGCGCAGGGCGTCGATGATGACGGACTTTTCCAGGCTTTTGAGCGACGGCGCGACATGGCCCGGCGCGGGGCTCTCGCCCACGACGCTTTCTTCCCGGGCCGGCAGCGTCAGATAGGGACGGATGAGGTCGGCGTCAATGCGCTCGTTTTCGGCCAGGATGACCAGTCGTTCAACAAGGTTTTCCATTTCCCGGACATTGCCCGGCCAGTCGTACTCCTTGAGCACGGCCAGCGCTTCCTGGGAAAACGTGAGCTTGCGGGCGTATTCCTTCGAGACCTTGTTGAGGAAATGAATGATGAGGCTCGGGATGTCCTCCTTGCGCTCGCGAAGCGGCGGCGTGTTGAGCGGAAAGACATTGAGCCGGTAATACAGGTCCGGGCGAAACGAGCCTTCCTCGGCCAGGGCGGCCAGATCCTTGTTGGTGGCGGCAATGATGCGCACGTCGGCCTGCCGGGTCTTGTTGCTGCCCAGGCGCTCGAACTCCTTATCCTGGAGCACGCGCAGCAGCTTGGCCTGCAACCCCAGCGGCAGTTCGCCGATCTCGTCAAGGAACAGCGTGCCCTTGTTGGCTTCCTCAAACCGGCCCGGCTTGGTCTGGTCCGCGCCGGTAAAGGCCCCCTTCTCGTAGCCAAAAAGCTCCGATTCCAGCAGATTTTCCGGAATGGAGGCGCAGTTGACCTTGATGAAGGGAAAATCCTTGCGCTCGGACAGGTCGTGGATGATGCGGCCGATCAGGGTCTTGCCCGTGCCGGATTCGCCAAGCAGCAACACCGTGGCCTTGGTGGGGGCGACCTTTTCGATCTGCCGCTGCACCTCGGCCATGGCCAGACTCTTGCCCACGATGTAGAGCCCGCGCGTTTCCTGGGAAAGCCGGTACTTCAGCGAGATGTTCTCGCGCTTGAGATTTTCGACCCGGGCCTCGAACTGCTGGTTGAGGCTCATGAACTGGGCAATGAGGGTGGCCACGACCGTCAGGAAGGCCACGTCCTCCTCGTAGGCGACCTCGTCCTCGAACAGCCGGTCCACGTTGAGCACGCCGATGGCCTGGCCGTGCAGGATGATGGGCACGCCCACGAAGGAAATGCGCGCCCGCTCGATCTTGCGGGACTGGGTCTTGTCCAGAAACAGCGGGTCCTCGCGAATGTCCGGCACGACGTACGGCGTCGCGCTCTGAAAGATCTTGCCCGTGACGCCCTCGTCCAGGGCGTAGACGCCGCGACGCTTCTCCTCGGCGGACAGCCCCTGCGAGACGCTGATGGACAGCTTGCCCGTGGACCGGTCCACCAGGGTGATGGTGGCCCGCTTCATGGAAAGCGTCTCGGACAGGATGCGCAGGATATCCTGGAGGGCCTGTTCGAGGTCCAGCGCCTTGTCGATGATGCCGCTGATGGCCGACAGGCACGAGAGCTGGAGATTTAATGTTTTTGAAGCCATCTCGAAAAGTCCGCCATCTGGGTGGTCACGGATTCGGGACCCGTACCGCCGGGTCCGTTGCGTCTGGCCACCGCTGTTTCGTAGCGCAGGGCCTCGAAAACATCGCCCTCGATCGCCGGGGAAAATACACGCAATTGCTCAAGGGTCAATTGCTCAAGGGCCTTGCCCAGCGACTCGGCCTGGGCCACGACCCGGCCGGTGATGTGGTGGGCCTCGCGAAACGGAACGCCCTTGGACGCCAGATAATCGGCCAATTCCGTGGCGTTGAGATACCCCTGGGCCAGGGCCTCGCGCATCCGCTCCGGCCGGAATCCCAGTTCGCCCAACATGCCGGCCATGACCCGCAGACTGGCCCGGACCGTGTCGTCGGCGTCGAAAAAGGGCTCCTTGTCTTCCTGCAGGTCACGATTATACGTCAGCGGCAGCCCCTTGACCACCGTGAGCATCCCCATCAAATCGCCATAGACCCGCCCCACGCGGCCGCGCATGAGCTCGGCCGCGTCGGGATTTTTTTTCTGCGGCATGATGCTCGACCCCGTGGCGTAGGCGTCCGGCAGGGACACGAAACCAAACCGGGGGTTGGCCCACAAAATGATCTCCTCGCAAAAGCGGCTCAGGTGGGCCATGATCAGCGAGGCGCAAAAGAGCGATTCCAGCACGAAGTCACGATCCGACACCGCGTCCATGCTGTTGGCGAAGGCGTGGGAGAACCCCACGGACCGGGCCACATAGGCGGGGTCCAGCGGATAGGTGGTGCCGGCCAGGGCGGCCGCGCCAAGGGGCGACACCTTCACCCGCCGCAAGGCGTCGTCCACGCGGTCGCAATCCCGGCGCAACATCCAGGCGTAGGCCAGCAGATGCTGGGCCAGACTGACGGGCTGGGCCGGTTGCAGGTGCGTGCAGCCGGGAAGCAGCGTGGCCTTGTGCTCCTCGGCCCGGGCCACGAACACGCCGATCAGCTCCCGGGCGAGCCTGCCCCAGACTTCGAGGCTCTCGGCCACGTACAACCGAAAATCCAGCGCCACCTGATCGTTGCGGCTGCGACCGGTGTGGAGCTTGCCGCCAAGGGGGCCGATGAGCTCCGTGAGCCGCTGCTCCACGTTCATGTGGACGTCCTCGAACTCCACCCGCCAGGGGAAGCACCCGGCCTCGATTTCATCGAGCACCTGATCGAGTCCGGCCACGATGCGCTCGGCCTCGTCGCCCGTCAGCACCCCGCGCCGGGCCAACATGCGGGCATGGGCCCGGGAGCCGGCAATATCCTGCCGGTACATGCGGCGGTCATACGATACGGATTCGCTGTAGGCCTCCATCAAGGCCCCGGTGCCCTCGCCAAATCGTCCGCCCCACATTTTCGTGGACATATGCATCCCTCCGGGCTGCGGAGATTGGAGAACCGGGGGAGAGAACCCCTTTTTCGCAAAAAGGGGTTCTCTCCCC
>JAFABC010000191.1 GCA_023426275.1 Pseudomonadota bacterium | reverse complement strand
GGGCAACTGTGCCTGCTGGGCGGCCGCCGAACCGCGCCCGGGGCCGGCGCCCTGCCCGCCTGGGTCCTGCATGTCGCCCTGGCCCTGCTTTTCATCGGCCACCTGCGCGCCGTGACGGATTTCCCCCGCCTGTGGGCGGCGCTGGCCCTGACGCCGGAGGCCGTGGCCCGGCTGGCCGATCTGGCTGGCGGGCTGGTCGGGCTGGCCGCCCTGGCGGCGGTGCTGGCCCTGCTCGCCCGGCGGCTGTTCACACCCGGCCTGCGGGCCATCAGCGGCCCGGAGGATTTCCTGGTCCCGCTCCTGCTGGCGGCGGTCATCGGCTCGGGACTGGCCATGCGTTTCGGCGGACAGGCGCGGCTGGAGCCGGTGTGGGCCTATTTCGCCGATCTGGCCGCCCTGCGCCCCCGCCCCATGCCGGCCGTGCCCGGATTCGCCGCCCATTTCCTGCTGGCCCAGGCCCTGGCCGTGGTCCTGCCCTGGACCAAGCTGGTCCACGCCGTGGGCGTGTTCCCGGCCAAGGCCGGTCTCGACCCCGTCCCGCCGGCCATCCAGTGTCGTGTCCCTTAAAAAATACGTCCGTATTTTTTAAGGGAAAAGGAACTATATTCGTCTGTTACCCTCAAAAAAGTATCCACTCTTTTTAAGGACGCGACACTAGCACGGAGACCCGCCATGCATCCCGGACTCGCCGCCCTTTCCCCCGAAAAGCTCGCCCTGGCCCGGCAGGCCGTGGCGGACATGGCCCACGGGCCGCGCGCCCTGCAACTGGCCCTGGACGTCTGCGTGTCCTGCGGCCGCTGCGCCGAGGCCTGCCACATCAGCCGGGCCGACGCCGCCCCCCGCCTGCTCCCGGCCAGACGCGCCCGGCTTCTGCGCGACGCCTTCCGGCGCGGCCGGGGGCCGGACCAGAAGACGCTGCCCGTCTGGATGCGGGATTTCTACGAATGCACCTGCTGCCGCCGCTGCGCCGTCTTCTGCCCCCTCGGCCTCGACAATGCCGTGCTGGTGCGGCAGGCCCGGGCCATCCTGCACGCCATGGGACTCACCCCCTGCCGCATCGCCGCCACCCAGGAGGCTTCGGATGCGCGCGGCAACAACGAAGGCGCGTCGCCAGGGGCCATCCGCGACATGATCCGCTTTCTGGAGGGGGAACTGCGCGAGGAGCACGGCGCGGCCATCCGCATCCCCCTGGACGCGCCGGCCGAGGTGCTGTTCGCCACCGCCTCCAGCGAGATCATGGCCCGGCCGGAAAACCTCATGGGCTGCGCCACCTTCTTCCACGTGGCCGGCATCCCCTGGACCCTGTCCAGCCGGGCCTTCGACGCGGCCAATTTTGGCCTGTTCTCCGGCGACGACGCCCACATGCACCGCAAAAACAAGCTGTTGCACGACGCCTGCCTGGAGCTCGGGGCCAAACGGCTGGTCATCGGCGAGTGCGGCCACGCCTACCGGGTGGCCAAATACATGGGCAAACACACGAGCGCGCCGGACGCGCCCTATGCCGTCACCGACATCTTCACCGTGGCGGCGGACGTGCTGCAACGCGGCGGCCTGCGTCTGGCTCCCGAGCGCAACGCCCGGCCCGTGACCTACCACGATCCGTGCAATTTCGCCCGAAGCGGCGGGGTGATGGAAGCGCCGCGCACGATGCTGCGGGCCTGCGTCAGGGAATTTCGCGAGATGACGCCCAACCGGGAGGCCAATTTCTGCTGCGGCGGCGGGGGCGGGCTGGCCGTGCTGGAAACGGCCGAAGGCACCGGTCGGGCCGACACCTTCTACGAATACCGGATGCGGATTTCAGGACTGATGAAGGTCCGGCAGATCGCGGCCACCAAAGCCGCGCTCGTGGCCGCGCCCTGCTTCAACTGCCTGCGCCAGATCGAACAGCTCCTCGACTACCACGAGGTGGACGCGGCCGTGACCACGGTGTTCGAACTCTTCGACCGGGCCGTCGAACTCCAGGGGCTGTAAAAAAGACGGGGAAGAAGCTTCCGGCGGCCGGGAGGGGCGACGGCCCCTCCCGGGCCCTCCCGGAAAAGGGGAGGAGCGGGGGACCGGCAGCCGGCGGGCTGGCGATCCCCATGGCCTCTGGCCGGAATGCGGTTGGCGCGCCTAGGCGCCCTGGCCGCCGGCCTTGGCCGGCGTGTAGTCGCACAGGGGTTCCGGGGCCATGTAGTCGCCGGACATGGTCTGCGCCCGGGCGCGGCAGCCGCCGCACACGCGGTGATACTCGCACACGCCGCACTTGCCCTTGTATTCCTCCTTGTTGCGAAACTGGAGGAACTGGGGCGAGGTGCGCCAGATTTCCGGAAACGGCGTCTTGCGCACGTTGCCGCAGTCGAGGTCGAGGTAGCCGCACGGCTGCACCTGCCCCACGGCCGAAATGAAGCAGAAGCCCGTGCCGCCGAGACAGCCCCGCGTCATGGCGTCCATGCCGAAGGTGTCCGGGGTGACGGCGACGCCCTCGGCCTTGGCCCGCTGGCGCATGATGCGGTAGTAGTGCGGAGCGCAGGTGGCCTTGAGGTGCATCTTTGTGGTCTTGCGGAAATCGTAGAACCAGTTGAGCACCTCTTCATATTCCCTGGCCGTGATGATCTCGGCCCCGAGCTCCGCCGCCCGGCCCGTGGGCACGAGCAGGAAGATATGCCAGGCCGCCGCGCCGAGCTTGTCAGCCAGATGGAAAATCTCCTTGAAATTTCCCATGTTGTGCTTGGTGACCGTGGTATTGATCTGAAACTCCACGCCGGCGGATTTCAGGAACTCAATGCCGCGCAGCGCCCCTTCGAACGCGCCGGGCACGCCCCGGAAGGCGTCATGGTCGGCGGCGTTCGGCGCGTCGATGGAAATGGAGCAGCGGGCAATGCCCGAGGCCTTGATCTCCCGGGCGTTTTCCGCCGTCACCAGCGTGCCGTTGGGAGCCATGACGCAGCGCAGGTCGCGGCTGCGGGCATGGCGCACCAGTTCGAAGATGTCCGGCCGCAACAGCGGCTCGCCGCCGGTGAAGATAATGATGGGGCTGCCGGTTTCGGGAAAGGTGTCGATGAGCGCCTTGGCCTCGGCGGTGTCGAACTCGCCCGGCCAGGGATCGAGGCAGGCCTCGGCCCGGCAGTGCTTGCAGGCCAGGTTGCAGGCCCGGGTGACTTCCCAGGCGATCAGCCGCAGGGGCGGCACGCCGCCGGGCAACGTGCCCTGGGGCTGGCCGCCCGGATGTCCGAAAGGATGGCCGCCGGCCTGGGGATGGCCGGGACCCTTGCCATGGGGATGCTGCATATGAAGATCGCGGACCGACGGCGGAGGCTCCCGCGCCGGTCCCCTCCTTGGGACTGGATTTGACGCCCGCCCACCCTCACGGACGGCCGGCGCGCTTCCCTGAATATACTGCCTGCCCCGGAGGAAGCAACCGGGCGGCCGTCCCCCCTTTCGGGAGGGTCCGGGAGGGGCAGTGCCCCTCCCGGCCGCCGGAGGCATCTTCACTCTTTCTAATCTGTTACAACCAGGGCAGGACCTGTTCGGCGAAGTAGGTGATGATCATGTCGGCCCCGGCCCGCTTGATGCTGGTCAGGGATTCGAGGATGGCGCGTTTCTCGTCGAGCCAGCCGTTGTCGATGGCGGCCCGGAGCATGGCGTATTCGCCGCTGACCTGGTAGGCGGCCAGCGGGGTGTCGAAATTGTCGCGCAGGAGTCGCAGCACATCGAGATAGGGCATGGCCGGCTTGACCATGAGGATGTCCGCGCCCTCGCCCAGGTCGGCCGCGGCCTCGCGCAGGCCTTCGCGCACGTTGGCCGGGTCCATCTGGTAGCCGCGCCGGTCGCCGAAGGCCGGGGCGCTGTCGGCCGCCTCGCGAAACGGCCCGTAAAAGGCCGAGGCGTATTTGACGGCGTAGGACATGATGGGGATGTGGGTGAAGCCGGCGTCGTCCAGGGCGGCGCGGATGGCCCCGACCCGGCCGTCCATCATGTCCGAGGGGGCGATGATGTCCGCCCCGGCCCGGGCGTGGCTGACGGCCGTCTTGGCCAGCAGTTCCAGGGTGGGATCGTTTTGCACCTCGCCGTGGCCGTCGAGCAGGCCGCAGTGGCCGTGGCTGGTGTATTCGCACAGGCAGACGTCCGTGACCACGACCAGCTCGGGATAGGTCTCCTTGAGGCGCAGCACGGCGCGTTGCACGATGCCGTCATCGGCGTAGGCCCCGGAGCCGACCGGGTCCTTTTTCTCGGGCAGACCGAACAGGATGACCGAGCGCAGCCCCATCTCCATGGCCCGGCCCACCCGGGCCACCAGCCGGTCCACGGAGAGCTGGGACTGGCCGGGCATGGCGCCGAGCGGTTTTTCGAAATCGGCCTCCGGCGTGTCCACCACGAAATAGCCCTGGATCAGGTCGGCCGGGCGCAATTCGGTCTCGCGCACCATGTCGCGCAAAAAAGCCGTGCGGCGCAGCCGACGGCCGCGATGAAAATCGCCAAATGCCATGAGAAACCTCGCTTGATTGCGTTGCTTATTGCTTGCGGGCCGGGAAAAACGCGCCCACGATATCGGCGATCTGGTCCCGCCCGTCCACGGCCAGCTCACCGAGCCGGGCCGGCTCGATGCGCAGGGCGTCCCAGGCCGCCGGGTCCAGGGGCGGCACCATGCGCGAGGCCGGGGGCGTTTCGCCCAGGGCCACGGCCATGATGTCGGCCATGTGCAGGATGGCCGCCTCGATGTCGCCGGGGCAGGCCGCCGGCGCGTGGTGGCAGGAAACCATGGCCACCAGGGGCTCGGGGAACTTCCAGGCCCGCAGCAGCCGGCCGCCGACCAGCGGATGGGAAAAGCCCAGCACCTCGCTTTCGGCCACGCACAGCGGCAGCATGTTGGCCCGGGCGTAGTAGATGGCTTCCACGGCGGCGTGGGGCAGCTTCTTGAAGATGACCAGTCGGCCGATGTCGTGGAGGATGCCGGCCACGAACAGGCGTTCGCCGCCCTTGTGGCCCGCGGCCGCGCCAAGCAGGCGGGCGAACACGCCCACGGCCACGGAATGCTCCCAGAACGTGCGCATGTTGATCAGTTCCGGGGGGATGTCCTTGAAGGCGTTCATGGCCGAGATGCCGAGGGCCAGGGTGGAAACTTCCTGGCCGCCCAGGACCATGACCGCCCGGGAGATGGAATCCACGCGATGGGGCAGGCCGTAAAACGGGCTGTTGACGAGCTTTAAGAGCTTGGCCGTCAGGCTCGTGTCCTTGCTGATGACGTCGGCCACCTGGGACGAGGAGCTCACGGGCGAATCGAGCACCTGACGGATCTTGAAATAGATGTCCGGAAAGGAGGCCAGCTTGACCTCGCTGTCGACGAGCTCCTCCACCCCGCCTTCCTCGCGGAAAAACAGGTCGCCCAGGGATTCGGCCCGGGGATTGGGGCCGATGTCGGGCGGGAGGGGAATGCCGGCGGCCAGATCACGGGCCTGGGCCAGGGCGGCCGCCTGGAACAGGGCGACCATGGCCGGATGGCCGGCATCGTTGGCCAGAAAACGCCTGGCCACCGCGTTGGCGGCGGTTTCCAGAATGTCCGGGGGAATATCGTCCGCCCCAACGGCGGAAGCGTCGGGACCCTCGGTGATGTCCACATCGGGAACACCGCGTTTGCGCAAGCTGCCGATGAGCGTGTCCGTCAGCGACATTCCCTTTGGCAACAAGAGGTTGCCGTCGGGCCCCACGAGGTCCGATGCCAGGGTCATGCCCACTTCCAGAGCGTCCAGGGGTAACCTGCCCACGACCATTCCTTTGCGCGCAGCCCCGTTGACAGGCTGCGTCGCTTCCATTGTTTCATATTCCTTTTCCCGGTCCATGGTCAACCGGCAGAAGAACCCTTTACAGCGTCCGCCTGCGGGCGTATGACCCCCGCCGTAAATCAACCGTCGCACGGACAAGCTTGGGAGAAGGACGCATGAGTGCAAACGCGGCATCGCTGGCTACGGTAAAGAAAGTAAAATCCATCGTGGAGGCCGGGACCATGCCGGCCATGGACGACACGGCCCGTCTGGCCGTGGCGGTCGAGGCTCTGGAAGCCATCGCCGGGGAAAACGATCTGACCTGCCTGCGCGCGCTGTTCCGCATGCGTCGTCGGGCCGAGGAAGCGCTCGCGCACATCCACGGCCATGCGCACGACGCGCACCCGCTGTCCTGACCCGAATTCTCCAAGCAGGAAATCACAAACGGGCCGCGAACGCATGTT
>JAFABC010000186.1 GCA_023426275.1 Pseudomonadota bacterium | reverse complement strand
GGGGAAAAACGCGCCGCCAAACGTTCGAAGCCCCACCCGACCACCCAACCGTCCGGTCATCACCCCCTTTCGGGAGAGTCCGGGAGGGGCAGTGCCCCTCTCGGCCGCCGGAGGCATCTTCCTCACGCCGTGACTGCAACTTGTCCGACCATTGCAAATGCAGCTCTATAAAAAAATTGCGGAGAGCTGGTATTCGGGCTATCTCTTCGGACGATGTACGATCTTGATTTTCGTACCGCCGGCATCATCTATTTTTGCAGTCATGTCTGTCTGGCCGTGTTGCTGGCCGTGGCCTTGTCCGACAACCGGGCCAAGGGCGCGAGGTTGTGGCTGGCCGGGCTGGCGACGCAGATCGTGTCGGCTCCGCTGTTCGCCTTGCGCGGGCATATCGGCGACGGGCTGTCCATTATCGTGGCCAACCTGATTTTCACCCTGTCCTGGTCGTGTTACTGGGCTTCATTCGAGGTCTTTTTCGGCA
Source organism: Pseudomonadota bacterium (assembly GCA_023426275.1). Lineage (GTDB taxonomy): Bacteria > Desulfobacterota > Desulfovibrionia > Desulfovibrionales > Desulfovibrionaceae > Solidesulfovibrio. The sequence goes on along the minus strand of JAFABC010000186.1, from coordinate 4,763 downwards.
AACGCCGGCCGGTCTGGGTCTATGCGCTGCCGCTCGGGCCGGCGCTGCTTATTTTCACCGTCTTTTTGCATGAACCACGACTGCGGCTTTTTTTCGCCTCGCTGCTTTATGTGACCCAGATCAGCCTGATTGCGGCCGTCATCCTGGCCCGGCGTCGGGAGCATGATCGCGGCGTGCTGGTCATGCTCGGCGCGGGCTATCTGCTGGCCGCGCTGGCCTTTGTCGTGCGCCTGTGGATGGCCGTCACGACGCCGCGGCCGGACATCTTCACCCCGGGCCCGGAGACCAACGCCTTTTTGCTGCTTTCCGTGCCGAGTCTGGCCGCCTGCACGCTCGGCTTCGTGCTGTTGCACCGCGACCGGGCCGAGCAGGAGTTGCGCCGGCTGGCCGATCTCGATCCCCTGACCGGCCTGCGCAATCGCCGGGGGTTCGAGGCGGCCTTCGCCCGGGCGCTACGCACCATGGAGCAGACCGACGGCTGGCTGAGCGTGGCCCTGGTCGATCTCGACCATTTCAAGGCCGTCAACGATGGTTGCGGCCATGCCGTGGGCGATGCGGTCCTGCGCCGGTTGGCCCTTATCCTGGCCGGCGAGGTGCGTGACAGCGACGTCGTGGCCCGCATCGGCGGCGATGAATTCTGTGTGCTGCTCGGCGGCCTGCCGCCTAAGCGGGCCGGGGCCGTGGCCGAGCGGCTGCGCCGGGCCGTGGCCGGCCATGATTGGCGCAGCCAGGGCTGCGCCACCCCCCTGACTGTGACCATCGGTCTGTCGAGTCGCCAGGGCGGCGCGGCAGGCGGTGGCACGGATTTTTTGGAACGAGCCGACAGGGCCCTGCTTGCGGCCAAGGACATGGCCCGCGACATGGTGCTGCACGCCGACGCGCTTTCCGGCGTTTCCTCCACGCTCGACGCCTGATCCGGGCGTCTGCCACGCTGTCACGCGGATACTTTATTTCGTGTCATTTAAGGCGGTTGTCTTGTGCGCGACAACTTTGTATGGCTACCATACCAAGGAGTCCCGTTGACTGGCCTGTATTGCAAGGAACCCGCATCCCGGCGACGTGCGTCGCCCCCGGATGCCCGGACGCGGGCGTCGCGCCCGCAAGGAACCGCCGTGAACCAAATTTCTGACGGCATCGCCTACCGACCCATCGGCATTTTGCATTCTCCCTTCCACGACATCCAGGGGATGCCCGTCCAGCCTGTGGGCGCCCTGGGCGTTATGGGCAGTGTGGACGTGCACCCGGATTTCGCCGAGGGGCTGCGTGATCTCGAGGGATTTTCCCACGTCTTTTTGCTCTACCATCTGCACCGCGTCAGCGGCTACGACCTGACGGTCAAGCCGTTTCTGGACAACGCCGACCATGGCATCTTCGCCACCCGCTCGCCCAAGCGGCCCAACCCCATCGGCTTGTCGGTCCTGGAACTCGAAGGCGTGGACGGACTGACCGTGCGCCTGCGCAATGTCGACGTGCTCGACGGCACCCCCATTCTCGACATCAAGCCCTACGTGCCCCATTTCGATGTCTGGGACGCCGGCCGGGTCGGCTGGTTCGCCACGAAAGCCAAAAAAGCCGGCACCTACCGCTCCGACGACCGCTTCCGCTGAGTCCCGGCAGGGCGTGCGTCCCCCGGTCGGGGCTTGCCCTGATCGGGGGACCCGCCGTACCCTTGTCCGGCCGCAACGAACGCCGGAGGAAACAACCCGACATGAAATGCGTTACCGTGGCCGGACCGCCGTCGTCCGGCAAAACTTCGATTTTGCTCAAAACCGCCGCCATCCTGGCCGGGCGGGGCCTCTCCCTGGGCGTGGTCAAGTTCGACTGCCTGGGCAGCCGCGACAAGGAGGCTTTCGCCCGGGCCGGGGTGCCGGCCGTGCTCGGCCTGTCCGGGGCCCTGTGCCCGGACCATTTCTACGTGTGCAACGCCGCCGACGCCCATGCCTGGGGCCTGCGCCAAAACCTGTCGATCCTGGCCATCGAAAGCGCCGGGCTGTGCAACCGCTGCGCCCCCCATATCGAGGGCGTGCTGGCCGTGTGCGTGGTGGACAACCTGTCGGGCGTGGACACCCCGGCCAAGATCGGTCCCATGCTGCGGCTGGCCGACGTGGTGGCCGTGACCAAGGGCGACGTGGTCTCCCAGGCCGAACGCGAGGTGTTCGCCTTCCGGGTGCGCCGGGTCAATCCCAAGGCCACGGTGCTTTTTGTCAGCGGCCTGACCGGGCAGGGGGCCGATGCCCTGGCCCATGTCCTGGCCGGCGCGCCCGAGACGCCGAGCCTTGACGGGGCCAACCTGCGCTTCACCATGCCGGCGGCCGTGTGTTCCTATTGCCTGGGCCAGCGCCGGGTGGGCGAGGACCATCAGATGGGCAACGTGCGCAAGATGGATTTCGGCGAGGCGGCCGTATGAATACGCGCCCCTTTGCCGACCTGTGGCGGGAGCTTGGCGCCGGCCGCGATTTCTTCACCTTGCAGGGCCTGCCCGCGCCCGCGCCCGAGCAGACGCCCGAGGCCTATTTCGCGGGCCTGTCCCCGGACGCCCTGGGCGAGGCCGGACTGACCCGGGAGGCGCTGGCCGAACGCTTCGCCCGCTTTGTCGAGGCCCTGTCCCGCCTGGACACGACCGGGCCGGAAGTGGCCTCCCTGGCCGTGGCCGGCGGCACGGACAAGCGCGGCCGGCCCGAAAGCCTGGACCTGACCCTGCGCCCCGGCGACGTGGTCGCCCTGGTCGGCCCCACGGGCTCGGGTAAGAGCCGGTTTCTGGCCGATGTCGAATGGCTGGCCGACGGCGACACGCCGACCGGCCGCCGGGTGCTGCTCGACGGCGCGCCCGCCGACGCGGCCAGACGGCTGTCCCTGTCCGGCCGGCTGGTGGCCCAGCTGTCCCAGAACATGCATTTCGTCATGGACATGGCCGTGGGGCCGTTTCTCATGGCCCACGCCGAAAGCCGGCTGATTGCCGACGCCGCCACGGCCGCCGCCGAGGTGGTCGCCCTGGCCAACGAGCTGGCCGGCGAGCCCTTTGACGCCGACACGCCCCTGACCGCGCTGTCCGGCGGCCAGAGCCGGGCGCTCATGATCGCCGACGTGGCCAGGTTGTGCGCCTCGCCCATCGTGCTGGTCGACGAGATCGAAAACGCCGGCATCGACCGTCGGCGGGCCATTTCGCTGCTGACCGGCAGCGGCAAGATCGTGCTCGTGGCCACCCACGACCCGCTGCTGGCCCTGCTGGCTTCGCGCCGGCTGGTGTTTTCCGGCGGGGCCGTGGCCGCGGTCATCGAAACCGCGCCGGCCGAGCGGGAGGCCCTGGCCGTGCTGGCAAAACTGGACGGGGTGCTTTCGGCGGCCCGTGAGGACCTGCGCCGCGGCCGTAGCGTGGCCGCGCCCAAGGAGGGAGGAGATTATGGAACCTGAGGCCCTTGACTGGCCGGTCACCCGCTTTCTGGCCCGGCATCCGGCCGCCCGCGACGTGCTGGCCGCAAGCGGCGTGACCGCCGTGACCGATCCCGAATTCCTGGCTTCGGCCGCGCCGTTTCTGACGCTGCGCACCCTGCTCGGCATGCACGGGCTGTCCGCCGGGGCCCTGGACGAGGCCCTGCGCACGGCCGGGCCGCCCACGGGCATGACCCCGCTTTTTTGCGACGGCTACCGCGCCGACGGCCCGGGCTGGCGGATGTTTTTGAGCCTGCCCTGTCCGCTCAAGGCCCCCATGACCATCGCCCTGGAAAACCTCAAGGAGCGGCTCGGCCCAAAATTCCCCTGGCCGCGCATCTTTATGGACAGCTGCGGCAAGCACACCCTCAACGATCTGGCCTCGGGGTTGGTTTCCCCCGAGGAGGTGCCGGACCTGATCGTGTCGGCCGGGCTCAACGGCTTTTTGTCCAAGAGCTTTCGCGACCGTTTTGCCGGCAGCGGTCTGCTGGCCCAGTTGCCGCAGGAGGTCCATGCCGCCCTGGACGGGACCGGACTGGCCGACCCGCGCGGGGTGTGCCGCATCTACGCCGTCAATCCGCTGGTGCTGGCGGTCGTGACCTCGCGCCTGGACGGGCTGCCCGTGCCGCGTTCCTTCGACGACCTGCTCGATCCGGCCTACGCCGGCAAGATTGGCCTGTGCGGGCCGCCGGAAACGGCCGGCGACTCCACGCTGCTGCTGCACATCCGTCTGCGCCACGGCCCCAAGGCCGTGGAGGCCCTTGGCCGGGCCATGGTCTGCGACACCCATCCGTCCCAGATTTTCCGGCCGGGTCCGGGCACCAATCCGCCGCCCATCGGCGTCATGCCGTATTTCTTCGCCAGCGCCGCACCCCGGCGCGACGACGTGCGGCTCATCTGGCCGGAAGAGGGCGGACTTGTCTCGCCGCTGTTCGTCATGGTCAAGGAAAAGGCCAAACAGGCCCTGGGGCCGATGCTCGACTTCTTTCTTGGTCCGGAAACCGCGGCCATCGCCGCCGGGGCGCTCATTCCGCCCACCTGTCCGCTGGCCCCTTCGGGACTGCCGGAAGGGGCGCGGGTGGGCTTTATCGGCTGGGACGTGCTGGAGGCCAACGACCTCGGCGCGCTCATCGCCGAAGCCGGCGCCCTGTTCGCCAACGCGTATTACGCGTCGCATTAAAAAACGGAAGAGGCCTCCGGCGGCCGGGAGGGGGTCACCCCCTCCCGGACCCTCCCGAAAGGGGGGATGGCTGCCCGGCTGGTCGGGTTGGCCGACGGTGGGGCTTCGAACGTTTGGCGGCGCGTTTTTCCCCTGGCCTTGCCAGGGGAAAAAC
>JAFABC010000174.1 GCA_023426275.1 Pseudomonadota bacterium | reverse complement strand
CAGCGGACCAGGACCATAGTCCGGCCGCCGCGACCACGGGGCGGGCGCTTCGGGCCTACGCCCGGGCCGGCACCGCCGCCTCGGCCGGCGGCGCGACCGGTGTCATGCTGGCCGCCACGGCCTGAGGCCTTTCCAGTCTATTTCCCAAAATATTGAGGATGCCGCCAGGGAACGTCCCGGCGCCTGCGGCGCGTTCGCGTCGTGGTCCGCTTTGCCGGCGGGGATCAGCCGGCCGCCGAGGGGGCCTGGGGAGGCGCGTCGGGCGGGGTGTTGCCCGTTGCGCCGGCGGCCCCGGCGGTGTCGGCGACGTCGGGCGCGGCGGCCGGCGTGCGCGGCCGGGGAAAGGACACGGTCAGCACCGTGCCGCAGGACTCGGCCGTGGTCATGGCGATTTTCGCCCCGTGGGTTTCGGCAATGAGCCGGGCCCCGTAGGTGCCAAGGCCGGTGCCGTCCTTCTTGCCGGCGGTGGCGAATTTTTCGAAGAACCGGGGCCGGATTTCGGCCGGCACGGTGCCGGCGTTGCCCACGGCCACGTCGAGGGTCTGCCCCTCGCGCATGGTCACGGTCACGCGCGCGCCCTCGGGCGAGGCTTCCAGGGCGTTTTTCACCAGATTGGACAGCATGGTGTAGAGCAGCATTTCCTCGCCGCGCACCTCGAAGACGTCGCCCTCCTGGCGCGGCCGGCCCCGGACCGTCACCGACAGGGCCAGGCGGCGCGACTCGATCACCCCGTGCAGCTCCCCGGCGATGTTGTCCACGATGGGCAGCAGGTCCACCCTGGCCGGGCTCAGCTCGTAGACCCCGCGCTCCATGCGGTAGAGGTCCAGGGACTGGTTGATCATGTTGAGCATCCGGTAGCCGGCGTGCTGCATGAGGTTGAGCATGTCGGCCTGCCGCTCGGTCAGGTTGCCGTCGCGGCGCAACAGCTGGGGCAGGGTGAGCACGGCCGTCAGCGGCGACTTGAGGTCGTGGCGGGTCATGCGCTCCACGTCCTCGCGCAGGCGCTCGGCCTTTTTGCGGTCCGTGATGTCGACCACGGTGTAGCCCAGGATGTCGGCGAAATGGGAGGCGAACTCCGAGCCTTTCTCGCTGGTGTAACGGTCGGGGTTGGCGTCGAAAAAGCTCAGGATGCCGATGAGCCGCCGGGGACCGAACTTGTCGCGCAGCGGGGAAATGAAGCAGGACCCGAGCAGCAACACCTTGCGTTCGGCGCAAAAGCCCGGACCGAAGAAAAATTCCGGGTCGGGCACGGCGCTGATGGGGCACATGCAGGGGCCGGGACGTTGCGTGTCCGGCGCCAGGGCGGCCAGGGCCCGGCGCATGGCCTCGGCCGGCACCAGCCGGGCTCCGGGCGGGTCGAAGGGGGCGAATTCCTCGGCGTCGAGCAACAGGCTCACGGCCCGCAGACCGAAAAGCTCCCGGATGCGGTCGAGAATGGCCGGCAGGTCCTCGTGGCTGCGCATGAGCTCCACCACCCGGATGGCCTTGCGGAACTTCTCGAAGGCCGTGAAACTCCCTTCGAAGCGGTCCACCACGGTGCGCAGCTTGTTTTGCAGGTCCACGCACTGCTTGCGGGTGCGCTCGGTCTCCTTGCGGCAGTCGAGCAGCTCCGCCCGGGACAGGGCCGCGGCATTGGCCCGCATCTTGGCCGCCCGGCGCAACTCGGCCAGGGTCTTCTTGAACTGGTAGTTGTTGTGGTCGGCGAACGCCTCTTCGAGCTTGAGCAGGCGTTCCTGGATGTCGGGAAAGTCGTTGTGATCGGTCATGGGAAGCAATCAGCGCCGGCCGATGCCTGCGGGATTTCGGGAATAGACCCCATAGATGCGCGCGTCGCCGGTGGTGCGCACCGACAGGGTGGAAGCGTCCGGGGGATGCGCGCATCCGGCAAGAATGGGCAGGGCCAGGACAACCAGGGAAAAAAGGAGGCGTAGCATGCGCGGACTCCAGGGATTTCACGGATCGCGGACAGGGCGTCGCCCTTGTCTCTTCCTCCATCCTACGGCAAGCCGGTCCGGGGTGCAACGCCCCGGAAAATCGCCGCCCCCTTTTGACATTCCCCGGCCGCACAGGTACAAGCGCGGCGTCATTGGTTGACGCATAACCGCGCCCTAGGCGGGGCGCGCCGCGCAGGCCGGAGCCTTTCGCCCTGTATGGGAAACCCTGCCATATGCAAGTCTCCTTCCGCGTCCTGTTTCTCGTTGTCTCGGCCGTTTTCGCCCTGGTGTTCGCGCCGTTGGCCGAGACGACCCCCGCCCTGGCCAAGTCCTCCGGACAGGTCGCCAAGGAATCCGGCAAAACCGGCGGCAAGTCCTCGAAGCGGTCTTCCCGGAAAGCCGCTCCCGCCAAGAAGGCCGTCGCGTCCAAGAAAAAACGCCACGCCAGGAAGGCGGTCGCGCCCGTGCCCGCGGCGGAGGAAAACGAGGAAGGCGATATCGGCGTGTGCACCGTTCCCCGGCTGACCGTCAAAGCGGCCGTGCTGTGGAACATGACCACCGGCGAGACGCTCTACGAGCAGAATCCCGACGTCCAGATCGCGCCGGCCTCCCTGACCAAGGTTCTGACCCTCTACATCATTTTCGACGCCATCCGTCAGGGACGGCTGCGCCCCTGGGACGTGGTCGATGTGTCCGCCCGGGCGGCCACCCAGGGCGGCTCCAACATGCGCCTGCGCACGGGCGAGCACGTCAAGGTGACCGAACTCATCAAGGGCATTGCCGTGGCCTCGGCCAACGACGCCTGCATGGCCATGGCCGAGTACCTGGAAGACGGCCATCCGGAAACCTTCGTCACCCTGATGAACGCCACGGCCAAGCGGCTGGGCATGACCAATTCCGCCTTCATGAATCCCAACGGCCTGCCGGCCGACGGGCAGGTCACCACCGCCCGGGACATGCAGCATCTGGCCGCCGCCTACCTGGAACAGTTCCCCAAGGCCCTGACCATCCACTCCATGCAGTATTTCACCCACAACAACCGCCAGCGCCACAACGCCAACTCCCTGCTCGGCCGCTACGAGGGCGTCGACGGCCTCAAGACCGGGTTCGTCTGTTCCTCGGGCTACAACATCATCGCCACGGCCAAGCGCGGCGACACCCGGCTCATCGCCGTGGTCCTCGGCTCCCGCAGCTCCGGGGTGCGCGAACGGGAAACCGCCAAGCTCCTGGACAAGGGCTTCCAAATCGTGGCCGCCCAAAAGGCCGGCAAGCAGGTGCCCGTCCTGGCCGGCGTGTCCCAGCCCCCGGCTCCGGCCGCGACGGCCCAGTAGGCGGTCCGGACTCTCTTTCTCCTCGCTTCGCGTCGCGGACGCCCTCCCCTCGGAGCGCGCGTCACCGGTTTGTTCGTTTCCTTTTGCCGCGTCCTGTGCCAGCCTTGGGCAAACCCGAGGAGGCGCGCATGGTGGTGGTGGCGGACATCGCGGCCGGGCAACTGCCGGCCCTGGCCGGACTTTTCGAATCCCTGACCGGGCTGCCGTCGGACATGGACCGGCTGGCGGCCGTCTTTGACGAGATGGACGGCGACCCGGACTACCACCTGCTCGGGGCCACCCGGGACGGGGTGCTGGCCGGAGCGCTGCTCGGCGTGGTCTGCCGGGACGTGGTCGGCGCCTGCCGGCCGTTCATGGTGGTCGAAAACGTGGTGGTGGCCGCGCCCTACCGGCGGCAGGGCGTGGGGCGGCGGCTGTTCGCCGCGCTCGAAGCCCGGGCCCGGGTGCGCGACTGCCTCTATCTGATGCTCGTGTCCGGTCCCGGCCGGGTGGGGGCCCGGGCCTTTTACACCGCCCTGGGCTATTTCGAATCGGCGGGATTTAAAAAGCGCCTGTAGCTTGGGGAGTAAAGAAAAGAAGCGAGAAGATGCCTCCGGCGGCCGGGAGGGG
>JAFABC010000168.1 GCA_023426275.1 Pseudomonadota bacterium | reverse complement strand
TTTTTTCCCTGGCAAGGCCAGGGAAAAAACGCGCCGCCAAACGTTCGAAGCCCCACCCGACCAACCAACCGTTCGGCCGCCAGCCCCTTTCGGGAGGGTCCGGGAGGGGGTGACCCCCTCCCGGCCGCCGGAGGCATTCTTCTTCTCCTCCTTCCCGTCAGTTGGTGGTCAACCCGCCGTCCACGTGGAAGATCTGGCCGGTGATCCAGGCCGCGTCCGGCGACGCCAGAAACACGGCCAGCGGCGCGATGTCTTCCGGTCTGCCGATGCGCCCGAGCGGGTAGATGGTTTGGATCATCTCGTGGAAGCGCGCCTGCCCCTCGGCTGGCAGGCGGTCGAGATTGTGCCGGACCTGCGGGGAATCCACCGTGCCCGGGGCGATGGCGTTGACCCGCACCCCGACCGGCCCCAGTTCGAAGGCCAGGGCCTTGGTCAGGGAGTCGAGGCCGCCTTTTGTCATGGAATAGACCGAGGACAGGCGGCCGGGAAGCATCCGATCGGCGAAGTACGACGAGATGTTGATGATGGTGCCCCGGGTCGCCGTAAGGGCCGGAATGAGGGCCCGGGTCAGGAAAAAGGGCGTGCGCAGGTTGAGCGTCAGGTGGGTCTCGAAGCCTTCCTCGGTAACCGCCTCGATGGGGTCGAAGCGGCCGATGCCGGCGTTGTTGACGAGCACGTCGAGGCCGCGTCCAAGCGCCAGGACCGCGGCGGCCAGTGTTTCGGCCGCGCCCGGTCTGGCCAGATCGGCCGGGATGGCGGCCGAGTCCCCGGCCAGGGTCGTTTGGGCCTGGGCCAGCTTGTCCTGGTTGCGGGCCGCCAGGATGACAAAGGCTCCGGCTGCGGCAAAGGCCTGGGCCATGCCGAGGCCGATGCCGTCGCTGCCGCCCGTGATGAGCACCGTCTTGCCGGCAAGTCGTGTCCGCGACGTTTCCATATCGCTGCTCCTTTTTTATGTGTCCGTAAATTATGTTCCCTAAATATGTGCCCCAGGTTGTGGCAACCGCGCGAATCACGCGTATGCTTCGCCCCTCAGGACACGGCGTCGATGCCCCGGGCCACCTTGCCCAGGAGCGTTATCAGCGTGTCCTGTTCATCCGGGCTGAGAAATCCCATGGCCGTGGACACCCGGTCGTAGTGGCCGGGGAGGACCGTGTCGAGGAGTTCCAGTCCCTTGTCCGCCGGCAGGATGGTGATGGTGCGGCGGTCCTCGTCGCTGTGCAGGCGACGGATGCAGCCCGCGCGTTCCAGGGTGTCGAGCACGCCGGTCATGGTGGCGCAGGACACGCCCGTGGCGGCGGCGAGGCGGGAAGGGGACAGGCCCTCGGGATTGCGGGCCAGCAGGATGAGCACGGCGAAGCGGCGCTGGGACAGGCCATGCCGGGCCAGATGGCGGGCCATGGTGGCCTGGGCGTCCTCGCCGGTGCGCAGCAGGCGCAAAAACGTGTCCACCGCCCCGACATCGAGGTTCGGGTAGCGTTGCCGCAACGTTTCCAACGCTTGCCGACTGGGCAGTTCGCGAAGATCAAACATTTTCCTCTCCGTAAATTTAGTGCCCTAAATACTCATTTTCATTTCCTCCCGCAAGAAAAAAACGTCCGATCCCTCGGACGTTTTTTTCTTCCCTTTATGGGATGGTCCCGGAGGAGCCCAAGGCCCCTCCGGATCGCCGGATTACCGCTTTTTTACCACACCCGGCGCACTTTGACGCCGCGTTCGGCCATGCGGTCCTTGCAGTCCTTGATGGAGTATTCGCCGTAGTGGACGATGGAGGCGATGAGCGCGGCCGAGGCCTTGCCGGTGGTCACGGCGTCGGCCATGTGGTCGGGGTTGCCCGCGCCGCCCGAGGCGATGACCGGGATGGTCACGGCTTCGCTGATCAGCCGGGTAAGCGTCAGCTCGTAGCCGGTCTTGGCGCCATCGGCGTCGATGGAGTTGCAGCAGATCTCGCCCGCGCCGAGCGCCTCGACGGTCTTGGCCCATTCGATGGCGTCGATGCCCATGGGTTTGCGGCCGCCGTGAATGACGATCTCGTAGCCCGAGGGAATCTGTTCGCTGACCGGCACCTGTTTGACGTCCATGCCGACGACCACGCACTGGGAGCCGAAGGCGGCCGCGCCTTCGCTGATGATGTCGGGATTTTTCACGGCTGCGGAGTTGACCGAAATCTTTTCCGCTCCGGCGAGCAGCACGGCGCGCATGTCCTCGACGGTGGAGATGCCGCCGCCCACGGAAAAGGGGATGAAAATCTGGCTGGCCACCTTGTCGACCACATCGAGCATGATGCCCCGGCCTTCGCTGGAGGCCGTGATGTCGTAAAAGACCAGTTCGTCGGCCCCGGCCTCGTAGTAGAGGCGGGCGGTTTCCACCGGGTCGCCGATGTCCACGTTGCCCTTGAACTTGATGCCCTTGGTGAGCTTGCCGTCGCGGACGTCCAGGCAGGGAATGACGCGTTTGGAGAGCATGGGCTAGGCCTCCTTGCAGTAGGCGGCGAAGTTGGCAAGCAGGGCCAGTCCCGGACGACCGCTTTTTTCCGGGTGAAACTGCACGGCCCACAGTCCCTTGCGGCCGTGCACGGAGCAAAAGGGCAGGCCGTAGTCCGTCACGCCGATGACGTATTCGGCGGCCGGCACGGGGTAGTAGCTGTGGACGAAATAGAATTCCGCCTCCCGGTCGATGCCGTCGAAGAGTTCGCACGGCCGGGCCAGCCGCACGCTGTTCCAGCCCATGTGGGGGATGCGGATGGGAATGCCGTCCTCGTCGTCCAGGGCCGGGGAGAACATGGCGCATTGGCCGGGCACGATGCCGAGCGCGGTGGTGTTGTTTTCCGGGCTGTAGTCGAGCAGGATCTGACAGCCGACGCAGATGCCGAGCAGGGGTTTGCCGGCCTGGACCTGCTCGGTGAGCAGGGCGTCGAGACCGGTCGTGGTCAGTTCGTGCATGGCCTGGCCGGCCGCGCCCACGCCGGGAAAAATAACGCCGTCGGCGTCGGCGATGACGGCCGGATCGGCGGTGATGCGGCAGGGGATGCCGAGGTGGTCGAGGGCCCGGCGCACGCTGGTCTGGTTGCCGGCCTTGTAGTCCAAAATGGCAAGCATGGCTTCATCTCCTGGCTTCCGGCGAGAGCTCACCGGCAGGGGCTCTGCCCCTCACCCCGCCGGGGAGGATTTCCCCCGGCCCCCCTTGGCAGGGAAAAGGGGCAGCGGCGTCTACAAAATGGCGAACACGGCATGGGCCGTGATTTCGCCGCCACCGGTTGTGAACATTTTGAGCAAGTTTGGCAAGGCGGGAGCCGGGCCGGAGGGAACTACTTTTTGCGCTTGAAGAGCTTTTCCAGTTCGTGGCGGCCGAAGCGTACGGTCACGGGCCGGCCGTGCGGGCAGTAGTCCCGGTCCGGGGCCCTGGCCCACTGGTCGAGCAGGGCCACGGCCTCGTCGTCGGCCAGCCTGGTGCCGGCCTTGATGGCCGTCTTGCAACTCATGAGAATCCACAGGTCGTGCAGGCTCTTCGACTGCCCGGACAGGGCGGCGGTCAGGTATTCCCGGGCCTGCCCGAGGGTGAGTCCCGGGGGCGCGCCCGTGACGGCCACCACGCCGGGACGCGGCGATTCCAGATTGTAGCCGATGGCGCGCAGTTCGCCGGCCAGTTCCTGGAGGGCCGCCTGTTCGGACGGGTGCAGTGTCATTTCCAGGGGAATGCCCACCGGCCGGCTGTTGCCGCGCGAACCTGTGGCCTCCATGGCGGCGTAGATGACGCGTTCGTGGGCGGCGTGCTGGTCCACGAGCACGAGTTCCCGGCCGAGGTCCACGATGAGGTAGGTGTCGGCGAACTGGCCGAGGTAGCGCACCTCGGGCGGCAGCCGGGGCTCCTGGTCTTCCTGGGGGGACAGGGCCGGCGGGCCGGGTTCGGCTTCGAAGGCGGGCGGCGCGGTCTGGGCCGCTTCGGTCCGATGGCGCTCCACGGCCGGCGGGTCGGGATGGCGCACCGGCGCGGGTTGGCCCTGGCGGCGGTTGTCGGCGACGGCCTGAAAGGGCGTGCGGGCCGGCTGGTCTGTCGCGTCGGCCGCGGGGGGGACATCCCGGAGCGCCGCGTGTGGCGGGGCTTCCCGCACGCCGCCGGCCATGGGCACGGTTTCCGAGGGGCTTGGCGCGTTGCTGCGCGCCAGTTCGTCCAGGAAATCCCGGCGCGAGGGAAATTTGGGTAGCTCGCCGTCGCTTTTCACCCAGGGCTCGGGCGCGGGCACCGTGCGCAGGACCAGGGCCTTGTCCAGGGCCTCGCTCACGGCCCGGCGCAGGTTGCGAAACACGATCTGTTCGTCGCGAAACCGCACTTCGGTCTTGGCCGGGTGCACGTTGACGTCGAGGTCCTCGGGCGGCACCGCCAGGAAGATGACCACCTGCGGGTATTCCCGGGCCAGCAACCGGCCCTTGTAGGCCTCGCGCACGGCCGACAGGAGCAGCCGGTCGGTCACGGCCCGGCCGTTGACGTAAAAAAGCATCCGGTCGGCCCGGCCCTGCGCCTTGAGCGGCTTGCCGAGCACGCCGTCGATGCGGATGGGGCCCAGGGCGTAGTCGAACGCGAACAGGTCGTCGGTGATGGCCGGAGGCCACATGCCGGCCAGCCGGGCCGTGAGCGTCTGGTTCGCCGGAAAGCGCAGGGCGGTGCGGCCGCCCACGGTCAGCTTGAAGGCGACGTCGAGCCGGGCCAGGGCGGCCCGGCAAAAGACCTCCGTGGCCCGCTTGGTCTCGGTGGCTTCCGATTTGAGGAACTTGAGCCGGGCCGGCACGGCGGCGAACAGGTCGCGCACCTCGATGCGCGTGCCGTGCGGCAGGGCGGCCGGCCCCTGTTCCATGATGCGGCCGCTTTCCACGCGCAAGAACGCGCCCTCGTCGAAACTCTCGTGGCGCGAGGTGATGGTGAAGCTCGACACCGAGGCGATGCTCGGCAGGGCCTCGCCGCGAAAACCGAAACTTTCGATGCCGGCCAGCTCCTCCATGGAGGCGATCTTGCTCGTGGCGTGACGCGTGACGGAAAGCGGCAGTTCCTCGGGCGTCATGCCCCAGCCGTCGTCGGCAACGACCAGGGCGGTGCGGCCGCCGCCTTCGATGGCGACCTCGACGCGGGAAGCGCCGGCGTCCAGGCTGTTTTCCACCAGCTCCTTGAGGACGCTGGCCGGGCGTTCCACCACCTCGCCGGCGGCAATCTGGTTTTGCAGTTCGGCGGGCAGAATACGGATGGCGCGATGCTTGAGGGCATGTGACATGGGGGAAGCATACGCCAAGTCGTTTCCGGGGGCCAGACGGACCGTCAGGGGCCGGCGGGCCGGCGCGGAAGATCGGTGCGAACGGGTGGCAAAGCGCCGGCGATGGGCGTAGATACTCACCGGCCAAACGCCCAAGGAGCAGCCCATGTCGATTGCCCATAACTACCTGCGCACCCGGGTGCGCCTGTCGCACATCGCCGCCAACTACACCCGCCTCAAGAGTTTCGGCGGCCATGTCCTGGCCGTGGTCAAGGCCGACGCCTACGGGCATGGCCTCATCGAGACGGCCCGGGCCCTGGCCGGGGCCGGCTGCGACGCCTTTGCCATCGGTTCGGTGGCCGAGGGCGCGGCCCTGCGCGATGCCGGCGAAAAGGGGGCCATCGTGTCCCTGCTCGGCCCGGTGCTGCCCGAGGACGACGCCCTGGTCCTGGAAAAGGACATCATTCCCTTCATCCACGACGCGGGCCAGCTGGAGCGGTTGGCCGCCCTGGGGGCGAAGCTCGGGAAAAAGGCCCGGGTGGCGCTCAAGTTCGACACGGGCATGGCCCGGCTGGGCTTTACCGAGGCCGACGTGCCGCGCCTGCTGGGGCGTCTCGCCGACCTGCCGGCCATTGAACCGGTCATGGTCAGCTCGCATCTGGCCACGGCCGACGACCCCACGGCCTTTGACTACGTGAGCAGCCAGGGCGCGCGCTTCGCCCGCATCTGCCAGGCCCTGCGCCACGGCGGCCTGCGCTTCGAGGGGTCGCTGTGCAACAGCGCCGGCATCCTGGCCCACGCGGCCGAATACGGCTTCGAGGCCCGGCGGGCCGGCATCGCGCTCTACGGCGTCAATCCGTTTCAGGGTACGGACCAGGAATCGCTCGGGGCCGGGCTGCTGCCGGCCATGGAGACCGTCACCCGCATCGTATCCGTCCACGACCTGCCCCAGGGGGCGTCCATCAGCTACGGCCGGACCTTTATCGCCGAGCGCGACATGCGGGTGGCCATCGTGGCGGCCGGCTACGCCGACGCCTACAGCCGGGGCCTGTCCAACAGGGGGTTCATGTGCCTGCGGGGCCGGCGGGTGCCGATCCTCGGCCGGGTGTGCATGCAGCTGACGGCGGTCGACGTGTCGGGCCTGGAGGTCGCGCCCGGCGACACCATCCACCTGCTTGGCGGCGAAGGACCCGGGGCGGTGACGGCCGACGAGCTGGCCGTGTGGTGGGGGACCATTCCCTACGAGGTGTTCTGCCTGTTCGGGCTCAATCCCCGCGAATACGTTTAGGCGGGGGACGCCTGCGGCGGCCAAGGGGCGTTGCTTTCGCAAGCCCGTTTCGGGCCGGGCTGCGTCCCTGGTGAAGGGGGCCGGGGCCCCGTCGTATCTTTTGTTCCTGCTCCCCGCCGGTTACGGCCGGGTGGGAATGCCGTGGATGCGCAGGTAGCGGTACAGGCTCTGCTTGCCGAGCGAGGACAGTTCGCAGGCCTTGTGGATGTCGCCGCCCGTTTCCTGCATCAGCGCCTTGAAATATCGGTGCTCGGTGCTTTTTTTGTAGGAATCGAAGGGCGTGATCGTGAGCGGCCCGTCGCCGTTCGACCCGCCTGACCCACTTGGCGCGCCGGTCGCGGCCACCGGTTCCGGGATGCCGAGGGCCTCCTGTTCCTGCTGGGCCGCCAGTTCCTGGCGTTTGCCGCTCATGATGCGGATGCGCACCTCGGGCGGCAGATGCTTGGGGTAGAGGGTGGGCTCGAACTGGGCGCGCACGATGATGTTTTCCATGAGATTGACCAGTTCGCGCACGTTGCCCGGCCAGTCGTATTCCTCCAGGCTGTCCAGAAATTCCGGGGAAAAGCCCTTGAGCGGCACTTTGTACTTTTTGCAAAAGGCGTTCATGTAATAGATGGCCAGTTCGCGGATGTCCTCGTCGCGCTGGCGCAGGGGCGGGATGTGGATGTGCATGGTGCGCAGGCGGAAAAGCAGGTCGTTGCGGAAATCGCCGGCCGCGACCATGGCTTCGAGGTCCTTGTTGGTGGCGGCCACGAGCCGGAAGTCGCTTGTTTCCTCCTCCTTGGCCCCGACCGGACGGAAGCGGCGTTCCTGCAGCACGCGCAGGAAGGCTTTTTGCTGGGCAAAGGGCAGCTCGCCCACCTCGTCGAGGAAAAGCGTGCCCTTGTCGGCCTGCTTGATGAGGCCGTCCTGCTTTTTTTCCGCGCCGGTAAACGCGCCCTTGGCGTGGCCGAACAGCACCGATTCGATGAGCGTCTCGGTCAGGCTGGAGCAGTCCACCACCACGAACGGTCCTTCGATCCGGTCGCTGTTGTCGTGGATGGCCCGGGCGAAAAGCTCCTTGCCGGTGCCGGTCTCGCCGGTAATCAGGGTGTTGGCGTCGGCGTTGGCGGCCTGGGCCACGAGATCCAGGCAACTGGCAATGCGCTGGCTGTTGCCGATGATGCCCTCGCGCTTGAGCGCCACGGTCGGGGGGCGGTGGGCGAATTTCTCCTTGCGATACTGGAGGGCGCGGATAAGTGGCAGGGTCATGGACTCGGCCGTGGCCGGCTTTTCGATGTAGTCCCAGGCGCCGTTCTTGATGGCCAGTTCCGCGCCGTTGGGGTAGCTCGCGCCGGTGAAGATGATGACTTCCGGGGCCTTGTCTCGCTCGGTGATCTTGGGGATGGAGAGCAGGCCGTTGCCGTCGGGCAGGTCCACATCGAGATAGACGACATCGTAGGGGGTCTCGTCCAGGGCCTCCAGCCCCTTGTTGAGGCCGGGCCGGGTTTCGACCTCGTGGCCCATTCCTTCGATGACGAGCTTGCAGACTTCGCGGATGTGGGTGTCGTCGTCGATCACCAAAATTTTCGCCATTTCGCCTCCCTTGTGTCCCCCGACACAGCGGAATGTGTAAGGGCTCGCGGGGATTTTGTCGAGTCGGGGCGGCTTTGGCGCGTTTGACGCGGCACAAGCCGCCTCGTACAGTCCGCGACAAAGGGAGGTGGCCATGCCCGACGCATCCGGCGCCCAGCGCAAACGACCCATCCTGGTCTGGGTCATTTTCCTGTTTTATCTGGTCAGTTCCATCCAGGTGATTGTGGGGCTCTTTTTCGTCACGGCCGGCGGCGTGCAGATGACGCCCGAACAGCAGGCCTATCTGGCCCGGTTTACGGTTTTCGACCGGGTGATCGGCTATCTCAACGCCGGCATCACCCTGGTCGGGGTGACACTGCTTTTTTCGCTCCGCAAACGGGCGGTGGCCGTGCTGGCCCTGGCCTTCGTCCTCAACGTCTTTTCCACGGCCGTGGTCTGGGTGCGCACCGATCCGGCAACGGTGGTGGCTCCGGCCGGGCTGGCCGCCCAGGCGCTTGGCATCGTGCTGTTCGGCGCGGTGGTCTACTACGCCTGGCGACTTGGGAAGCGCGGCCTGCTGACGTAGGGCCTGTCTACAACAACAGGATGCCTCCGGCGGCCGGGGGCCATGATGCCCCCCGGCCCCCCTCGAAGGGGATATCTTGCTGCGGCGCGAAGCGATGCTGGCGTACCT
>JAFABC010000160.1 GCA_023426275.1 Pseudomonadota bacterium | reverse complement strand
GGCATC
Organism: Pseudomonadota bacterium; assembly: GCA_023426275.1. GTDB lineage: Bacteria > Desulfobacterota > Desulfovibrionia > Desulfovibrionales > Desulfovibrionaceae > Solidesulfovibrio. Next base: position 8,640 of record JAFABC010000160.1, on the reverse strand, counting down.
ATGCCCCCCGGCCGCCGGAGGCATCTTCAATGCGTGTGCATGAACGGCCGGCGCGGGACCTGCTGCGGCTGCTGGTCTGGTATCCGTTGCGCTACGCCGTGCGGGTGATGCCGCCGGCGATGGGTTTTGCGGTCCTGCGCGGGCTGGGGCGGCTCCATGCGGCCCTGGCCGGCGGGCGGCGGGCGCGGCTGGAGCGGGCGGCCGGACTGGTGGCCCCGGAGCTTTCGGCCACGGCGCGGCGGCGGGAGGCGGTGGCGGCTTTCGAGACGCACTACGCCAACCAGCTGTCGGTCTTCGTCTATCCGAGGCTAACGTCGGAAAACTGGCGCGACGTGCTGGAGATCGAGGGCTTGTCGCACCTGGAGGCGTCGCGGCGGGACGGCCGGGGCGCGGTGGTGGCCATCGGCCATTACGGCCCCACGCAATTGCCGCTGACGGTGCTGGGGCTGCTCGGGTTTCCCATGGTGCAGATCGGCTATTTGAACGACGCCGGCCTGTCGTTTGTCGGCCGGCAGGTGGCCTTGCGGCTGCGTCGGAAGCTGGAGGCCCGCATCCCGGCCCGCATCGTGGAGCCCGGGGCGGGCACGCGGCAGGCCCTGGCCCATGTGCGGGCCGGCGGCGTGGTCATGACGACCATCGACGACGCGCCGGGGCAGCCGGCTTTTGGCCGGCATGGCACTTTCGAATTCCCGGGCGGCGCGCTGGCCGCGCCCCTGGGCGCGGCCAGGCTGGCCCTGTCCGGCGGGGCGGTCTTGCTGCCCGGGCTGCTGACGCCCGGTACGGACGCGCCGTACCGCCTGCGCCTTGGCGAACCGATCCCCGCGCCGGAGACGCCGGACAGGACGGCGGCGGCCACGGCCATGACCGCCGCGCTCATGGCCGTCTACGGCGAGGCGGTGCGCGCCCGCCCCGGCTGGTGGCATCTGCTGGAAACCCGCGCCGCGTCTTGATTTTATCCACCAGTCAGGGCACAACCCGGCAAAAAGCCCGTGTTGGTCCGAGGTGCCGCCGTGACTGTCCTGCCCAAACTGTCCGTGGTCATTCCCGCCTACAACGAGGAAGGCAACATCACCGCCACCGTGGCCGGCCTGCAACAGGTCTTGGTCCGGGAGGCGATCCCCTATGAGCTGGTGCTGGTCGACGACAACAGCACCGACGGCACGGCCGCGACGCTGGCCGGACTGGCCGCCGCGGACCCGGGGGTGACGGTGGTGCGCCGCCAGCCGCCGCGCGGTTTCGGCCGGGCGGTGCGGGCCGGGCTGGCCCGGGCAGACGGCGACGTGATCGTGCTGTGCATGGCCGACCAGTCCGACGATCCCGAGGATGTGGTCGCCTATTACCGCAAGATCGGGCAGGGGTTCGACTGCGTGTACGGCTCCCGGTTCATCAAGGGGTCGCGCTGCGTCAACTATCCGCTGGTCAAGCGCGTGGCCAACCGGCTGGTCAACCACATGCTGCGGCTGCTGTTCTGGACGCGCTTCAACGACCTGACCAATTCCTTCAAGGCCTACCGGGCCGAAGTGATCCGCGACATCGGGCCGCTGAAAGCCTGCCACTTCAACATCACCATCGAACTGTCGCTCAACGCGCTTATTCGCGGCTACGCCATCGCGCAGGTTCCCATTTCCTGGCAGGGCCGGACCTGGGGCAGCTCCAATCTGCATCTGAGCGAGATGGGCCGGCGCTACCTGAGCACGATGTTGCGGGCCTGGTTCGAGAAGAACCTGATCCTGGACGACCTGCTGGAGGACTCGGCGGCCTGCCGGGTGCGGCAGACGGCGGAGAAAGACGACCTGCAACAGCGTCTGACCGCCGTGGAACAGCGTCTGGACGCCCTGGAAGCGACGGACAACGGGAAAAACGCCCCGTCCTGAGCCCCAACCGGCCCGGCCTTGCCAAGACCGTTGCCTGTCCCTACATTTCGGCCGTGCCTTTCAACGGAAGACGGCCAGCCTTCCGCTCCGCAACCGGCGCAGTCCGCCAAAAGGTCCGCGAACATGATCCTTGTCACCGGCGCGGCCGGATTCATCGGCTCCAACATCGCCGCCGCCCTCAATGAGGCCGGGCGCTGCGACCTTGTCCTGTGCGACCGCCTGCGCTCGGGCGGCAAATGGCGCAACGTGCGCGCCCGCGACTTCGACGACTGGGTGGCTCCCGAGGCCCTGGCCGACTGGCTGGCCCGGCGGGGCCGGCGGCTGTCCGCCGTGGTCCACCTGGGGGCCATCTCGGCCACCACGGTCACCGACGGCGACGCCGTGGTGCGCGAAAATCTCCGCTTCTCCCTGGATCTGCTGGAATTTTGCACGGCGGCCGAAGTGCCCTTTCTTTACGCTTCGTCGGCGGCCACCTACGGCGACGGCTCCCGGGGCTTTGACGACGACCCGGACCCGGCCGCCCTGGCCCGGTTGACGCCGCTCAATCTCTACGCCTTCAGCAAGCACGCCTTCGACCGCGTGGTCTGCCGTCGGGCCGCCCGGGGCGAGGCCCTGCCGCCGCAGTGGGCCGGGCTCAAATTCTTCAACGTCTTCGGCCCCAACGAGTTCCACAAGGTCTCCATGCAAAGCGTGCTGACCAAGCTGTGGCCCGACATCGCCGCCGGCCGGCCGGTCAGGCTGTTCAAGTCCCACCGGCCGGATTTCCCCGACGGCGGGCAAAAGCGCGATTTCGTGTACGTGCGTGAGGTCGAACAGGTGGTGCTCTGGCTGCTCGACCACCCGGACGTCAGCGGCCTTTTCAACGTGGGCACGGGCACGGCCCGGACCTTCCACGACTTCATCGCCGCCGGCTTCCGGGCGGCCGGCCGGGAACCGCGCATCGAATACGTGGACATGCCGGTCGAACTGCGCGACAAATATCAATATTTCACGGAAGCCCGCATGGAGCGGCTGGTCCGGGCCGGTTATCCCTTCGCGCCCGCGTCCCTGGAAACGACCGTGGCCGACTACGTGACCCGCCACCTGTCCCGGGAAAACCCCTACCGCTGACCGCGCCGGAGGCCGCGTCCATGTCCACCACGCCGTCCCCTCCCGACTCGCCGCAGGATGCCGCCCGGTCCGACGACGCGCTGTTGGACATCACCCGCGCCCGGCAGGCCATGGCCGTGTGCGACCGGCTGCCCCGGGCCAACGTGCTGGTGGTCGGCGACGTGATGCTCGACCGCTTCGTGCGCGGCCGGGTGCGCCGCATTTCCCCGGAAGCGCCCATTCCCATCCTGGCCATCGAGGGCGAGCTGTCCATGCCCGGCGGCGCGGGCAACGTGGTCCGCAACCTGGCCGCCCTGGGCGCGCGGGCGTCCTTTGCCGCCGCCGTGGGCGACGACGCGGCCGGCCGGGATCTGGCCGGGCTGCTGGCGGAAAAATGCGCCGGCGGCGCCCGGCTGGTCGAGGAGCCGGGCCGGCGCACCTCGGTCAAGACCCGCTACGTGGCCGGGGCGCAGCACCTGCTGCGCACGGATTTCGAGACCGTGGCCCCGGTGTCCACGGCCACGGTGGCCGGACTGCTGGCCGCCGTGCGTGAGCTGCTCGACGACGTCGCCGTGGTGCTCGTGTCCGACTACGCCAAGGGCGGCGTCACGCCGGCGCTGCTGGCCGAACTGTTCGCCGAGGCCGCCCGCCGGGGCGTGCCCGTGGTGGTCGATCCCAAGGGCGCGGACTTTTCCCGCTACCACGGGGCCGCCCTGCTCACGCCCAACCGGGCCGAGCTGGCCGCGGCCGCCGGCCGGGAGCTGGACGGAGAGCGCGACTACGAAGCCGCCGCCCGGGGCCTGCTGGCCGGCCACGGCTTGGGGGCCATCTGCCTGACCCGCAGCGAGGAGGGTTTGTCCCTCTACCCGGCCGACGGGCCGGTCGTGCACGTGCGGGCGGCCGGGCGCGAGGTCTTCGACGTGTCCGGCGCGGGCGACACCGTGGCCGCGGTCATGGCCGCCGGGCTGGCCGTGGGCGCGGACCTGCCGCTGTGCGCCTGGCTGGCCAACGTGGCCGCCGGCATCGTGGTCGGCAAGATCGGCACGGCGGCGGCGCATCCCGACGAACTGCGCCGGGCCGTGCTGCGCCGCTCGGGCGAGGACGCCGACCTCAAGATTCTCGACCGCGAACGCCTGCTGGAGACCGTGGCCCTGTGGCGGGGGCTGGGGCTGTCGGTGGGCTTCACCAACGGCTGCTTCGACCTGCTCCACCCGGGCCACGCCGCCATGCTGGCCGGGGCGCGCAGGGAGTGCGACCGGCTCATCGTGGGGCTTAATACCGACGCCTCGGTGCGCCGGCTCAAGGGGCCGACCCGGCCGGTCCAGGACCAGACATCCCGGGCGCGGATGCTCGCCTCGCTGGCCTGTGTGGACGCGGTGACCCTGTTCGACGAGGACACGCCCCTGGAACTCATCCGCGCCGTGGCCCCGGACATGCTGGCCAAGGGCGGGGACTACACCCTGGATACGGTGGTCGGGGCCGAGGTCGTGACCGCCACCGGCGGCCGGGTGGTGCTCGTGCCCCTGGAACAGGGCCGCAGCACCTCGGACATTATCCGCCGCATCCGCAAGGAGGACGATTCCGCGCCATGGCCCGCCTGACCCTTTTTTCCCCCACCCCGCCGGACCTGTCGGCCTTTGGCGTGCGTTCGCTGCAAGCCAGCCTCAAGGCCGCCGGCCACGACGTGCGCCTCGTCCTTTTTCCGGGAAGTATCGGCCGGTTGCAGGAAGACGGCTCGTTTATCTACCGCTATCCCGACCGGATCGTGGCCCAGGCCCTGGAGCTGGCCGCCGGCTCGGACCTGCTCGGGGTGTCGTTTTTCACCAACTATTTCGACCGGGCCGTGCAGCTGACCGAGGCCGTCCGCGAACGACTGGGCCTGCCGGTCGTCTGGGGCGGCATCCACGCCACGGTGCGCCCCGAGGAAGGCCTGGACCACGCGGACTACGTCTGCCGGGGCGAGGGCGAAACCTCCCTGCGCCAGCTGCTCGACGCCCTGGACGCGAATGGCCCGGCCGACGCCATCCCCGGCATCTGGACGCGCCGGGACGGGCAGTTGGTGGACAACGGACTGGCCCCGCTGGTGGCCGATCTGGACGCGCTGCCCTTTTTCGATTTCAGTGGCGTTGACCAATACGTGCACGCCCCGGAAGCCCACGGCATCGTGCCGCTCGACGCCGACATCCTGCGCCAGGCGCTGCCCCGCGTGCCCTACCGCAAGGGCCGGCTGCTGCGCGTCTACCGCACCATGACCGACCGGGGCTGTCCCCACGGTTGCGCCTATTGCAACGTGCCCACGGTCAAGGCGCTTTTTCGCGGCGGCCCCACACCCTATTTCCGCAATCGCGGCGTGCCCCACGTCATGGCCGAACTGCGCGAGATCACGGCCCGTTATCCCTTCATCGAAGGCATCCAGCTGTTCGACGACACCTTTTTTTCCCGGAAAATGGACTGGCTGGAGGCCTTTGCCGCAGCCTATAAAAAGGATATCGGCCTGCCGCTGTTCTGTCAGGCCTCGCCCACGACCCTGAGCGCCGACAAGCTCGACCTGCTCATCGACGCCGGCTTGTGCTACGTGGAAATGGGCATCCAGACCGGCAGCCCGAAAATACGCCGCATCTTCCGCCGGCCGGAATCCGACGAAAAAGTCATCGCCGGGGCCGAGCTGATCCACGCCCGCCAGGGCAAACTGCTCCCCCCCGACTACCACGTCATTCTGGATTCCCCCTGGGAAACCGCCGACGACCGCCTCGACACCGTGCGCCTGCTAGCCCGGCTGCCCAAACCCTTCGGACTGGCTATCGCCAGCCTGATCTATTTCCCGGAAACCGAACTGCATCGCCGGGCCCGGGCCGAAGGCCGCATCCACGACGAGGAAACCGAGATCTACCGCCGGCCGTTCTACATTCCGCCCCGGCGCGACTACCCGTCGTTTCTGCTCTACCTGCTCACCTTCCAGCACATCCCCGGCCCGGTCTACAAGGCCCTGCTCGCCCCGGGCGTGGTGCGCTTTTTCGACCGCGTCCACCCCACTTGGCTCTATAAGGCCGCCTATCCCATCGGCGAGGCCCTGCGCCTTGTGACCAAGGGGCTGGCCGCCCTGCGCGGCGGCGACCTCTCGCGCATCACCGGCTACTTCCGCCGCCTCCTGCGCCGCGACCCCGTCGCCGCCGGCCGCAAGGGGTAGGAGGAGAAGAGAAGAAAAGATGCCTCCGGCGGCCGGGGGGCATGATGCCCCCGGACCCCCTCGATAGCGCTTTGCGCGGTGCGAAGCGACGCTGGCGCGCCGCCAAACGTTCGAAGCCCCACCCGGCCAAGCAGACGTCCGGCCGCCCCTTTCGGGAGGGTCCGGGAGGGGGTGCCCCCCTCCCGGCCGCCGGAGGCATCTTCGTCTTTCTGTCTCCCGGCCTGATGCAGCTTTACCGCAACGAAGCCGGCGGGGCGGCGCTTGCCTACTGACGTCTTCCGGCTGGTCGAAGATGAATGTTTCTTAAATTTAAAGTCATGTTTGTCCGGTGACGCAAGAGGTTTTGCAGTGATCGCACAAGGGAAACCGTTGTGCGATCACGACGAAACAGGGGGTTGACAAGCCTTTTTTCCCGGCCGTTACTCCAGGACTTTTCCCGGAAAAAACCCGATGATTCCTGCCTTCCTCCTGTATGGGTCACGCAGTTTTTCACAGGAAAGGTAAAATACGTTTTTTGTGCGGCACGTTTTATAAAGACTCTGTGTTTGCCTGGACGCAACCTGAAAAATGGTGCTAGAGGTGCTTGATTCCAGTAAGTCAACCCGGTATAGGCCTCCTCTTCAAACCCATAGAGCAGTACGAGGGAAAACATGGAAGAATATCTGCAAAGCGCGCTTGAAATCGTCAAGGCCCAGGCCGGATCGCGCCCCATGACCGAGGAAGAGATCCTCAGCATGGTCAAATCCGTGGCGGGCGGTATTGCCGGACTGGTGAACAATCCGGCCCAGGTTGACGCTGAAGACGCCGCCGCGCCTGCAATGGATCCCAAAAAAGCCATCAAGGAAGCCTCCATCGTCTGTCTGGAGTGCGGCAAATCCTTCAAGGTCATCACCAAGAAACATCTTGCCTCCCACGGACTGACGCCGGAGGAATATCGGGCCAAGTACGGCTACAAGAAGACCCAGGCCCTGGCCTGCAAGTCCCTGGCCCGGGAGCGTCGCGCCAAGATGAAAGACATGAAACTGTGGGAGCGCCGCAAAAAGGCCGAATAGCCGCCCCCCATCGCCGTGGGACCGCGCTTCGCGCCGGGTCCGCCCACGCACTGCGTGCGACGACGCCGGCGCGGCCCCACGCAAGGAAGCAGACAGCCATGAATGACGATGCCATGCAACAACGTTGGAACCTGTCCCTGGACGACAAGATCGCGGCTTCGCAAGCGGTCATCGCCACGGCCATGGACCGTTATGGCCCGGATTTCTGGCTGGCCTGGACCGGCGCCAAGGACAGCACGCTGGTCCTGTGGCTCACGCGCGGCTTGTGCGCCCGGGAAAACCGGCCCATGCCCCGTGTGCTGACCATCGACGAGGGCGATCCCTTTCCCGAGATCAAGGCCTTCCAGGACCGGCTGGTCCGCGAATGGAACCTGGACCTGACCGTGGCCGCCAACACCGACGTGCTCGACAGGCACCCGCATATCGGCGACTACATCGCCGTGGCCGATCTTTCGGCCGACAGCCGGGCCGAGGTCGTGCGGGCCGGCTTCACCGGACCGGGCTTCCCCTTCGACCCGGAATCCCCGGTCGGCAACCAGCTGATGAAGGTGGCGCCCATGAACGCCTTTCTGCGCCGCGCCGGCGTGGCCGCCCTGGCCACGGCCATCCGCTGGGACGAGCATCCGGCCCGGGCCGGCGAGGACTACGAAAGCCCGCGCGAAAACCCTCCCCATTTGCGCGTCCATCCCATCCTGCACATGCGCGAGGCCGACGTCTGGGCCATCACCCGCGCGCACGACATCCCCTTTTGCGAACTCTACCGGCAAGGCTACCGCAGCCTGGGCACCAAACACGGCACCATCCGGCAAAGCGACCTGCCCGCCTGGGAACAGGACCTCACCGACCGTTCCGGCGAACGCGCCGGCCGCGATCAGGAAAAAGAGGAAGCCATGGAGCAGCTGCGCTCCCTGGGCTACATGTAGTCGCGATCCGCCGCGTCCGCCCTGGTGACGGTCGCGGATGACAAGTCCCTCCCCGCCTGCTACGCATCGTTGTATGGAGCAGGAGTCTCCACGGCGGTCCTGTCTCCGGAAAGAAGCCCGACGCGGGTCTTCGGCAACACCAATTGGCGGTGCCCGGCACCGCAGGGAGGCGTCATGAAGAAAATCCTGGTCGTTCTCACGTTGCTTGTCTGGGGAATGTTCGCCACGCCCGCCGCCGCGCAAACCGACGTGTGTCTGGCAAGCCCGATTTCGTTGATCTGTCCCACCTGCCCGGTGCCGCTGCGCTGCTACACCATGGAAGACTGGCTGGATTTCTTCCTGCCGGGCTGGAATTTCGGCCTGTAGCGGAGAAACGGCGAAGAATGCCTCCGGCGGCCGGGAGGGGGTCACCCCCTCCCGGACCCTCCCGAAAGGGGCGGCCGGACGTTTGCTTGGCCGGGTGGTGCTTCGAACGTTTGGCGGCGCGTTTTTCCCTGGCAAAGCCAGGGAAAAAC
>JAFABC010000144.1 GCA_023426275.1 Pseudomonadota bacterium | reverse complement strand
GACCCCCTCCCGGCCGCCGGAGGCATTCTTCTCTTCTTCTTCGTCTTCCTAAGGCTTGAGGCCCAGGGCCGTGCGTTTGGCCTTGATGCGGGCGTCGATGAGGTCCGCCGCCTTGACCGGGTCGGCTTCCACGGCAAAGGTCGCGCCGATGACGCCTTCCAGGCCGGACACGGCCAGCTCGGTCACATTTTTAGAGCCCAGGATGGGCGGATTGACGCCGAGCACGGTGAAGATGCCGCTGGCCACGGCGTAGAGCCCGATGGTGGCGGCCTTTTCCGAATACCATTCCATGGCCGCGGCGGCCACGGGCAGGTCGGCGATGTCCACGCCCAGGGCGTCGGCCAGCAGGCCGCACAGCTGGATGATGCGGGAGTTGTCCACGCAGCTGCCCACGTGCAGGACCGGCGGGATGCCGAGCGCCTTGCACACGGCCGAGAGACCCGGTCCGGCCAGATCGGCCGCTTCCAGGGTCTTGAGGCCCGACATGCCGTGGGCCGTGGCCGCGCAGCCGGTGTCGAGGACCAGGATGTCGCGTTTGATGAGTTCCTTGGTCAGGCCCACGTGGCCGGCGTCGTGGGGCACGCGCGGGTTGTTGCAGCCGACCACGCCCACCGCGCCGCGAATGGCGCCGCTTTTGATGGCGTCGATCAGCGGCGTCAGGCTGCCGCCCAGGGCCGAGAGCACGGCCTCGTTGGAAAAACCCGAGAGCAGCGACACCGGCTTGCCCGGAATCTCCACCCGGTCGGCATCGCGGCCGGCATAGGCCTCAATGGCCATGTTCACCACGGCCCGGGCCTGTTCGCGGGCGTTCTTGATGTCGAATTCCATGTGGGTGGCCCCGGCGAAGTGGGCCTTGGGCGAGGTGGTCACCACCTTGGTGTGGTAGCAGGACGCGGCCTGGACCATGCCGGGCATGATGCACTGGTAATCGACGACCACGAGTTCCACCGCGCCGGTGACAATGGCCAGTTCGGTCATCAGGTGGTTGCCGGCCATGGGGATGCCCTGGCGCATGAGGATTTCGTTGCCGGTGCAGCACAGGCCGGCCAGATTGATGCCCGAGGCGCCGGCGGCCTTGGCCTTGGCCACCAGTTCGGGATCGCGGCAGGCCCAGGCGATCATTTCCGAAACGATGGGGTTGTGGCCGTGGACCAGGATGTTGACGGCGTCTTCCTGCAAAACGGCCAGATTTACGGTGGAGGCGCGCGGCGTGGGGGTGCCGAAAATGACGTCCGAAAGCTCGGTGGCGATCATGGACCCGCCCCAGCCGTCGGACAGGGCCACCCGCGCGGCATGGAGCAGCAGGCTTGTGGCCTCGTTGTCCACGCCCATGTGGGTGCGGTGCATCATTTCCACGACTTCCCGGTCGATGCCCCGGGGGGAAACGCCGATTTTCTCCCACAACTCCCGCCGTTTTTGGGGCGCGCGGGCCGCGAAGGCGACGGTTCCCTTGCGGCAGCCGAAGTCGTCAAGCAGCAATCCGGCCACGTCCCGGGCCACGGCGGTGGTGTCGCGGCCGGCTTCCTCCAGGCCGAGTTCCCCGGCCAGGCGGCGCAGCTTGGCCTCGTCGCGGATGGCGTAGTCGGCGGTTTCGCCTTCACCGATGGCCAGCAGGGTTTCGGCCAGATCGCGGCCGTGGTCGGAGTGGGCGGCCGCGCCGGCAGCTACCATGCGGCCGAAGTTGCGGGCCACCATGACATCCGCATCGGCCCCGCACACGCCCCGGGACGGCCCGTCGCCGAAGGGATTGATGCGGCACGGCCCCATGACGCAGATGTGGCAGGACAGGCCCAGCTCGCAGAAGCCGCAATGGGGCTCCTGGGCTTTTTTGCGGTCAAATACCGTCTCCACGCCTTCGTCGCGGGCCTTTTCCAGCATGCGCACGACGTCGGGGCGGATGGTCAGTTCCTTGAAATGTTCCTTGCTCATAGTCGTCCCCCTTGGCCGCAAGCGGCCGTGGCCGGTCTTTATAACGGATAGGCCACGCCCGAGGCGGCGTGAGCCACGGCATTGACCCCGTCTTTGAGAAACACATTGACGTCGCCAAAGGTGAGCGCCCCGGTCTTGCAGGCCGTGACGCAGGCGGGCTGGAGGCCCTGTTCCAGGCGGCGGTAGCAGCCGTCGCACTTGATGGCGGCCAGCCGCCCGCCCGGCGCCTCATGCTCCGGGTAGTAGCGGATGGCGTAGTACGGGCAGGCCATGGCGCACATGCCGCAGTGGATGCAGCGGGAGGCGTCCACGACCTTGAGCCCGGTGTGGATGTCGGAGCGGATGGCTCCGGGCATGCAGGCTTCCTGGCAGGGGGCGGGCTCGCAGTGGCGGCACTTGTTGGGAAAGGGCCGTCCTTCGGGACCGACGCCGAGGAAGATGCGCGGCTTGGCCGGCACGGGTTCGCGGATGGCCGAGGCCAGCTCGCCGGACTCGGAATGGGCCTCGGCGCAACGGATGGAGCACTGCATGCACCCAACGCACAGCGAAGGCCGGACAATAACGGTTTTAACGATCATGGCGTCTCCTTTCACGCTTCCCGCCGTTTTGCCCAGGCAGGGCGGAATCGAACGTCTCCACCACACGGCGCGTTCCCCTTGGGGAACCCGAAGGAGGCCTTCGGTCGCCGGGACTTGTCGTTTTTTTTGTCTGTCTACCGTCTCCAGCCCAGGGCCGCGGCGGCCAACGGGGCGGCATTGACGGGATTGGTCAGCCAGGTGGCCGGGATGTCCCGCCGGCGCAGGCCCCGGCGCACGGCGTAGGCCAGCTCGCCCAGCCGGGGCGGGGCGTTGAGGCCCACGGCCCCGATCAGCCGGTCGTCGCGAAACACGAGATTGAGGTAGCTGCCCCGCCTGGGCTCGACCGGCAAAAACGTGCAGTCGGTGGTGTAGCGGGGATTGACCGTGCCGACGGAGATCATCATGGCCTCGAACACCGGCACGGCGTTTTGGGACAGCGAGCCGGGATAGGCCCGGCGGCCGCCGGTCATGTTGACGGCGGCGTGGCGTCCCTGTTCCACGGCCATGGGCCAGATGGCGTTGAGGCGCGGCTCGCCCACGGACACATCGGTGGTGAGGGCCGCGTCGCCGGCCACGTAGACGCCCGGCACGGCCGTTTTGAGAAAGGCATCGCAGGCAATGCCGTCGGCGCAGTCGAGGCCCGAGCCGGCCAGCCAGTCGGTGGTCGGGATGACGCCCTTGCCGGCGGCCACGAGATCGACGTCGAGGACCGAGTCGTCCGAAAGCGTCAGCCGGTAGCGGCGCTCGTCCCCTGGCTCCATGCAGCGCACGGAAACGCCGGTACGCAGCGTCACCCCGGGCTGGGCGGCCAACATGCCGCCGACGATTTCGCCGGCGGTCTTGTCGACATTGAGCGACAGGGGCCTCGGCGAGGTCACGAGCAGGGAAACGGCCATGCCCCGGGCGAGCAGGCCGCAGGTGAGCTTGAAGCCCACCAGTCCGCCGCCGAGCACGGCGGCGGTGCCGCCGGGGCGCAGGCCGGCCAGGACCCGGTCCAGGTCCTCCCGGCCCCGGAAATAGCAGATGTCGTCCGCGGCCGGACCGCAGACGCCGGCCGGGCGCGGGGTCGAGCCCGTGGCCACGAGCAGGGCGTCGTAGGCCAGCTCCCGGCCCGAGGCCAGCGTCACCACGCGCCGGTCGGGGGCCAGGGCGGCGGCCCGCTCGTGGTGGAGCGTCACCCCGAGGCGGTCGAAGAAATCGGTTTCCTTGAGATAGAGCAGGCCCGATTCCACTTCGCCGGCCAGCACATGGCTGATGAGCGGCCGGGCGTAGGGCGGCGTGGGATCGGGGTCCACGCCGATGATTTCGGCATCGGGGTCCAGGCGCCGCAGCCAGGTGCAAGCACTCCGACCCGCCGCGTGCAGGCCAACCACAACATACCGCATGTGCACCTCCGGGAGGACGGATGGTTACAAGGCTTCCGGCTTTGGCCGGGAAGATGGAGACAAGGCGGCCAGCACCGCTTCCAGGGCCGCATCGATGCTGTCGCGCTCGGGCAGGCCGAGCACCGAGGCGTCGGTGAGCTGCCTTTCGGCCAGGGAGGCCAGGGGTGGCAGCACGGCGGCCAGGGGGGGGAGCCCGGGCAGGCCGGGCAACTCGGGACGGTTCTGACAGCGATTGAGCACGAGGGCCTGCCGCGTCAGGCCCAGGTCCCTGGCCATGGCGCCGATGGAGGCGGCCGCGACCAGCCCGCGCAGGCTCGGCTCGGACACGACGATCAGTCCGTCTGCATCCGCCGCCGTGCCCCGGCCCAGGTGTTCGACCCCGGCTTCCAGGTCGACCAGCACATACTGGCCCGGCGTCAGGAACAAATGGCCGAGCAAGGCCTTCAGGACGGCGTTGGCGGCGCAGGCGCATCCGCCGCCGGCTCCGGCCACGGACCCCATGACGAGCAGCCGCAGGCCGTCGACGTCCAGGGAGAGCCTCTCGGGCAGATCGGCCACGTCCGGGGTGAGCGAGAGCATGCCGCCGCCTTCGGCCGTGCGATCGGCAACCAGGGTGGCATCCTGGCTCAGGGGAAGGGGGATGCGGGAAAAGGGCAGGCCCAGGGCCGGTCCCAGGGACAGGGTGGTGTCGGCGTCCACGAGCCAGGCTTGTTTGCCCTGACGGCGGAGATAATCGCCAAGCCAGGCAGTGACGGAGGTTTTCCCCACACCGCCTTTGCCGGCTACCGCGAGCTTCATGCGTACTCCAGGTCTATGAATTCCAATTATGTCAATCTACGCCAAAGCCGCCGCGGGCGCAAGCCCGAGAGAAGGGCGGCAACCCTGGTATCTCCTTGAAAGCGGAACGCTTTTTTAGGTTCGGGCAGGCCTTTCGGCCACAAAGGGTATCGGCCGCTTGCCTCCCACAACAGGCCCCGGCCCGGTAGAGCGTACGGAAGTTCTGAGGCGGAGGGGTACAGATTCTGTAGGGCCGACATTATGGCAAGGCAAGGTAAGCGCCTTCGGAGTCGATCCGAGGGCGCTTTTTTATTTCGTCGTGGTCGGCACCGCCGGCAATCCCGTCGCCCGGCCCATGTATGGCCATGGCGCGGGCTGGCTTGGCAAAAAAGTTCCCCGTGCCTTACAAAAGCAAACCGCCCCGGGCTTGAGCCAAGGGCGGTCTACTGAAAAATGGGTGAGTGGGTAAGTTGTGGGTAGTAGATTTGCTGTTTTTTATCTTTAATATTTTCAACATGTTACATGGTGGAGGCGGGGGGAATCGAACCCCCGTCCGAGAATGCTCCGCTCCTAGCGTCTACAGGCTTAGACCGAAAAACAATCTCGCCGCGGGCAAGCCTTTCGGCCGGGCTGCCGTTAGCCAGTCCGTCTGTAGTCTCGTGCGTCCCCCAACGGACGAGGGGTTGCACCAGCCTGATAAGGGTGGCGTCCCGATTCGGCGTATCAGGCGTCAGCCGAGAGGACGCTGGCTGTCATTAAGCAGCCAGAGCGTAATCGTAATCGTTGGCAGTTAACCAGTTGCCGCGTGTTTTACGAGGCCTCGCGGCACCTCGACCTGCAACCAGGGCTTCACTATCCCCGTCGAAACCAGGGCGCCCCCGTCGAAACCATACAATAACGCTTCGCCGCCAAAAGGCAAGGGGCGGCTGCCTTAAAACAGGCGCATATGGTACGCGTAGCCCCGATCGCGCATACAGGAGTCGGTTTCGCTGGCCGCCTCGCCGAGCGGGCTGTCGGGGAACGGCGGCGTGTTGACCGAAAGCGAGGCCTCGGTGAAGCAGTCGGTGTAATCGGCCTCCACTGCGGCCAGTTCCTTGCCCGGACTGGAGTAGGGAGGACGGGTGCAGCCGACGGCCGCAAACAGGCTCAGCAGGATCAGGAGCGAGAGTTGGCGCATGGCGGTTCTCCTTTTCGTCAGGGACCGGCTCCCCGCTGCGGCGATGCCGGCGAAGCGCCGAATTGTCTCAGTGTAGCCCGGACGTGGCTGTCGGAAAAGTCTTTTTTCCCGCCGGCCAACGGTGCCGCATGGCCTGGACGGTATCCAGGGAGGCCGCGATATCGGAGTGACGCAATGTATTTGTTCTTTTATTCACAATAAAATACCAAAACAACTCCATTGTAAAGAAAGAATTGTGATTGAACGAACAAGTGACTGTGCTGGTGCAGAAAAGGGGTGATCAAGACTTGCTCTGTTGACATTGTTGGAATAATCTTCACCAACACGTCACATTTTTGTGGGTTTTCCGGAGAGTTGTTGCACTGTGCCAACTTGCTGGAGACGTTTTGCCTTTGTCACGGAGCCTGTCATGCACAGAATGAGTATCAAATGGCTGTTGCTGGCGCTTGGCGTTGCCAGCCTGGTCGGCGCGGCGCTGACATTGGCGCTGCTCTATGTGCAGCAAACCCGAATGGTGGGGCATCTGGAAAAGATTTCCTCCATCGATGAACCGCTGCTGTTCAATTTGCAAAATGTGTACGCCCAGGGGCTCCAGACCGAACAGGCTACGCGCAATGTCATCCTCAATCCGTCGGACCAGAAGGCCCGGGACAACTTCGCCAAAGCCGACCAGGCGTTTCGCGAGGCCCTGGCTGCGGCGCTCTCCCTGGCCAAGGGGGATATGGCCCGCGAGCTGGCCACCATTGAACCCTTCTGGAACGCCAGCCACGACCTCAAGGTGCGCTTGATGGACATGGCCGGCACGGGCGATACGGCCCGGTCCGTGACCATTCTCAATCGTGACGAAACGCCGCTTTGGCGGAAAATCAAAAAAATCGCGCTCGACGCCATCGCCACCCAGAAGCGGGTGTCCAAGGCCAATCTGGCCGCCATCGAGGCCGGCGAGGCGGCGGTGTTTCGGATCTTCCTCATCATGGCCGTGGTCTCGGTGCTGGCGCTGGTCGGCCTGATCGGTCTGCTCATTCGGGGCGTCACGCGGGGAGCGGCGGTCATCGTGGCCTACGCCGAGACCATAAGCCGGGGGGATTTCACGTCCGAGCCGGCCTCGGGGCTGCCGCGGGAATTCACCCGGATGGCGACCTCGCTCCAGGCCATGGTGCACCACTTGGAAAATTCCCTGGGCTATTACCAGGGGATCGTCCAGGGCATGGCCACGCCTTTTGTGGTGGTGGACGAAAAGCAGGATTTACGCCTGACCAATGACGCCTTGCTGGAGTTGCTGGAACAGCCGGGGCGCCCCGAAGACGCTTACGGACAAAATGTCGCCGGTTTTTTTTATGGCGATCCAAAGCGTCAGACCGTGCTGGGCACGGCCATGGCCACCGGGCGTCCCGTCCATCAGGGCGTGGAGCTTGTTTCCCGCAAGGGCAGCCGCCGCGACGTCCAGATCGATGCCACGCCGCTGTACAACACGATCAACGGCCGGCTCATGGGCGCGCTGTGCGTCTATTCCGATTTTACCGAACTGCGCCGCCGCGAGGCCATGATGGTCGAACAGTCGGGCCGGATGCGGGAAACGGCCCGGGAAGCCAATGCCATTGCCGACAATCTGGCCCGGGAGATCGAGGACCTCACCCGGCAGGTCGAGACGGTCGAGCATGGGGCCATGGAGCAGAAAAACCGTGTGGGCGAAACGGCCTCGGCCATGGACGCCATGACCGAGGCCGTCACGGATGTGGCCAGGAATGCCGCCGCCGCCGATTCCCTGGCCGAAGCCGCCCGCCAAAAGGCCGAGACCGGGGCCCGGATGGTGGAAGATGTCGTGGCGACCATCGAGAACGTCAACCGTCTGGCCGAGGAGTTGCGGCGGGACATGGACGAACTGGGCGGACAGGCCGAAGGCGTGGGCGAGATCATGCGGGTGATCGCCGACATCGCCGACCAGACCAATCTGCTGGCGCTCAATGCCGCCATCGAGGCGGCCCGGGCCGGCGAGGCGGGCCGGGGATTCGCCGTGGTGGCCGACGAGGTGCGCAAGCTGGCGGAAAAGACCATGTCCGCCACCAAGGATGTGGGCGGGTTTGTCACCGCCATGCAGCAAAGCGCCAGGAAAAATATCGACAAGACCGGGGAGACGTCCCGGGCGATCCGGCTTGGAACGAAGAAAGCCAACGATTCCGGAGAAATGTTGCAGGAAATCGTCGGAATTGTGGCCAGGACGTCCGATCAGATCCGGTCCATGGCCACGGCCGCCGAGGAGCAGTCCGCCACGTCCGAGCAGATGCGCCGGACCATGGAGGACATCAACCGTATCGCCAGCGAAACCCAGCAGGCCATGGCCGCTTCGGCCCGGGCCGTGGGCACCCTTGGCGGACAGGCCAGAGGGCTTGAAGCCGTGGTGGCGGGGCTTCGCGAAGAGTCGGGAGCGGCTGGGGGACAACCGGCCCTGCCCGTCTGATTTGAGGATTTCAAGGGGTGTGGGGGAAGGGAAAATGCCCCCGACGGTCGGGAAGGGCGGGCGGCCCTCCCGGCCTCCCGCCGCAAAGGGAGCGGATGCGGGAATGTGGACGGGGCAGGCGCTTCGTCCGGGAGGTCCGGGAATGGAGTCAGGCCAGCAGGCCGACGAAACGGCCCGTCACCTGCCGCAGCCGGCGGCTGAGCACCCGGCCGATGTAAAAGAGCATTTTGATGGCCAGCTGCGGGTGCTCCCGGGCCAGGGCGTCGAAATCCTCGCGGGTCATGACCAGCAGCCGGACGTCGGTCCGGGCCACCACGGTGGCCGAGCGCGGCTCGTTGTCGAAAAAGGCGATTTCCCCGATAACGGCGTCGCGGGTCAGGTCGATGATGTGCCGTTCGGGCGCGCCGAGGTCCTCTTTCTGGATCGTGACCACGCCGTTTTCGATAAAGGCCAGGGAGGTCGCCCGCCGTCCCTCCTGGATGATGACGGTCCCGGCCGGGAAGGAGGTTTCCCGCAAGTAGCCGGCCAGGATGCCGACTTCCTTGCTGGCAAAGGCCGCCCCGAGCTTGAGGTCGTCGAGGCGCGCCGTGATGTCCGCGTGTTCGGCTTCCGTTTGGACCTGTTCCACGCACCGTCTCCTTTTCCGCAGGGTTTCGGGCCGCGTCGCATCGCCGCCCGCTGTGCCGCTCCTGCTCTGCTCTAACGAAGGAATGACGGATTGGGAAGCGTTGGTTTTAGGGAAAGCGGCACCGTCGCTTTTGGTGAAACATCGGATCGAGTGCCTGTTGCACGGGAGAAATCGTCATGTTTCTGGTTCTGTTGCAGTATGAAAAGGATCTTGCGGTGATTGACGCGTTGCTTGGGGAGCATGTCCGCTTTCTCGAAGGCCAGTATGCCTCCGGCACGTTCCTGCTGTCCGGACGGCAGGTGCCACGTACGGGCGGACTGATTCTGGCCCGGGCCGCAAGCCGGGAAGCCTTGATGGAAATCCTGGCCCGCGATCCCTTCAAGCGCGAAGGGGCGGCCAGCTACACCGTGGTGGAGTTCGAGCCGACCAAGGCCGCGCCCGCCCTGGCCGGTCTCTTCTGAGTCGGCGGGGGCGTCGGCGCGGCCTTGCCTTGGCCCGGGGGGATCAATCCAACGGCGTCTTGGCCGAGGGGTCGAGCTTTTTGACTTGCAGGAAATCCGTCCGGGCTTTTTCCGGTGCGCCCAGGGCTTCGTAGACCTTGCCCCGGTTGAGGAAGATGTCCGGGTCTTCGGGATCGAGATTGATGGCCAGGGAGAAGTTGGCCAGCGCGCTTTGCAGGTTGCCTTTCTTGAACCAGGCCGCGCCCCGGTTGTTGAAGGCCTTGGCGTTGCCGACGTCGATGTCCAGGGCCAGGGAGTAATCGGCAATGGCCTTGTCGTAGTGGTGCAGGCAGAAGTGGGCGTTGCCGCGATTGTAGGCCACGGCGGCGTTGTGGGGGGCCAGGGCCAGGGCCTTGGAGTAGTCGGTGATGGCTTTGGCCGGTTCGCCGCAGGCCGCGTGGGCCTCCCCCCGGGCGGCGTAGAAAAGCGAGATCTTTTCCACCGGCAGCTCGTTGGAGTCCAGGGCATCGGTCAGCAGGGTGACGGCCTTGGTGTTGTCGCCTTTTTTCAGGGCGAGCAGGCCGGCCTTGGCCTGGTCGATGCCCCCGGCCAGGGCCGGACCGGCGGCCAGGGCCGCCAGGGCGCAGGACAGCAGGGTTGCCCGGCAGCAACCGCCGAGTTTCGTCAGGACGCGCATCAGTCGTTGTCTCCCGGGTGGTGCGGCGAAAAGGCCGGCACCTGCATCTCGTTGTCGATCACATCGGCATCCTGGGCCGAGTAGCGCACCATGTTGCGCAGGTGAAAAAACGCCGTCTCGTCCATGCTTTCGAAATCAATGGCCGTGCCCGTATCGGTGGAGCGCACCACCACGCCCTTGAGCCGCACCGTCACATCCTGGGACAACTCGAAGACGACCGTGCATTCCCGTCCCTCGTGCAGGCGGGGTTCGGGACAAAACAGCGCTCCCTTCAAACTGATGTTTTGTGAACTGACCGGAATCCTGGCTCCATCGGCATAAACATAGGCGTCGAAGTGGGCGCAGACACGGCTGCGTCGACGTTTTTCATCCCCCATGCGCTCCCTCGCTGCGTTGTGCGTGGTTCCTGATGTACGGCATCAGCGTCTATAACGAGTTCTCCCGGGTTTAGAAAGTCGCCGGCCCCGGGCCCGTCCGGCGCGCAACCGCCTCGCCCGGGGGGGGCGGCGCGGATCAGGCGGGCGCGGCGGCCAGCCCCAGGGCCAGCACGGCCAGGGCCGCCGTTTCCCAGCGCAGGATGCGCGGGCCGAGGCTCACAGGGGAAAAGCCGGCTTCGCGGAAGGTGGCGACCTCGGCCTCGGTCAGTCCGCCCTCGGGGCCAAGCACGAAGAGCGGGGCCTCGGGAACGGCCAGATCGGCCACGGTCAGCCGGTCGCGGCAATCGGCATCCTCCCACAGCAGGGCGCGCCGGGAAAAGCGCGCCGCTCCCCAGTCCGCCAGTCCGGCCGCGCCGCCGGGGACCATGGTCAGCGAGGGAAGCCAGGCCGCGCCGCATTGTTTGGCCGCGGCCACCAGGACGGCGTCCCAGGAAGGCTTGGGCGTCTCGGGCATCCGGCCCTGGGTGCGGGCCGACTGCCAGAATATGATGCCGGCCGCGCCCAGTTCCACGGTCTTTTCCAGGAAAAAATCGCGCCGGGCCGAGCGGGAAAAGCCGACGGCCAGATGGATGCCTCCGGCCGGGCGCGCCACGGTTTCCAGGGAGACGGGGGCAAGGTCGACCCGGTCCCGGGACACGGCGGTGATGGTGAAAAGGCCCTCCCGGCCCTGGCCGTCGAACGCGCGGAGGCGTTCGCCGGCTTTTTTGCGCAGGACCCGGGCGCAATGGTTCGCCTCGCCCCCGGTCAGGGCGAAGGGTTCCGCAAAGGCGTCCGGGGCGATGAAAAAGGCGTCGGGTCGGCTCATGCGGGGCGTTGCGGCGACCGGGGGCGGGAAGGCGCG
This sequence comes from Pseudomonadota bacterium, assembly GCA_023426275.1. Classification (GTDB taxonomy): domain Bacteria; phylum Desulfobacterota; class Desulfovibrionia; order Desulfovibrionales; family Desulfovibrionaceae; genus Solidesulfovibrio. The sequence continues at coordinate 6,259 of JAFABC010000144.1, read as the reverse complement.
CCCTGGGCGCCGCGAATGGTTACGATGACCGCCGGCTTAGGCGCCAAGGCTCTTCCTGGCCGTGCCGGACTTGTAAAAGGGCAGGGCGCGCTTGATCGCCGCAAGTTCGGTGCGGGCCGCCTTGATCTTGAAATCCCTGGCTTCCGCCGCCGCGGCGTCCACATAGGCCAGGGCCACGGCATGGCCCAGGCTCGGGGCGAAGGAGGCGCTCGTCACCACGCCGACGGGCGCGCCCTGCTTGTCGCACACGACGTCGCCATGCCGGGCGCTGCGCCGGCCCGGGATCTCCAGGGCCACGAGCTTTTGGCGGATGGCTCCGGCCTTGCCCTTGCCCACGTAGTCGGCCGGGGAGGTGAGCAGCCAGCCGTAGCCGGCCTCGGCCGGGGTGTGCTCCTCGTCGAGGTCCTGGCCGTAGAGCGGGTAGCCCATCTCCAGGCGGATGGTGTCCCGCGCGCCGAGTCCGGCCGGGGCCACCCGGGGATCGGCCACGAGGGCCTCCCACAGGGCCACCGCCTTGGTCGCGGGCAAAAACAGCTCATAGCCCAGCTCGCCGGTGTAGCCGGTGCGGCTGACCATGAGTTTTTCGCCCTCGAAGGTGGTCCAGGCGAAATTGAAATACTTCAGCTTGGAGAAATCCCCGGGCACGCGTTCGGCCAGCACTTCGTAGGCCAGCGGTCCCTGGAGGTCGATCTTGGCCGTTTCGGGCGAGGCGTCGACCAGGGTGAAGCCTTCGGGCAGCCGGCTTTGGATGGTCTGGAAATCCACGGCGATGCGCGCGGCGTTGACCACGAGCATGTACTCGTCCGGGGCCAGGCAATAGATGATGAGGTCGTCGATCACGCCGCCTTCCGGCAACAGCACAAAGCCGTAGCGGCATTTGCCCGGGGCCAGGGAATCGAGGTCGTGGGTGACGGCCGTGCCCAGGGCGGCGGCGGCGCCCTGGCCGGTCAGGAAGAATTCCCCCATGTGGCAGATGTCGAACACGGCGGCCTTGGTGCGGGTCTGCTCGTGCTCGGCCAGAATGGAGGTGTACTGCACCGGCATGTCGAAGCCGGCGAACGGGACCATCTTGGCCCCGTGGGCCCTGTTCCAGTCCGAAAGAGGCGTTTGGAGAAGCTCTTGCACGTGATGCTCCGCTGGGTTGTGCGGTTTGCCCGCGCCGGGTCAGCTCTGGGCCACCAGGGGCATGACGATGCCCTTGTCCATCTTGGCCTTGCGGATTGAACGGAATTCGTCAAGCAGGGCGACGAGGCGGCCGTAGGTTTTTCTCACCGACGCGCCATACTCGGTCAATTCCGTATCCTTTTTGCGGATATAATGGCGCAGCAGATACCGGTCGTTTAAAATCATGTCGCCAAGGGACAGGACGCGCTCGACGAGCGGGTCGAAATAGTTGACGATCTCGAATTTGAGATCATTGAGGATTTCGGTGAACAGGGAGAGCATGCGCAGATAGGTGAGCTTTTCCCCCTTGTAGTCACGATCCTGCAGGTCTTCAAGCACCTTCACTTTTCGGGCTTGCTGGATGTAATTGTACTTGCTCCAGACCTCCTGATACAGTTCGCGCATGGAGTCGAAGTCGTCGTAATGGTCGGCATTTAAGAGGTAATTGTCGAGCACTTTGACGACATTGGAGTAGAATTCATCGGAATAGCCGATGATGCGGCGCTGATGCTTGGATAGCCAGGAGTAGAGAAATTTGAGTTTCTTTTCGTGGGTGTCGGTGTTCTCCACGATCTCGTTGCGCTTGTAGATGGTCCGGCCGTTGTACTCGCCGCGCACGATGTCGTTGAGACGTAAAAACAGGCTGTAGGTGTCCTTGACCAGGTTGAGGCCGGTGCAGGCCTTGCCCGTGAGGGGGTGGATGACCTCCTGGCCGGCCACGGACAGGGCCCGGTCCTGGCGGACGTTGTTGGGGTCGTATTTGTGCTGGCGGTAGACCACCCGGATGATGACCACCCGGCGGTCGGGGTCGATGAAATAGCCGCCCTCGTCGAGCTGGCGGATGGCGTCGGTCTGCGTCTTGTCCACGGCCACCAGGGCGATTTTTTCCACGCGCGGGTAGAACCGGGCCTCGGGGTGGGAGTACAGCGAGGTGATGGTCCGGTCCGTCTGGCCGAGCACCCGCACCATGAATTTTTCGCCCATGCGAAACAGCCGCCGGGCGAACAGCGCCGAGGAGGTGCGCCGCTCGGACACGATGGGAAAGCCGTAGAGTTCCATGAGGAACTGGTAGACGAAACTGCGGTGCCGTTCGTAGCGCAGGTCGTCGCCGACCACGAATTTCTTGATGTTGAGGCCGAAGCGCTTGAGTTCCGTGTCGAGGTAGGACGGGAACGAACAGTAGACCCCGGACAGGTAGAAATCGTGCTGGCTGTCCAGGGACATGACGTGGGCCCGGTCCATTTGCAGCACGGTCGGCAGCAAGGTGGCGTAGTTTTCCAGGTTCGTCACGTCCACTTCGCGGAAGTCCTTGCGAAACTGGTCCTGGCCGACCTTGGGCAGCCGGGCGCAGAAGGCGCGGGTGTTCTGGGCGAAGATGGAGCTTTCGAGCGGGCACTGGTCGCGGTAGGTCGCGTCGGCGTAGTCGAGCAGGCAGTGCAGGATGTCGTATTGGAAAATTTCCTGGAAATAGCGCAGGGTCCGGCCAACGGCCACCATGGAGAAGCCCGGCAGCTCCTTGTACTCGAAGGCGTCGCCTTCGAAGGAGGGGAGCAGTTCGCGAAACTCCACCAAGGGATAGGAGCTGTGCTCGAAGTAGGGCTTGAGCAGGCACAGCTTGATATGCACCCAATCGAGAAAGCGCTTGAGATCCGGCAGGTTCTGAATGCGGAGCACGTCGCCTTCTTCGGGGCTGGTGTTGTCCGAAAGAAAGGCGTGTTCGTCAACCTGGCTGAACGCTTTTTTCCAGTCGAAGCCCATGGGCGTTTCGTGCTCGTCCTGAGGTTGCTCCCCGGTGGCCGGGTCTGGCGTGACTCGGGGAAAATAACCGCATAACCCAAAGCGGAAGTTTTATAAAGAGGCTTCCGTTTGCGGCCTGCTGCCTGCCTTTGACGGCGGCGGATCGCGGGCCGGGTCCGGGCCCGTGTTTGACGCCGCCGCCCGGGCCTCGTATGGTGCGCCAAGAGGGATGCGCCGGGCCCGGGCTCGGTCAGGGGAGGGGTGATGGCCGAGGACTGCCTGCCGCGCCGGCTGTCGGCGACGTCGCCATGCCGGCGACGCAACGCCGTGACCGGATCGGGCCGGACAACCACCCGCAACCCTCTTGCCGCCACGGCCGCCTGTCGCCGCCACGCCTGACCCGACCATGACCGACGCCTCGTTTTACGAACAGTTGCTGGCCATTGTGGGCAATGTCTTTGACGCCTATTCCGCCGTGCTTTTCCTGCCTGTCCCCGGCAGCGACGCCTGCCGGGCCGTCGCCGCCTTCAGCCTGGGCGAGGCCCTGGACCGCGATGTGGCCATCACCCCGGGCATGGGGCTCGTGGGCTGGATCATCCGCGAGTCCAAGCCGCTGCTCATCAGCAATTTCGACCAGCGCCGGGGCGTGCTCGGCTATTACCGGGGCGGCGAGGAATCGCGCATCCGGGCCTTCATGGGCTATCCCGTGCCCGAAACCGGCGGCGCGCTGTGCCTGGACAGCCGCAAGACCTACACCTTCGGCGACAAGGACCTCAAGATCCTCTCCCAGTTCGCCGCCCTGGCCGGCACGCATCTGGCCCGGTCGCGCGAGGTGGAGACGAGTCTGTACGAACACCGCTTCTACCGCTGCCTGCGCCTGATCGCTACCCTGCACAAGAGCCGGCCCAAGTGGGAGGCGTTTCGCACGGGCCTGCTGGAGCTTTTGGCCAAGACCACGGGCTACCGCTATTGCCTGCTGGCCGTGCGCGATGAATCCGGCCGGTCGTATTTCCTGGAGGGCGCCAACGAGAGTCCCTTTCCGGGCGGGCGCGGGGGCGCGCCGCGCTTCAACCTCGGCCAGGGGCTCATCGGCTGGGTGTTCAAGAACCAGACCCCGGTCTATTCCGGCGAAAAGGACGAGGCCGGCTCCACGGACCTGCCGCTTTTCGGCCTGGACATGCCGGCGGCCGAATGCAAGAGCGTTATCTGTCTGCCTATCCGCTTTTCCAAAAAGACCCGGGGCGTGCTGACGCTGGCCGATCCCAGGCCTCTGCCCGTGACCGAGGAGCTCAAGGCCTTCGTGTCCATGGTCGCGGAAAATCTCGCCCTTTTTTTGGAAAATCTGCATTTGCGCGCCCAGTGCCACAAGCCTTCAGCGTAGACTTTTTCCCGCGCGCCATCTACCATACCGCCATTGTGGCGACGTCACGCCGATGTTTCCGGCATCCCGAACTTCAATGTGAGCGTGGGCATGTTTTTCAGTAAATTCTTCCGGTTCCTCGGGAAAGATCTGGCCATGGACCTGGGCACGGCCAATACCCTTCTCTACACCCCCACCGAAGGCATCGTGCTCAACGAACCCTCGGTGGTGGCCATCGACACCCGTACCGGCGAACTGGTCGCCGTCGGCACCGAGGCCAAGGAGTTCCTCGGCCGCACGCCGGACCGCATCCGGGCCATCCGGCCCATGAAGGACGGCGTCATCGCCGATTTCGAAGTCACCCGGGCCATGATCGCCTTTTTCATCCGCAAGGTGCTGGCCGGGTTTCGTTTTGCCAAACCGAAAATCGTCATCTGCGTGCCGACCGGCATCACCCAGGTGGAAAAGCGGGCCGTGGTCGAATCGGCGCAGATGGCTGGCGCCCGCGATGTCCGGCTGGTGGAGGAGCCCATGGCCGCCGCCATCGGCGCGGGGCTGCCCATCGAAAAACCCGTGGGCAACATGGTGGTGGATATCGGCGGCGGCACGACCGAGGTGGCCGTGGTCTCGCTTTCGGCCATCGCCTACGCCGAATCCGTGCGCGTGGCCGGCGACGAACTCAACGAAACCATCCAGCGGTTCATCCAGGACGAATTTCAGATTCTCATCGGCGAAAATCTGGCCGAGGAAATCAAGATCGCCCTCGGCTCGGCCATGCCCCTGCCCGAACCCCTGACCATGGAAGTGGCCGGCAAGTCCCTGATCGACGGCACCCCGACCAATGTCATGGTCACGGACGCCCAGGTGCGCGAGTGCATCCGCGAGCCGGTCAACATCATCGTCAACGCCGTCATGAAGGCCCTGGAAAAAACGCCGCCCGAGCTGGTGACCGACATCGCCCGCAACGGCCTGCTGCTGGCCGGGGGCGGGGCCCTGCTCAAGGGACTCGACACGCGCATCAGCCAGGAAACCAACCTGTCGGTGCTCCTCGACGATGACCCGCTGACCACGGTGGTGCGCGGCACGGGCCGGTCCATGGAAGACCGGGTGCGCTATCGTGACGTCTTTATCAACTAGCCTGGGGAAAGGGCATGAAATTTGATCTTGCCGCCTTGCTGCCGCGCGTGCGCGACGTCGTGGAGACGGCCGGGCAGCGCATCCGGGAGGATTTCGCCGCTCCGCAGGGCGTGCGCCGCAAAGGGCGCATCGACCTCGTCACGGCGACCGATCTGGCCGTCGAGGCCCAACTGAAGGAGGCCCTGGCGGCCATCGTGCCCGAAGCCGGGTTTCTGGCCGAGGAGACGGCCGCCGGCGCGGAGCTTGCCGGCCCGACCTGGATCATCGACCCCGTGGACGGCACCACCAATTTCGCCCACGGCTTTCCGTTCGTGTGCACCTCGGTCGCCCTCTACGACGGCCAGACGCCGCTGCTCGGCGTCATCAACGCGCCCATGCTCGGCCAGTGCTTCACGGCCGGACGCGGACTCGGGGCCAGCGTCAACGGGACGCCGATGCATGTCTCCGAGGTGGACGCGCCTGTGGACGCGCTGGTGGCCACGGGCTTTCCCTATGCCGTGCCCGAGCATCTGGACGAGATCACGGCTGATTTGCGGGCCGTGCTGGCCGCCACCCAGGGCATTCGTCGCCCGGGTTCGGCCGCTCTCGATCTGGCCTTTGTCGCGGCCGGTCGCTGCGATGCCTTTTACGAAATCGGCCTGCACCCCTGGGACGTGGCCGCCGGTGTGCTGCTCGTGACCGAGGCCGGCGGACAGGTGTCGGCCTACCGTCCCCAGGAGCCGTACCGACTGGGTGATTTCCGCCTGCTGGCCAGCAACGGGCGGCTGCACACGGCCATGCTCGACCTGCTCGCAGCGTAGGGGTGGAGAAAGAGAAAGATAAAGAGGAAGATGCCTCCGGCGGCCGGGAGGGGCACTGCCC
>JAFABC010000133.1 GCA_023426275.1 Pseudomonadota bacterium | reverse complement strand
GGGGCCCCCCCCCGGGCCCCCCCCCAACGGGGGGGGGGGGGGTTTGGGGGGGGGCGGCCCGCCACGCGTATTGACAAAAAAGGGGTCTCCTTTTTAACGTCGCATGTTGTTCAAAATTTCTCATGAGGAGCAAAGGCGCATGGAAAAGACGGTATATTGGATCGAGGGCGACGGTATCGGCCCGGATGTTTGGAAAGCCGGGCGGCCGGTCCTCGACGCCGCCGTGGAGAAGGCCTACGGCGGCAGCCGCAAGCTGGTCTGGAAGGAATTGCTCGCCGGGGGCAAGGCCTTCAAGGAGACCGGCGAATATCTGCCCCAGGCCACCCTGGACGCCCTCATGGGCGCGGAACTGGCCTTCAAGGGGCCGCTGGCCACGCCCGTCGGCGGCGGTTTCCGCAGCCTCAACGTCACGCTGCGCCAGGTCCTCGACCTGTATGCCTGCATCCGGCCCATCAAGTATTTCAAGGGCATCGAATCCCCGGTCAAGCGGCCCGACCTCGTCAACATGGTGATCTACCGTGAGAACACCGAGGACGTGTACGCCGGCATCGAATACGCCACCGGCACGCCCGAGGCCAAAAAGCTCATCGCCTTCCTGCGCGACGAGCTCGGGGCCAAGGTGGACGAGACGGCCGGCATCGGCATCAAGCCCATCACCCCGGCCGGCTCCAAGCGGTTGGTGCGCAAGGCCATCCAGTTCGCGGTGGACACCGGCCGCCCGAGCGTCACCCTGGTGCACAAGGGCAACATCATGAAATACACCGAGGGCGCTTTCCGGGCCTTCGGCTACGAAGTGGCGGCCACGGAATTCGCCGACACGGTCATGACCGAGGAAGAGGCGGCCGCCGGCGGCACCAAGCCCGTGGTCATCAAGGACCGCATCGCGGACAACATGTTCCAGGTGGCGCTCATGCGGCCCCAGGACTATTCCGTCATCGCCACGACCAACCTCAACGGCGATTACATCTCCGACGCCCTGGCCGCGCAGGTCGGCGGGCTGGGACTGGCTCCCGGCGTCAACATGAGCGAGAAGCTCGCCTTCTTCGAGCCCACCCATGGCATCGCCCCGGCCCTGGCCGGCAAGGACAAGGCCAATCCGGGCAGCCTGGTGCTCAGCGGCGCCATGCTCCTGGAGCACATCGGCTGGAACGAGGCGGCGAAGCTCATCCACGACTCCATGGACAAGACCATTTCCGACAAGAAGGTCACCGTGGATCTGGCCGACCAGATTCCCGGCGCAACCACCATCGGCTGCGCCGCCTTTGGCGGGCTGCTGACCAAGAATCTGTAAGCTCGGACCCGTTCGCCGCCGGAAGGCATCCTGCCTGCCGGCGGCGTTTGCCCGGGAGGGCTGCGGAAAGCGTCGACGGACACATCGTGTGCGAGGAGTCGTGACGCCCCCTTGGCCAGGAAAAGGGGGAAAGGGGGCCAGATGGCCGTTGTCGGCGTGGACACCGGAGGCACGTTCACCGATCTCATTTGTTTCCAGGGCGAAGTCTGTTCCGTGGTCAAGCTGCCTTCGACCCCGGACAACCCGGCCCGGGCCGTGCTGGAGGGGCTTTCCCGCCTCGGCATCCTGCCCCGGCGCGTCCTGCACGGTTCGACCGTGGCCACCAACGCCTTGCTGGAACGCCGGGGCGCGGTCACGGCCTATGTCGGCAACGCCGGCTTCGAGGACGTCATCGCCATCGGCCGCCAGAACCGTCCCCACCTCTATGATCTGACCAGCCGCAAGGAGCCCTGCCTTGTGCCCCGGGAGCTGCGCTTTGGCGCGCCCGGCCGCGTTTCCGCCGAGGGCAGGGTCATCAAGGACCTGACGCCTGAACAGGCCGGGGAGATCGCCCGGGCCGTGGCCGATTCCGGCGCGACTTCGGCGGCGGTCTGCCTGCTGTTTTCCTTTCTCAAGCCCGCCCACGAGCGGCTGCTCGGCGAGGCCCTGGCCGCGGCCGGTCTGTCGGTGTCGCTTTCGAGCGACATCCTTGCCGAATTTCGCGAATACGAACGCGCCGCCACCACCGTGGCCAACGCCTACGTGGCCCCGGTCATGGACGCCTACATCGGCGAACTCGAAGGGGCCATGCCGGACGGCGCGCCGCTTTGGGTCATGCAGTCGAGTGGCGGGCTCATCACCGCCGACGCGGCCCGGCGCGAGGCCGTGCGCACCATCCTGTCCGGCCCGGCCGGCGGCGTCGTGGCCGCCCTGGCCGTGGGCAGGGCGGCGGGCTTCGACCGGCTCATCACCTTCGACATGGGCGGCACCTCCACGGATGTTTCGCTGCTCGACGGCGGCCTGTCCATGGCCATGGAGACGCACATCGCCGGCCTGCCGGTCAAAACGCCCATGCTCGACATCCACACCGTGGGCGCGGGCGGCGGCTCCCTGGCCGGGCTCGACGCCGGCGGGGCCCTGCGGGTCGGGCCGCAAAGCGCCGGGGCCGATCCCGGGCCGGCCTGCTACGGCAAAGGCGAGGGCCTGACCGTCACCGACGCCAACCTCTTTTTGGGCCGGCTGGCGGCCGATCATTTCCTTGGCGGCGACATGCCGCTTTTCCCCGACCGCCTGCCCGCGCTGTTCGAGGCCCTGGGGCGGGCCGCCGGCCTGTCGGCCGTCGAGGCAGCCGAGGGCGTCGTGGCCGTGGCCGAGGCGGCCATGGAGCGGGCCATCCGCGTCATCTCCGTGGAACGCGGCTACGACCCGGCCGATTTCGCCTTGCTGTCCTTTGGCGGGGCGGGCGGGCTGCACGCCGTGGCCCTGGCCCGGCTGCTCGGCGTCAAGACCGTCATCGTGCCACGTCATGCCGGCCTGTTTTCGGCCCTGGGCATGGCCTGCGCCGATGTGGTCAAGGATTTTTCGGAAACCGTCATGCTCGGTTCGGACAAGACCGATGTGGTGGAGCTGGCCGGGCTTTTCGGCGATCTCGAGGACAAGGCCCGCAAGGCCATGGCCGCCGAGGGCGTGCCGGCCGACAAGGTGCGGCTCGAACGCCAGCTCGACATGCGCTATCGCGGCCAGTCCCACGAGCTGCCCATCCGCTTCGTGGCCGACATTTTCAACGCCTTCCACACCCGGCACGAGGACGTCTTCGGCTTCAAGAACGCCAAGGCCGTCGTGGAGGTGGTCACCCTGCGCATTCGCGCCCGGGGCGTCATGGAAAAGCCGGTCTTCGAGGAAGCCGAGCATCTCGTGTCCGCCGTGGACGACGCGGCCCGTCTCGGCGCGCGGCCCCTTGTCTGGCAAGGGCGGCAGACCGAGGCCATGTGGTACGACCGGGACAGGCTCGTGCCCGGCAACCGTATCGCCGGCCCGGCGCTGATCGCGGAAACGTCGGCCACGACCTTCGTGCCGCCCGCCGCCGAGGCGCGCCTGGATGCTCTGGGCAATATTGTTATTGAGAGTGGGGCGGGTGAGTAAAGCAGAGTGAAGATGCCTCCGGCGGCCGGGGGGGGATCATCCCCCCGGACCCCCTGGAAGGGGGAGGAAGGGGCATTGGAGGGGTGGGCGAAGAGTGCTTGTTATTGGCACGCCGTGCTACGGCGGGGTGGTCACGCTGCCCTACATGCTGTCCATGCTGTCGCTCAAGGACGTGTTGCACCGGGAAAAAATTCCGTTCCGGCTCCTGACGCCGGCCAATGACAGCCTTGTCACCCGGGCGCGAAACGGCATCGCCAACGAATTTTTGCGCGACGACCGGGCCACGCACCTGCTCTTTATCGACGCGGACATCGAGTTTGTCCCGGCCATGGTGCCGCGCCTGCTGCGCAGCGGCCACGACGTGGTCTGCGGCGTGTATCCGCTCAAAGGCCTGCGGCTGGATCGCGTCATGGCCCGCCCGGCCGGCACGCCGCCGCCGGTGGCCGAGGCGGCCAGTCTCGACTACGCCGTGAAGGTCAAGCCCGGTTGCAGGATGGACGCGCAGGGATTTCTGGAAGTGGAGTACGCGGCCACGGGGTTCATGCTGCTCTCCCGGCAGGTGCTCGCGCGGCTCGCCCGGGCCCACCCGGAGTTGCGCTACCGCCATGATTGCACCAATGCGGCGCCGGAGGACAATTTCGCCTTTTTCGACACGGCCATCGACCCGGAGACCCGCGACTACCTGCCCGAGGATTACGCCTTCTGCAAACGCTGGCGCGACCTCGGCGGCAAGGTCCACGTGAGCGTGCCCGGGCGCTTCGCCCACCACGGCGGCAAAGCGTATGTTGGGGATTTTGCGACATATCTGTCGCAACGCGGCAAAAAGCCGGCAGCGGACACAACGGAAAAAGCATGAACATCACCCCGATTACCCTGGAAGTCTTCAAGAACAAATTCGCCTCGGTGGCCGAGGAGATGGGCGTGGCCCTGTCCCGGGCCGCCTATTCGCCCAATATCAAGGAGCGGCGGGATTTCTCCTGCGCCGTCTTCGACGCGGCCGGCGAACTCGTGGCCCAGGCCGCCCACATCCCCGTGCACCTCGGTTCCATGCCGCTGTCCGTGGCCGCCGTCATGGATGCCCTGGAACTGGGGCCGGGCGACATGGCCATGGTCAACGATCCCTTCCGGGGCGGCACCCACCTGCCCGACATCACGCTGGTGGCTCCGGTCTACGCCGGGGGCGACGCGCCGCTTTTCTACGTGGCCAGCCGCGCCCACCACGCCGACGTCGGCGGCATGTCCGCCGGCTCCATGCCGCTTTCCACCACCATCTTCCAGGAAGGGCTGGTCATACCGCCCGTCAGGATCGTGGCCGGCGGCAAGGTCGTGGCCGATGTCCTGAACCTTTTTCTGGCCAACGTGCGCACGCCCGCGGAACGCCGGGGCGATTTCGACGCCCAGATCATGGCCAACCGCCTGGGCGTCGCCCGCATGGAGGCGCTGGTGGCCGCCCACGGCTCCGACACGGTGACCGCCATGGCCGCCGCCTTGCAGGAGTACGCCGAACGCCTCATGCGGGCCGTCATCGCCGCCATGCCCGACGGCGTGTACGAGGCCGCCGACGCCCTGGAGGATGACGGCGTGGGCGGCCACAATCTGACCGTGCGCCTGACGCTCACCGTGGACGGAGACACGGCCGAACTCGATTTCACGGCCTCCGATCCACAAACCGGCGGCTGCGTCAACGCCGTGCGGGCCATTGCCGTGTCCGCCGTGCTCTACGTGTTCCGCGCCCTGGCCGGGGGCGACATGCCGACCAATGCCGGCTGCCTGCGGCCCATCACCGTGGCCACCGAGCCCGCCACCCTCGTGGACGCGCGCTTTCCCGCCGCCGTGGCCGGCGGCAATGTCGAGACCTCCCAGCGCATCGTGGACGTGGTGCTGGCCGCCCTGGCCAAGGCCCTGCCGGACCGTCTGCCGGCCGCCTCCCAGGGCACCATGAACAACGTGGCCATGGGCGGGGGCGACCCGCGCACCGGCCAGCCCTTCACCTATTACGAAACCCTGGCCGGCGGCGCGGGCGCCGATGCGGCCGGTCCCGGGCAAGCGGCTGTACATTCCCACATGACCAACACCCGCAACACGCCCATAGAGGCCCTGGAATACGCCTATCCGCTGCGGGTGACGCGCTACGCCCTGCGCGCCGGTTCCGGCGGTCAGGGGCGCCATCCCGGCGGCGAGGGGCTCGTGCGCGAACTGGAGGTCCTGGCCCCCATGGAAGTGACGGTGTTGTCGGACCGGCGGCTGCACGGTCCCTGGGGTCTGGCCGGCGGTGGAGAAGGCGCGGCCGGCGTCAATACGGTGACGCGCCAGACCGGCGAGCTGCATCTGCCCGGCAAATTTCACACCCGGTTGCGTCCGGGCGACCGGCTGCGGGTGGAGACGCCCGGCGGCGGCGGCTTCGGCCCGGCCGCCTAACGCGCTGTGACAGCGCGTTTTTGCCCGCCGGCCGCTCCGGCGGGGCGATGATGGCGCGCCCGCGGGGCGCTTTCCGTCCGCCTTTCGGTTCGCGAAGGGCGCGGGGAGCGTTTTTTCGTCTTTCCTTTTCTTTCCTTTTCGTGTAGCATTGCCTATTTCGTATCCGCTACATATTTACCCCAAACGATCTGCAATCCGCCTCGCCCCGGGAGGGCCGGGGCGAACATTCTGGAGGAAGCCTTGGAATATAACGTCACTGAGATTTCGCCTGTCAAAACGCAGGTTACCGTCAGCGTCCCGGCCGAGGAAGCCAACGCCGCCCTGTCCACCGCCGTGGCCCTGTACCGCTCCAAGGCCGATATCAAGGGATTCCGCAAGGGCAAGGTCCCGGCCAGCGTCATCGAATCCCGGTTCAAGAAGGAAATCACGACCGAGGCCACCACCGACCTCATCAACGTCCACATCAACGACATCATGGGCGAACTCAAGCTGTCGCCCCTGTCCGGCCTGGAAGTGAGCGAGGCCGTCCTGAACAAGAACGAGCCGCTGGAATACACGTTTTCCTTCGAGCACGCCCCGGCCTTCGACCTGCCGGACTACAAGGGACAGGCCATCGAGGAAGAGGACGTGGTCGTCAACGACGCCGAGATCGACGCCGTGATCGAGCGGGTGCGCCACAATCTGGCCGAGGTCACGCCCATCAGCGACGCCCGTCCGGCGCAGGACGGAGAAGTGGTGTCCGTGTCCTTCGAGGCCTTTGAAAACGGCGCCCCGGTGCCGGGCGTGCGGGCCGAGAACTTCGAGATGACCCTGGGCGAGGGCCAGGCCCTGCCCGAGTTCGAGACCCTGGTGAAAACCGTGCCCGCCGGCGAGGAAGGCGAGGCCGAGATGACCTTCCCCGAGGATTTCATCAATGCCGAGCTGGCCGGCCGCACCGTCACCATGAAGGTGACCGTCCACGTCATCAAGCAGCGCAACCTGCCGCCCATCGACGACGAGCTGGCCAAGAAGGCCGGCAACTTCGAAAACCTGGACAAGATGCGCGAAGCCATTACCATGTCCTATACGAAGTCGCGCCAGGACCTGCACCGTTCGGCGGCCCAGAAGAAGCTGCTGGACAAACTGCTGGCCGGGGTCGAGTTCGAGCTGCCGCCGAGCGTGGTGGAGCAGCAGCTGGCCAGCATGGCCGAGGACTTCGTGGAGAAGCTCGAACGGCAGGGCAAGAGCCTGGAAGGCGCGGGCAAGACCCGCGAGGATCTGGAAAAGGACCTGCGGCCCCGGGCCGAGGAACTGGTCAAGACGCAGATCCTGCTGTCCGCCATCGCCGCCAAGGAAGAGCTGACCGTTTCGCAGCAGGAAATGGATGCGTTTTTCTACCGCCTGTCCACCCAGACCAGCCAGGACGTGATCCTGCTCAAGCGCTATTATGAGGACAACGGCCTCATGATCATGGTGCGCGACAAGCTGCTGGCCGACAAGGCCGCGGACTTCGTCTACGCCAACGCCGAGGTCACCAAGGTGCCGCCCGCGGAAGGCGAGGCGGACAATCCCGGCTACGGCGTGCGCGACTAGCGGTCCGATTGGACTTTTTTTTGCATAAGCGTACCGTAACGACAACGATAACCGGCCCGGACGACGCCAGAGCGCGTCATCCGGGCCAAAACCCGAACTCCGCGGTTGCGGCGGATACGTTCAAGCGACAAAATTGTCGCGACAGTGTCGCCGCCCGGCGCAAAACGGGAGCATCATGACCACCATCCCTATTGTCATCGAAACCACCGGTCGCTCCGAACGGGCCTACGATATCTATTCGCGCCTGCTGCGGGACCGCATTATTTTGCTTGGCAGCGCCGTGGACGACCATGTGGCCAACCTGATTTGCGCCCAGCTCCTTTTCCTGGAGTCCGAGGACCCGGAAAAGGAAATTTTCATGTACATCAACTCGCCGGGGGGCGTCGTCTCGGCCGGGCTCGCCATTTACGACACCATGCAGTACGTGCTGCCGCCGGTTTCCACCCTGTGCATGGGGCAGGCCGCCAGCATGGGCGCGCTGCTGTTGTGCGCCGGCGCCACCGGCATGCGCTACGCCCTGCCGCACAGCCGCATCATGATCCACCAGCCTTCGGGCGGCTTCCAGGGCCAGGCCACGGACATCGAGATCCACGCCAAGGAAACCAAGCGCCTGCGCGAGGCCCTCAACGAGATCATGGCCAAACATACCGGGCAGCCTATTGAAAAGATTCAGCAGGACACCGAGCGCGACAACTTCATGAGCGCCGAGGAGGCCGTGGCCTACGGCCTCGTGGACAAGGTGTTGACCTCCAGGGAACCTGTTGCGAAAAAGGAATCCGAGGAGGGCTAGGCCCTTTCCGGGTCCCGGCCAAAACGCCCGGCGCGCCGGGCAGGGTGGGTTTTCCCGTATGACTAGGAAAAAGAGCACCGTTTCAGGCGAGTTGTGCTGCTCGTTTTGCGGCAAGAACCAGGACGAGGTCCAGCGGCTCATCGCCGGACCCGACGTCTATATCTGTGACGAGTGCGTCTCGCTTTGCAACGAGATCATCGCCCAGGAATCCGTCAGCGAGGAGGCCGAGGGCGGCAAGCTGCTGCCCCCCGCCGAGATCAAACGCCTGCTGGACGAGTATGTGATCGGTCAGGAACAGGCCAAGAAGATCCTGGCCGTGGCCGTCCACAATCACTACAAGCGCGTGTTCTACGCCGGCGCCGCCAGCGCCGACGATGTCGAGATCGACAAGAGCAACATCCTGCTTATCGGCCCCACGGGTTCGGGCAAGACCCTGCTTGCCCAGACCCTGGCCCGCATCCTGAACGTTCCTTTCGCCATCGCCGACGCCACCACCCTGACGGAGGCCGGATACGTGGGCGAGGACGTGGAAAACATTCTGGTGCAGCTGCTGCAAAATGCCGATTACGACATCGAGGCGGCCAGCAAGGGCATCATTTATATCGACGAGATCGACAAGATCGCCCGCAAGGGCGACAGCCCGTCGATCACCCGCGACGTCTCCGGCGAGGGCGTGCAGCAGGCCCTGCTCAAGATCATCGAGGGCACCGAGGCCAACATTCCGCCCAAGGGCGGCCGCAAGCATCCCCAGCAGGAGTTCATCCGCTTAAACACCGCCAACATCCTGTTCATCGTCGGCGGCGCCTTTATCGGCCTGGACAAGATCGTGGGGCAGCGGCTGCGCGGCTCGGCCATGGGCTTCGGGGCCAAGGTCGAACCCCGCCACGACGACGAGACCTCCCGGATGCTGTCCCAGGCCCATCCGGCCGACCTCATCAAGTTCGGGCTCATTCCGGAGTTCATCGGCCGCATCCCCGTGCTCACGAGCCTTGAGGAGCTTGGCAAGGATGATCTGGTCCGCATCCTGACCGAGCCCAAAAACGCCCTGGTCAAGCAGTACCAGAAGCTGTTCGAGCTGGACAAGGTCCGGCTGCGGTTTACCAAGAACGCCATGAGCGCCATTGCCGAGCGGGCCATCGAGCGCAAGACCGGCGCCCGCGGACTGCGCAACGTCATGGAATCCATCATGCTGGAAATCATGTATAAATTGCCGTCGCTGTCCGACGTCAAGGAATGCGTGATCAACAAGGCCGTGGTGGAAAAGGGCCTGGAGCCGCTGCTGTTTTACCACCAGGAAGTCAAGTCCGCCTGAGCCCTTGCCGGGCCGGGTTTGACAACGCGGACATCGGCCTTACTCTAAAACCTGCCGCATCTTATACCGCCGGGCCGCGCTTTGCCGGCCCGGCGCCCAATATTCGGAACAAACCCCGTAAGCGGGAGGTTGCATGACGGGTTTTACGTTCGACAACGACCGGTTCGCCGCCGAAACCATACGCCTGCCCATGATGAGTCTGCGGGAAGTGGTCATGTTCCCGCGCTCGATCGCCCCCCTTTTCGTCGGTCGCGAAGCTTCCATAAAAGCCATCGAACAGGCCGTGGCCGCCCATGACAAGAAGATCTTCCTCGTGGCCCAGCGTTCCCCGGAAACGGAGAAGCCAAGTCCCGAGGACCTCTTCGAGATGGGCACGGTCAGCAAGATCCTGCAGATGCTGCGTCTGCCCGACGGCACCATCAAGGTGCTCTTCGAAGGCCTGTACCGGGCCGAGTGGGAGTCCGAAACCATGGGCGTCGGCGAGGACGCCGACTATCCCATGGTCACCGTGCGTCGCGTGCCCGAGGAGGAATCCTCCGGCGCCGAATCCGACGCGCTCATCCGCGCCACCCAGGAGGCGCTGGAGCACTACGGCCGCATCAATAAGAAGCTGGCCCCGGAAACCATCCTGGCCATCAACTCCATCACCGCCCCCGGACGGTTGGCCGACGCCGTCATGCCCCACCTCAAGGTGGACTACATCAAGAAGCAGGGCGTGCTGGAAGAGCTCGAACCCATGCGCCGCCTGGAGGAAACCTACGCGTTCCTGCAGGGCGAAATCGAAATCTCCTCCATCGAGAAGCGGATCAAGAACCGTGTGAAGCAGCAGATGGAGAAGAACCAGAAAGAATATTACTTAAACGAGCAGATCAAGGCCATCAACAAGGAGATGGGCCGCGAGGACGATCCCGGGGCCGAGGCCGCCGAATTCGAAAAGCGCCTCGAAGAGAAGAACATGCCCGACGAGGCCCGGGAAAAGACCCTGCGCGAGATCAAGAAGCTGCGCCAGATTCCGTCGTCCTCGGCCGAGTACACGGTGGTGCGCAACTACGTGGAGTGGATTCTCGATCTGCCCTGGAACGTCTACCAGGAGACGGACCTCGACATCACCGCCGCCGAAAACGTGCTCAACGAGGATCACTACGGCCTTGAAAAGCCCAAGGAGCGCATCCTCGAATATCTGGCCGTGCAGAAGCTGGTGGACCGGGTCAAGGGGCCCATCCTGTGTCTGGTCGGACCTCCCGGCGTCGGCAAGACGTCGCTGGCCAAGTCCATCGCCAAGGCCATGGGCCGCGAGTTTGTGCGCCTGTCCCTGGGCGGCGTGCGCGACGAGGCCGAAATCCGTGGCCACCGGCGCACCTATGTCGGCGCGTTGCCGGGCAAGATCATTCAGTCGCTCAAGCGGGTGAAGTTCAACAACCCGGTCTTCTGCCTGGACGAGGTGGACAAGATGAGCACGGACTTCCGGGGCGACCCCTCGTCCGCGCTGCTCGAAGTCCTCGATCCCGAGCAGAACTACGCCTACAACGACCATTACCTCGATCTGGACTATGACTTGTCCAAGATCTTTTTCATCACCACGGCCAATTCGCTCCATTCGATTCCCTTGCCCTTGCAGGACCGCATGGAGATCATCCGCATTCCGGGCTACCTGGAAACGGAGAAGATGGAGATCGGCCGCCGGTTCCTGCTGCCCAAAAATATCGAGCAGCACGGACTCAAGGTCGAGGACATCGACTTCGCCACGGACGCCCTGCTGGAGGTCATCCGGCGCTACACCCGCGAGGCCGGCGTGCGCAATCTCGAACGCGAGATCGCCTCGGTCTGCCGCAAGGTGGCCCGCAAGCTCGTGGAGGGCAAGGACGAACACGAGGCCTATCCGATCACCAAGGAGAACCTCGAATCCTACCTGGGCGTGCCCAAGCATCGCCATGGCGAGATGGAGCCCGTGCCCCGCGTGGGGCTGTGCACCGGCATGGCCTACACCGAGGTCGGCGGCGAGATCCTCATGGTCGAGGCGGCCATCATGCCCGGCACCGGCAAGGTGGAAATCACGGGCAAGCTCGGCGAGGTGATGCAGGAGTCGGCCCGGGCGGCGCTGTCCTATCTGCGCTCGCGCTCGGGGCTCTACGGCCTCAAGCCCGATTTCCATAAGGAAATCGACATCCATATCCACGTCCCCGAGGGAGCCATCCCCAAGGACGGCCCGTCGGCCGGCATCACGCTGGCCACGACCATCATCTCGGCCCTGCTCAACATTCCGGTGCGCAACGATCTGGCCATGACCGGCGAGATCACCCTGCGCGGCCGGGTGCTGCCCATCGGCGGACTGCGCGAGAAGCTGCTGGCCGCCCACCGGGGGCTCATCCGCACGGCCATCATTCCGGCGGAAAACGAGAAGGACTTGAAGGACGTGCCCGAGGCCATCCTCAACGACATGGAGATCATCAAGGTCGAGAGCATGGACGAGGTGCTCCAGCGGGCCCTGGTCTGCGCGGAACCGGAAAAGATCTTCTGCCGCCGCGACGAAAACGCGGTGCCCCTGGCCGAATCGCTGCTGCGGGAAGAGTTTCGTCCCGAACCGCGGCATTAGGAGAAGGACTGATCCTTCGGGAATCCCCCTCCGAGGGGGGCCGGAGGCCTCTTTCCTCCCCATCCCAATATGAACAGCAAAGGCCGGTCCCTGGCGGGACCGGCCTTTCTTTTTGGCGTACGGGAGACACTCCCGGCGAGCGATGATGGCCTTGCGCCGGAAAGCGTGCGACCGGGCGTTTTCCGGGCCTGCCGTGTCCGCCCCGCGCATTGTATCGTTGCGGTTGAAACGAATGGAAAATGCCAGTAGAGACGTGGGCAAGCCCTTTGCGGCGATTTTTCGCCTGCCGTGGGGCCCTCTGGGCACCACTCCCGCGCACGGCCGGCCGCTTCCGATGCAACGCAGAGAAAACGAGGATACGCATGCTCCGTAACTTACGGTTCTGGGCCAAAATCACCGTTGTCATGGGGGCGAGCATCGCCGTCGTCGCCGTTGTGCTGACCGTCATCAACCTCACCGGCATGAGCCGGCTGATCCATGAAGCGGAACGCAACGCCCTGGACGCCTACTACAAGACGCTTTCCAACGGCATTGCCCGGGAGAGCCGCACGGCCGAGACGTTAAGCGCCCTGGTCGCCGGTATTCCGCTCGTCCAGAAAAGTTTCGCCGAGGGCGACCGGGCGCAGTTGGAAGCGCTGTTCGTGCCCGGCTACAAGAAACTGGCCGCCGACTACGGCGTGCGGCAGTTCCAGTTCCATACGCCGCCGGCCACCTCCTTTCTGCGCGTGCACATGCCGGGCAAGTTCGGCGACGATCTTTCCCCCTTCCGGTTTACCGTGGTGCGCACCAACAACAAAAACGAACCGACCCGGGGGCTCGAACGCGGCGTGGCCGGCCTTGGCATTCGCGGCATGGTCCCGATGTCGTATGACGGGCGCCATGTCGGTTCGGTCGAATTCGGTCTGGCCTTCGACCAGTCGTTTTTCGACGACTTCAAGCGTCAAAACGGCGTGGACGTGGGCCTGTACCTGCCGGAAAAGGACGGTTTCAAGACCCTGTATTCGACCATGGGCAAGGAGGCCAGACTGCGCCCCGCCCTGTTGCGGCAAGCCTTGTCCGGGCAGCCGCAGATCGGCCATTTCGAGCGTGACGGCACGCCCTACGTCGTCTACGCCAGGGCCGTGCCGGACTATTCCGGCAAGCCCGTCGGCGTCGTCGAAATCGTCATGGACAGCACGAGCTACCAGCAAACCCTGTCCAGCTCGCGCGAAAGCGCCATCATCATCGGCGCCGCGGCCATCGTGGCCGGGCTGCTGCTGGCCATGCTGCTGGCCAACCACATGACCCGCCGCATCAATATCGTGGTGGGGGCCGTCAACAACGTGGCCAACGGCGATCTTTCCAGGCCTGTTTCCCTGGCCGGGCGCGACGAAATCGCCCAACTCGCCCGGGCCACGGATGACATGCGGCACAAGCTTCACGAACTGGTCGCGGCCGTGGGGGAAAACGCCTCCCGTGTGCACGCCGCCGCCCAGGAGATCGCCGACGCCGTTGGCGGGCAGGCCGCCACCTCGGCGGAAATGTCCTCCTCGGTGGCCGAGATCACCTCGACCATGGAGGAGCTTTCCACCTCGTCCGCCCAGATCGCCGACCATTCCCAGTCGGTGGTGGACAGCGCCAACCAGACCCTCAGCGGCACCCGCGAGGGCTCCGACGCCATGCAGTCGGTGCTCGGCCACATGACCGACATCCAGGCCGACAACCAGAACAGCCTGCAGGAAATCATCGACCTCGGCGTGCGCTCCAAGCAGATCGGCAAGGTCATGGAAATCATCAACGCCGTGGCCGACCAGACCAAGCTGATCGCGTTTAACGCCGCGTTGGAGGCGGCGAGCGCCGGGGAGGCGGGCAAGCGGTTTTCCGTGGTGGCCAGCGAGATCCGGCGGCTGGCCGACAGCGTGACCGACTCCACCCGGGAAATCGAGGCCAAGGTGGGGGAAATCCAGGATTCGATCAACCGGCTGGTCATCACGTCCGAGAAGGGCAGTTCCCTGATCGTGTCCGGCACTGCGGCCAGCACCAATACGGCCGAGCAGCTGGGCAAGATCGTTTCGGCGGCCAGCAAGACCACCAGCGCGGCCCAGCAGATCTCCATGTCCACCAAGCAGCAGCAAATCGCCAGTTCCCAGGTCGTGGTGGCCCTGCGCGAGATCGTGACCGCCAGTTCCCAGACCGAGAAGTCGATTTCCCGCATTTCGGAAATCAGTCAGGAAATGTCCGACATGTCCGGGCAGCTCGATGTGCTGGTGCGCCAGTTCAAGGTCCTGCCCGTGACCCCGGACGCGTAGCATGGCCAGGATCCGCGTCCTGATCGCCGACGACAGTCCGTTGGCCCGCGCCCTGCTTCGGGAGTTTCTCGAAGGCGAGGAGGACATGGATGTCGTCGGCGAGGCGGAAAATGGGCGTCAGGCGGTCGAACTGGCGCGCCGGTTGCGGCCCGACATCATCACCATGGATCTGGAAATGCCCGGGATGCACGGCCTGGAGGCCATCGAGACCATCATGTGCAGCCGGGCCGTGCCGATCCTGGTGGTCAGCAGCGTGGCCGACGCCCAGAATGCCCTTGACGCCGTGGGACGCGGCGCCCTGGAAGTGGTGAGCAAGCCGGGCTATTCGCCGGAAGAGGCCAGACAGTTCGTGGACAAGGTGCGCATGTTGGCCGGCGTGTCCGTCATCACCCGCCTGCGTCCCCGAAAGTTTCCCGGGGGGCCGCCGCCGGTCTGCTTCGGGCCTCCTGCCGCGCCCCCATCCGATCGGACAGGCTTCGAGCGTGTGGTCGCCATTGCCGCCTCGACCGGCGGCCCGCAGGCCCTGGGCCAGATTCTTCCCGCCCTGCCGGTCGATTTTCCCTGTCCGGTGGTCGTTGCCCAGCACATCGCCGACGGCTTTGCCGGGGGCATGGCCTCCTGGCTGGCCGGCATTTGCCGCCTGCCCGTGCGCCTGGGCATCGACGGCGAACCGCTTTGCGCCGGCACCATTTACGTTTCCCCGTCCGAACGGCACATGACCGTGACCGCTTCCCGGCGCATCGCCCTGCTGGAGCGCGCGCCCCTCGACATCTTTCATCCCAGTTGCAATACGCTGCTGGACTCCGTGGCCGAGGTCTTCGGTCCCCGGGCCATCGGCGTCATCCTGACCGGCATGAGCAGCGACGGGGTCAGGGGACTCGGGCGCATCCGCGAACGGGGCGGAATCACCCTGGCCCAGGACGAGGCGACCTCCGTCATTTTCGGCATGA
Organism: Pseudomonadota bacterium; assembly: GCA_023426275.1. GTDB lineage: Bacteria > Desulfobacterota > Desulfovibrionia > Desulfovibrionales > Desulfovibrionaceae > Solidesulfovibrio. The sequence goes on along the minus strand of JAFABC010000133.1, from coordinate 36,127 downwards.
ACCGGGTGGCCATCGAGTCCGGCATCGTGCAGCGCGTGCTGCCGGTCGAGGGCATTGCCGAGGCCTTGCTGCGTCTGGCCGGGACCTGTTCGAATCCGGGCAAAGTGCACGTGACCGCATGAGGATCGTATTGGAGCCGTTTCACACCCTCATCAAGGAACGCTGCGGCCTCCTGATCACGGGTGCCCGGGAGGAAATCCTGCTCCAGGCGGTGCGCGCGCGCAGCGCCATGCTCGGCGTCGGGCCCGCCGCCTATTACGCCCGGCTGGTGGCCAGTGACCATGAGTTTCAGGAGCTGGTCAACCTGCTCACCATCAACGAAACCTATTTTTTCCGCGAACCCGAGCAGATCCGCTTTGTGGTCGAGAGGCTGGCGCCGCGTCTTCTGGCTTCCAGGCCGGCCGGCGAGCCGGTGCGCATCCTCAGTGCCGGCTGCGCCTCCGGCGAGGAACCCTATTCGTTGGTGATGGCGCTGCTGGAAAAATACGGCGAGGCGGTGTCCGGGACGTTTTGCATCGAGGCCGTGGACATCGACAGCCGGGTGCTGGCCAAGGCGCGCGAGGGCCGCTACACGGAATTTTCCTTTCGCACCATCCCGCCGGGGCTGCGCGAACGCTATTTCGACCGGGCGCCCTCGGGCGGCGTGCTCAAGGACGCGGTCAGACGCCATGTCCGCTTCGACCGGGTCAACCTGCTCTCCGGCGTGTTCTCCGTCACGGGGCAGGGCTTTGACGTCATCTTTTTCCGCAACGTCTCCATCTACTTCGATACGTCCACGCGCAGGAACATCCAGCGCAATCTGGCCACGGCCCTGCGCGAGGACGGCACGCTGTTTCTCGGCACGTCCGAAACGCTGGCCAACGACCTCGGCGTGTTGCCGCTGGTGGAGGAGGACGGTCTCTTTTATTTTTTGAAGCCCGGCGGCCACGAGCGGTCTTCCCTGCCGGTGGAAGCGGTCCCGTCCCCATTGCCTGTGCTGCGGCCGGTTCCGGCGCCGCCGCTGCCGCGGCCGGTGGCCGCGCCCGCGAGCGATCCGCGGGGCGGGCAAGGCCCGGTCCCTCCCGGAAAACCGGCTGTTGCGCCGCTCGTGCCCGTTGTTTCGGACGTGGCGGCCGTGCGCCGGCTTCTGGAAGCGGGCGACCATGCCGCCGCCCTTGTCCGGCTGGACGCCATGCTTGAGGGCGACCCGGAGGATGTGGCGGCGCGGATGCTCAAGGCGTACGCCTTGCTGTGCCTCAAGGATTTTTCCGCGGCCCGGGCCGAGGCCCTGGCCGTGCTCGACCGGGAGGCCTGGTCGGTGGACGCCTTCATGCTGCTGGGACTCGCCGCCAAGTGGGGCGAACGCGGCGACGAGGCCATCCGCTGGTTCAAGCAGGCGGTGTACGCCCATCCCGGGTGCTGGCCGGCCCAATATCATCTGGGCGAGCTGTACCGCGGCGGCGGTAATGCCGAGGCGGCGCAGCGGGCCGCCCGGGCCGTGTTGCAACTGCTCGACGACGCCCCGGACGGCCATGGCTTGCGGCACCTGCCGCTGGATCTGCCGGTCAACGAGATTCGTTTCCTGTGCCGGCATCAACTCGACAAGCAACAGGACGCCGGCCGGGGGAACGCAGCGGTGGTGAGCCATGGCCATTGATATCAAGAAATTTCTCGCCCGTTTCATCGAAGAGGCCCGCGACCACGTCAACAAGCTCAACGACGGGCTGGCCGCCATGGCCGAGGGCCGCGCCGATCAGGCCCATATCGACGCCATCTTCCGTTCGGCCCACACCATCAAGGGCTCTTCGCGCATGCTCAAGCTCACGACCATCACCGAGACGGCCCACCGTTTCGAGGATGTCATGGGTGCCTTGCGCGAGGGGAGTCTGGCCTACACGCCGGAGTTGGGCGGTCTGCTGTACCGCGCCGTGGACGCCCTTGCCGCCCTGATCGACACCCTGGCCGAAAGCCGCGACGCCGCAAGCCTGCCCCCGCCCGATGACGCGCTGTGCCAGGCGTTGCGTCAGGCCATGACCGGAGCCGGGGCTTCGGCCAGCCCCGCCGCGACAGCGCCGGCCGCGCCCGCCGTTTCCGGGACGGGCGAGGCTTCCGCGGCACCATCCGCGCCGTCGCCAACCGGGCCAGCGGCCGCCCCGGAGGCCGCCCCGACTGCTCAGACGGCCCAGGCCGCGCCGCCGGCCGGAGCCATGGCCGACGGCAAGATCAATGTTTCGGAAACCGTGCGCGTCCGGCTGACCAAGCTCGACGAGCTTATCAAGCTCATGGGCGAGGTGGTTTCCAGCCATGCCAGTATGCGGCAGCGCCTTGAAGAGATTCGCGAACTCGAACGCGTGTTGCGGGAGCAGCTGCCCGAGCCCGCCGCCGCGATGCTGCGGCAGTTCATGCTGGCCTTCAAGGAAGACGTGCAGGCGCAGGAGAGCCTGAAAAACGAGCTGCACGACAAGACGCTGCTCATGCGCATGTTGCCGCTGTCCATCATTTTCGAGCCGGCGGCCAGACTGGTGCGCGAACTGGCCCGGTCTCTCGGCAAACAGGTCGAATGTCTGGTGCACGGGGCCACCATCGAATTGGACCGGCAGATGATCGACCGCCTGTCCGATCCCATCACCCATCTTATCCGCAACAGCATCGACCATGGCCTGGAAACCGCCGAGCGCCGGCTGGCCGCCGGCAAGCCGGCCCAGGGCCGGTTGACCCTGTCGGCGCGCCAGGACGGGGGCTGGGTCGTCATCGACGTCGCCGACGACGGGGCCGGCATCGCCCTGGAGGCCGTGCGCGCCAAGGCCGTGGGCAAGGGGCTGGTCAGCGAGGCCCGGGCCGGGGCCATGACCGACCGGGAAATCATCGACCTCATCTTTCTGCCGGGCTTTTCCACCAGCTCCGGCGTCAACGACATGTCCGGACGCGGCGTGGGCATGGATGTGGTCAAACAGAGCGTGATCGGCGACCTGCGCGGCAGCATCACCGTTGAAACGAAACCGGGCGGCGGTACGACCTTCTCGCTGCGTCTGCCGTTGTCCCTGGCCATCATGCGGGTGGTGCTGGTGGAGGTCGACGGCATGCCGTTCGCCTTTACGGCGCAGTACGTGGAAGAGCTGCTGCGGCTGCCGCGCGAGGCCCTGCTGGACGTGACCGACCGGCAGGTGGTCGTGCTGCACGAGGTGTTCGTGCCTGTGGTGCCGCTGGCCGATCTGCTGCGCATCCCGGGCGCAAGAAAGGCGCCGGCCGATCCAACGCCGGTCCGCAAGGACGATCTGCTGTTGTTCGTGCTGCGGGTGGGCCATGACAAGATCGCCTTGCGTGTCGACGGCCTGCTGGACGAACGCGACATGGTCATCAAGCCGCTGCCGCCGCATATGCGCAAGCTGCCGCTGGTTTCCGGCATGGTGACCACGGGGAAAAACGAACTGGTGAGCGTGCTGCACGCCCCTGCACTGCTCGAAATGGCCCGCCGGGACAACATGCCCGGACACGCCCCCCAGCATCCCGACCGCGAGGTGCTGCGGCCGCGTGCATTGCTTGTGGTCGATGATTCGCGCAGCACGCGGGAAATTGAAAAGGACGTGCTCGAAGCGTACGGATATACCGTTACGCTGGCCGAGGATGGAGTGGAGGGATTGCAAAAAGCTCTCGATGGCAATTTTGATGCCGTATTGACTGATGTTGAGATGCCAAATCTGGACGGCTTCACTTTGACGGAAAGACTGCGCCAGGAAGAGAAGTATTGCAATAGACCGATCGTTATCATTACATCACGGGAAAATGAAGAAGATAAACGCCGCGGGTTGCAGGTTGGGGCTGATGCTTATATTGTCAAAGGGGATTTTGCCCAGGGCAACCTGGTCAATACCCTGCGGGCCCTTCTTGGCTAGTGACGCATCCCTTGCGGCGATTCTGCGGCAGTTTGCAGCGCAGGGAAAGGGATGCGGGTCTTTTCAGGACGCAACACCGGCATGACCGCAAGGAAGGAGCACCATGCGCATTCTCGTTGTGGATGACGACGCCATGGCCGGGGAAATGATTGGGGCCGTGCTTGAGGAACTGGGCCATGTGGTGGTCCTGGCCGGGGACGGCGTCGGAGCGCGGGACACCCTGGCGGCTGACGCCGGGATCGGACTGATCGTCAGCGACATGAACATGCCGGGCGTCAGCGGCCTTGATCTGTTCCGGGGCCTTCGCGAACAGGGGCGCCGGGTGCCCTTTATCCTGCTGACCGGCGACGCGCCGGAACATTTGCTGGAACTCGAACCAGGACTCGATGCCTGCCTGCTCAAGGATTTCGATCTCGAGGAAACCTTGCCGGCCGTTCTCGCAAAGGTTCTGGGGGAGTCGGCCCGGTCCTGATGGCGGCGCGCGCATGATCGAACGCAAACGGCCCTCCGCCAGGGAGAAAATCGCCGGGCTGCGCCGGACGTTTCTGGCCCAGCTGCCCGACCGCCTTGCCCAGGCCCGTGCGCTGGCGGCGAGGCTTGACACCGATTTCGCCGACAGCGGCCCCATGGTCGAACTGCACCGGGTGCTGCACAACCTCAAGGGCACCGGCACTTCGTTCGGTTTTCGGGACCTCGGGGACGTGGTGGGCTCGGGTGAGCGTCTGCTGGCGGCCTGTCTGGAGCATCCCGAAAATCCGCCGGAATGCTGGCGCGGCGAACTCGCGGCCTGCATCGAGGCGATGGACCAGGCCGCGCTGGCGGCCTGCGCCTCCGACACGGGCGAGAGTTGTCCGCTCCCGCTCGATGTGGCCCTGCTGCCCGAGGGATTGCAGGAGCGGGACAGGCGCGGCGGCCGGCTGCTCTATATTTGCGACGACGACCCGTTGACCCTGGAGAAGTTGTCCAGCCAGCTGAACTGTTTCGGCTACGAAACCAGGACGTTTCTCGATCCCGACGCCGTGCGCGCCGCCGTCCGGGACAAGCGGCCCGACGCCCTTGTCCTCGACATCCATTTTCCCCAGGGCCGGGACGCCGGCATTGTCCTGCTCCAGTCCCTGCGCCAGGAAACCGCGGGAGGCGCCATCCCGGCCGTTTTTTTGTCCGGTCGCGACGATTTCGCGGCGCGCATGGCGGCGGTGCAGGCCGGCGGGGACGCCTATTTCCACAAACCCGCCCAGATCAGCGAACTGGTGGCCGCGCTGGACCAGCTGACCCACCTGCAGCAGCCCGCGCCGTATCGGGTGCTCATCGTGGACGACGAGCCCGAAGTGGCCAGCTACCATGCCATCATCCTGCAGGAAGCCGGCATGATCACCCGGCAGCTGGGAAATCCGGCCCGCGTGCTGGAGGTGCTGCGGGAGTTCATGCCGGACATGGTGCTCATGGACCTTTACATGCCGGGGTGCGACGGCCAGGAACTGGCCAAGCTCATCCGGCAGGTTCCCAACCTCGTCGGCCTGCCGATCGTCTATCTTTCCGGCGAACCGGACCGGAAAAAACAGTTTTCCGCCATGCGGGTGGGCGCGGACGGCTTCATGACCAAGCCGGTCGCGCCCGAGGAACTGGTGGCCACCGTGGCCATCGTGGCCGAGCGGATGCGCATCCTGCGGTCCCTGATGGCCAGGGACAGCCTGACCGGGCTGTTCAACCACACCACGACCACCCATCTGCTCAGGCGCGCCCTGGCCACGGCCCGTCGCAACGAACAGCCGCTGTGTTTCGCCATGCTCGATCTCGACCGGTTCAAGCTGGTCAACGACACCCATGGCCATCTGGTCGGGGATCAGGTGCTGCTGGCCTTGTCGCGGGTGTTGCGCCAACGCCTGCGCAACGAGGATGTCATCGGACGCTACGGGGGCGAGGAGTTCGCCGTTATTTTCCAGAACACGCCGGCCGATGACGCGGTGCGCCTGATCGACGAACTGCGCCGGAATTTCGCCAGGATCGTGTTCCATTCGTCGGTCGGCCCGTTTCGGTGTACCTTGAGCGCCGGCATCGCCGCCTATCCCGCCTGCCACAGCATGGAGGCGCTGCGGGAGGCGGCGGACAGGGCCTTGTACGCCGCCAAGCGCGGCGGGCGCGACTGCGTTGTGTTGGATGCGGTCCAGGCCGCTTCGGGAGGACGCGGATGAGCGAGATGACCTTGGAAGGCGCGCTGGCCACGCGGCAGGCGTCGAAGGACGAACCGGTCGTGCGCGACGAGCAACTCGTCAAACTCGTCGTGTTCGCCCTGGGCGAGGCCTGGTTTGCCTTTTACGGTGAGCGCATCAGCGAAATTTTGGCCCGGGCCGATGTCTTTTTCGTGCCCGGCTGTCCGGCCTCCTTTGAGGGCGTCATCAACGTGCGCGGGGACATCGAATCGGTCTTTCGTCCCCATGCCTTGCTTCATGTGGCCGATGTCGGTGTGGAGCAGGGCGCGTCCATCCTGCTCGGGCACGGCAGCGAGATGCGCAGCGGCATCCGGGTCGACCGGGTGGTCGACGTCATCGACGTCCCGGCCGCGAGCATCCAGGCCCCGCCCTCGACCCTCTCCGAAACCATGCGTTCCCTGGCCCTGGGCGTGCTTTCCTTTGAGCGGCGTCCGGTGACGGTCCTGGATATCGACAAGATTTTCGCCGCCTACGCAAACGAGCTGGGGTGACGGCGTGGAGACGACGGGCACGGCCTGCGAGGTCCTCGATGTGGTGCTTTTTTCGGCCGCCGGCTGGCGTGTCGGATTCGAGGCGCGTCACGTGCGGGGGCTGATCCGCAGTCCGGACGCGTCCCTGTGCGGCCGCATCGAGCCCCTGCTCTGCCTGCCGACACCGGAAGCCTCCGGAGAGGCGGGGTTTGCCCTGCGCCTGCGTACCCTTGACGTGGCCGTGCTGGTGGATGGCCCGGTGGAATTCGTCAGCCTGCCGGCCACGGCCGTGCATCCGGTGCCGCCCCTGCTGGCCGCCCGGACCGCCATGCGCGCCTTGACGGCCCTGGGCCTGCGCGACGGCGAGGCCACGCTGCTTTTGCTCTTCGATGCCGCGCGCTTTGGCCACGTCGTTTCCGGCGCGCGCGGGTTCTCCCTTTAAGGAGAACCCGGGGCATCGTGCGGCCCCGGTCGCCGGAGGCTTCCTGCACACCATATGTATTGTGAACAGGCCCTCGCTTGGTCGGAGAGATCAGAAAAAAATTGCACCCGGCTGGATTCGTGGTAGGCCCGAACAGGGCCCGGGCAACGGAACGAACCAAGCGTTTCGCACGGCTGTTTTTTGAAAGCGGCGTCCCGACCGCCCCGCACTGTTCTGCCGACCGTCTCCCCCGGATCGACGCTTGCGCCCATGACGCGGGCGGGCCTGATCCAAGGGTCAGAAAGGAGAACCCTGCATGTTCGCATCCTTCCCGCCCTGGCTCGTGTGGTTCGTTGTCGGTGTCGCCATCGCCCTGGCGGAACTGGCCGTCCCCGGCTTTGTTCTGATTTTTTTCGGCCTCGGTTGCCTTGGCGCGGCCCTGCTCGCGGCCTTTTTCCCCGATGCCTATACGGCCCAAACCGCGACGTTCGTCCTCGTCACCATCCTTTCCCTGCTGACCCTGCGGAAAATGGCCATGCGGATCTTTGTCGGCAAAAGCGAAACAGCGGCACCCGGGGAGGACGACAAGGATTTCGTCAAAACCCGGGTCACCATCGGGCACGATCTGGAGCCGGGACAGCAGACGCGCGTCCGCTACCGCGGCACGACCTGGGACGCGGTGGCCAGGGATCATATTCCGGCGGGAAGCGAGGCGGAAATCGTCGGCCTCGACAGGATCGACAAATCCCGCCTGCGCATCCGGGCCGTTGCCCCTGCTGCGGAAAAGAAGATCCAAATCAAAATGTAGCCGGAAGGAGCCCGTACATGACCCCATCCCTTATTGCCGTCATCGCCGTTGCCATCCTGGTTATAACGATCCTGCTCAAGGGAGCCCTCATCGTTCCCCAGAAAACCGAAGTCATCATCGAACGGCTGGGGAAATTCAGCCGCAAGCTGGAAGCCGGCTTCCACATCCTGATCCCGTTTATCGACCGCGCGGCCTACACGTTTGGCCTGAAGGAGCAGGTCGTCGATATCCCGGCCCAGATCTGCATCACGAAGGATAATGTGAGCGTGGAAATCGACGGCATCGTCTACCTGGAGGTCCAGGATTCGCATAAGGCCGCCTACGGCATCGACAATTACCTGCGCGCCGCAACCCAGATGGCGCAAACCACCTTGCGCTCGGCCATTGGCAAGATTGATTTGGACAAGACCTTCGAGGAGCGGGACACCATCAACGCCGAAGTCATCAAGGCCATCGACGAAGCGGCCATGACCTGGGGCGTCAAGGTGCTGCGCTACGAGATCAAGGACATCACGCCGCCGGTATCGGTCAAGCAGGTCATGGAGGCCCAGATGACGGCCGAACGCCAAAAGCGGGCCGACATTGCCACATCCGAGGGCGTGCGGCAGGCCATGATCAACCAGTCCGAAGGCGAGAAGCAAAGAAAAATCAATGAAGCCGAGGGGCAGGCCGCGCAAGTCATCCGCATCGCCGAGGCCGAAGCCGAAAAGATCGCGCGCATTGCCACGGCCACGGCCGAAGGCATCCGCAAGGTGGCGGCCACGCTCAAGGAAGAGGGCGGCATGGAGGCCGTCAACATGCGCCTGGCGGAAAGCTACATCGCGGCTTTTGGCAACCTGGCCAAGGCGGGCAACACGATCCTGATGCCGGCCAATGTCGGCGACGTCGCCGGCATGATCGCGACGGCCATGGCCACGGTTAAAAAAGCCGCTCCCGTTTCCAAGGAAATGCGTTCGTAATCCCGGCAACCGCGCCAGTCACCACGTTCCGGCTCCAGGAGGCGGTGTGGTCCAACGCCACCCGCCCGGGGGGGCCGCCGCAAGGTGGTGGAGTCGAGCCCGGGAGGACGGCGCGCTTCGTCGGGGGAGAGGGCTCGCTCCCTTGCCGGGCACGGCGCGCGTTTCTCCGCCGTCCGGCCGGCGGGCTACTTCCGCCCCGATGTTCCCCCATGGGGGCCGGGAGCGTCGTCGAAAAGATAGCCGCACGTGCCGCCGCAGCGGGCCACGTCATTGATGTCCTTTTGGTCAATGGGGAAGACCCGGCAGGCCAGAGGCCGGCATTTGCCGTAGACACGGCACAAATGATTCCTTGTCAGCATTGGACAGGAGATCGTGAAGTGGCAGCATGTCCCGCACTGGTGGCAGCCCCCCTGGCGGTGGCGCAGTTGCCGGGCCACATAGTCCTTGCGGAAATGCACCGCGAAAAGTCGTCTGACCTTGCCGATGAAAATGCGTGATCCGTGTCTGATTGTTGCCATGGTCGTTCCTTGACGCCTAACATAGGGCAAATTTTGTCATCCGCAACGTGGTTCACGGCTTTTCCCGCTTCAGGTGCCCGGGCATGGGGATGGAGAACTTTTGGGGGGAAGCCATCCGAGCGAACGGGGCGCGACAGGAAAGGGGGGACGGACAAGGGCTGCGGGGCAGTGGCAACCACACCCGATTGCATCCGCGTCATTTTTGAATGGGGAACAGGCGGGCCGATTCGCCTAAAAAAATGGGGTTAGGCTTTTTTGGCCTAACCCCTCGAAATTTTTGGTGCGCCCGGCAGGATTCGAACCTGCGACCTACGGATTCGTAGTCCGGCACTCTATCCAGCTGAGCTACGGGCGCACGCGAGAAGAAGATATCTACGCATGCCGGCCCGGCCCGTCAAGAAATTTTTTGAAATTGGGCAATTTTTCTTGTCTGTTGAGGGGGGCGCGCCGGCGCACCGGCGTCCGCCGATAAAAAAAGGCCGCCCGGGATGTCCCCGGGACGGCCTTTTTGTCGGCAGAGCGTGCGCCGTTATTCGCTGACCACTTCCGCCTTCTCGATGACGACCGGGACGACCGGCACGTTCTCGTGAAAGCCCTTGGTCATGGTCGGCACGGCCTTGATCGCGTCCACGACGTCCTGGCCGGAAACCACCTTGCCGAACACCGCATAGCCCCAGCCCTGGGTGGTCTTGCTGGTGTGGTCCAGGAAGCCGTTGTCGGCCACGTTGATGAAAAACTGGGCCGTGGCCGAATGCGGGTCGCTCGTGCGGGCCATGGCGATGGTGTAGGTCTTGTTTTGCAGCCCGTTGTCGGCCTCGTTCTGGATCGGGGCTTCGGTGGGGCGCTCCTTCATGGTCTTGTCCATGCCGCCGCCCTGGATCATGAAGCCGTTGATCACCCGGTGGAAGACGGTTCCGTCGTAGTGTCCGGCCTTGACGTACTTGAGGAAGTTCTCAACCGTGATCGGAGCCTTTTCCTTGTCCAGTTCGAGAACGATATCGCCTTTGCTGGTCGTCAGTTTGACCATGGGGTTTCCTCCCTCGGCCCGGGCGACGCCTCCGTCACCCAGGGTTGCGGCCAGAACGCAGCAAAGCGCGACAAGCGCCCGCAGCCAGAACCTCCGGCCTATTGCCACCATAACGTCAACCTCCGGAAAAAAGTTGTACCGCCCTAAGGGAAATTTGCACTTTCGTCGAGGGGAAAAATCAGCCAGCCAGGCGCATTGCCAATTTTCGTCGAACGCGTCACAGTGTCCTCTCGTCAAACCTCTTTCATACCGGGACAGTGGCATGACCGAGTCGAAAAAAGGACAAAACCGTGTCGTCGTCTACCCCGATTGGTGCAAAAGTTGCGGCATCTGCATCGCATTTTGCCCGAAACACGTACTCGCCAGCGGCCCCGATGGCAAGGCCAGGGTCGTGGACGAGGCGGCCTGCATCAATTGCGGCTTTTGCGAACTGCATTGCCCGGATTTCGCCATCGTCGTAACGCCCCGCGAGGCCAACGGCCGGCACAACGGCCACAAGCCGTCGTGTCCGGGCGGCGCGCCAGCCGAAGAGGCCGCCCCGGCGCAGCCCGGACAAAATCCGCCGTGCCAGGACGCGGACAAGGAGGAACGCGCGTGAGTCAGGTCCGCAAGAAGCGCCGCGAGGCGTTTTTGCTCGGCAACGAGGCCGTGGTCGAAGGCGCCCTGGCTGCCGGCTGTACGTTCTACGCCGGCTATCCCATCACGCCCTCGACGGAGATCATGGAAACCATGGCCCGACGGCTGCCGCTGCTGCCGGACGGCGTCTTTCTCCAGATGGAGGACGAAATCGCCTCCATGGGGGCCATCATCGGCGCGTCCCTGGCCGGCAGAAAGGTCATGACCGCCACCTCGGGTCCCGGCTTTTCCCTCATGCAGGAGCAGATCGGCTACGCCGCCATGACCGAAACCCCGCTGGTGCTGGTCGATGTCATGCGCGGCGGGGCCAGCACGGGCCTGCCCACCAGCCCGGGGCAGGGCGATGTGCAGCAAGCGCGCTGGGGTGCCCATGGCGACCATCCCATCATCGTGCTGTCGGCCTCCGATGTGCCGGAATGTCTGGAGATGACGGTGACGGCGTTCAATTTCGCCGAAAAATACCGCACCCCGGTCGTGCTGCTCCTCGACGAGATCACGGCCCACACCCGGGAGAAGATCACCCTGCCGGAACCCGGCGATTTCGAGATCTTTTCCCGCCTTGTCCCGACCATGCCGCCGGAATGGTACAAGCCCTATGAGGAGACGCTTCGCGGCGTGCCGCCCATGCCGCCGGTGGGCACGGGCTACCGCTTTCATGTGACGGGCCTCAGCCACGATCTCCAGGGCTTCCCCACGGCCCGGCCCGAGGAGGTGCGCACGTTGGTGGAGCGGCAGTTCCGCAAGATCGACCGCTTTTTCCACGACATCCAGCTGGTCGATCTGGTCGACACCGAGGACGCCGAGGTGCTGGTGGTGGCCTACGGCTGCGTGGCCCGTTCGGCCCGGCTGGCCGTGCGGCAGGCCCGCGAGGCCGGGGTGCGGGCCGGGCTGGTCGTGCTCAAGACCCTGTATCCCTTCCCGCGCATGTACGTGGAAAAGCTCATGCGCGCCTGCCGGCTGGTGGTGGTGCCCGAACTCAATGTGGGGCAGATCTCCCGCGAGGTGAAGCGGGTCAACGAGGACCACACCCTCGTGCGCACCATCAACCGTTACGATGGCCAGATCATCACCCCGTCCCAGATACTCAAGGAGATTGCGTGACATGGCCGAAGTCACCCAGCTCATCCACCATTATCTGCGTCACAACAAGAAGTTTCCCCTGGTCTTCTGTCCGGGCTGCGGCCACGGCATCGTGCTGGGCTCGCTGGTGCGCAGCGTCCATGCGCTCGGCCTGTCCAAGGACGAGGTGGTCATCGTGGCCGGCATCGGCTGCTCCGGGCGCATTGCCGCCTACGTGGACTTCAACACCGTCCACGCCACCCACGGCCGGGCCCTGACCATCGCCACCGGTATCAAGATGGCCAACCCGGACCTGACCGTCATCGCGGTCATGGGCGACGGCGACGCCTTTTCCATCGGCGGCAACCACTTCATCCACGCCGCCCGGCGCAACATCGGCGTCACGGCTCTGGTGCTCAACAACTTCATCTACGGCATGACCGGCGGACAGTGCTCCTCGACCACGCCCGAGGGGGCCTACAGCCACACCAGCCCCATGGGCCAGCTGGAGTCCGCCTTCGACGTGGTGGAACTGGCCCGGGCGGCCGGGGCCAGCGGCGTGGCCCGTGGCACGGTCTTCCACGTCAAGGCGCTCGATGCCCTGCTGGCCGCGGCCATTACCCAGCCCGGCTTCAATCTGGTCGAGGCGCTGACCCCGTGTTTCACCCAGTTCGGCCGGGGCAACGGCTTTAAAAGCGCCGTGGAGATGTTCCAGTGGCTCAAGGACCATGCCGTGCCCCTGGAAAAATACGAGACGCTCGAGGACAAGACCGGGCGCATCCCCATCGGCGTGTTCGTCAAACGCGACCAGCCGGGGTTGGAAACCCGCTATGAGGCCATGCGGCAACGGCTTCGGGAACAAAAGGGAGGCGCGGCATGAACGGCAAGGACATGGTGCTGGTGCGCTACGAAATCCGGCTTTCCGGCCTGGGCGGCCAGGGCATCCTGACCATGGGCCGGCTGCTCGGACAGGCGCTGGCCCTGTACCACGGCTACTACGTCACCCAGACCCAAAGCTACGGTCCCGAGGCCCGGGGCGGGGCCAGCCGCTCGGATCTGGTCGTCAGCTCCGATCCCATCAGCTATCCCAAGACCGAATACCTCGACCTGCTCGTGGCCCTGTCCCAGGAGGCCGTGGGCAGCTACGCCCATTACCTCAAGCCCCGGGGCACGCTGCTGATCGACACCGGGCTTGTCCGGCAAACGCCGTCCAACGTGTTTTTGGGGCTGCCGTTTACGGCCCTGGCCCGGGACACCGTGGGCGTGCCCCAGGCCACCAACGTGGTGGCCCTTGGCGCGGTGACCTGGCTTTTGCCCTTCGCCAAGCCCGAGGCGGTGCGCAAAAGCCTCAAGGCCTCGTTGCCGGAAAAGATCCGGGCCGCCAACATCAAGGCCTTCAACCTGGGCTACAGCGAGGCGAAAAAACATCTCGGCCAGCCCATGACCATTCCCGATCCCGCCGACGCCAATGGGCAGGACGAGGAGCGCATGGATCTCTGCAACATCATGGCCGAGGACTGATTTCGAGAAAAGCGTGTTTTGGGGTGGATTTTGGCCACACCCATAGTATATGCTCAAAAAAGCCAATAAGGATGTTTGGTCGTTGCCGACCCGCGTGCAAGCCCCTCCAGACAGGGAGAGTCGCCCATGCACCTGACCGAACACGCCGGCAAGGCGCTGCTTGACGCCGCCGGCATCGAGGTTCCGCCGGCCATCGTCCTCGAGCCCGGGGACAGCGACGCCCGCACACCGCCTTTTGCCGGTCCGTACTACCTGAAAGCGCAGGTGCTCGCCGGCGGCCGGGGCAAGGCCGGGGGCGTGGTCCGCCTGGACGACGCCGACGCCATCGGTCCGGCGGCCGGACAGCTTTTCTCCATGATCCTGGGCGGGGCCGCGCCGCCGTTTCTGCGTCTGGAGCCGGCCGTTGTCCACGACCGGGCCCTCTACCTTTCCCTGGGCGTTTCCCGGGAACACAAAAGCCTGTGCCTGACCGTGGCCGGGCAGGGGGGCGTGGACGTGGAGGGGCTGGCCGGCGGGGATGCGCTGCTCGTGCTCCCCGTGCCGGCGGCCTGCACCCTGACGGCGCGGCTGGCCAGACGGGCGTTTTTTCATCTGCGCCTCGACAAGGCGTTGTGGGAGCCGTTTTTCACGCTGCTTGCCCGGCTGTTCGCGGTGGTGCGCGACAACCGGCTGCTGCTGGCCGAGATCAATCCCCTGGCCGTGACCCCGGATGGCCGTTTTGTCGCCCTGGACGCCAAGGTGGGCGTCGACGACAGCGTGGCCGCCGTCACCCCCGCCCTGGGCGGGTTTTTCGATGCCCGGCTGCTGCCCGCCTCCGAACGCCGGGCCCGGCGGCAGGGGCTTGCCTTTGTCAGCCTGCCGGGGCGCATCGGGCTTCTGGCCAACGGCGCCGGACTGGCCATGGCCACCATGGACGCCCTTGAGGCGGCCGGCCTCCAGGCGGCAAATTTCCTGGATTTTGGCGGCACGGCCGATGCGGCCCGGTTGCGCGCGGCCTTTGATCTGCTGTTCGCCGACGAGCATGTGGCCGCCTGTCTGGTCAACATGTTCGGCGGTATCCTTTCCTGCGCCGACGTGGCCCGGGCCCTGCTCGACGCCCTGGGCGACGCGCCGCCGCCACGGCCCGTGGTGGTGCGCTTTGCCGGCAACGGGGCCGCCGAGGGCGCGGACGTGCTGCGTCACCAGGGCCTGCCGGCCCTGGTCGTGGCCGAGGACATGGATCAGGCCATGGCCATGCTGTCCGAAGTGGCGCCCGTGGGGGCGCGGCGGGTGCTGGACGCGCCGCCCCCGGCCCTGTGCCGGGAGGCGGCCGGGCACGCCGGCCGCCCCAAAAAGGGCGGCCCCGAGGGCACGCTGCCGTCGCTGCTCGATCTCGACGGCGCAAGCGGCGTGCTCGTCCAGGGCCTGACCGGCCGGGCCGGCCGTCGCCATGCCGGGCTTATGCGGGCCTATGGGACCAACGTCGTGGCCGGGGTCACGCCGTTTCGGGGCGGGGAAATTGTCGCGGGGGTTCCCGTCCACGACACCGTGGCCGCGGCCGTGGCCCGGCATGACATCGCGCTTTCCGTCATCTTCGTGCCGGCGCCGGGCGCGGCCGACGCCATCCTGGAAGCGGCCGAGGCCGGCATTGGCCGCATTGTCTGCATCACCGACGGCGTGGCCCAGCACGACATGCTGGCCGTGCGCGAGGAACTGCGGGGCCGCGACGTGCTGCTGCTTGGCCCCAACACGCCGGGCATGTTGCTGCCCGGGCGGATGCAGGCCGGCATCATGCCGCCGCAGCCGTTTTTACCGGGACCGGTGGCCGTTTTTTCCCGCAGCGGCACCCTGACCTACGAGGTCTGCTCCAGGCTTTCCGCGGCGGGCATCGGCCAGGCCGTGGCCGCGGGCATTGGCGGCGATCCGTTCGGCGGCGCGGATTTCGTGGGCCTGTGCCGCATGGTCCGCCAGGACCCGCGGGTGCGCGCGGTCATGGTCATCGGTGAAGTCGGGGGGCGGGCCGAGGAGGATCTGGCCGACTATGTGCGCCGGACCGCCTATCCCAAGCCGGTGGTCGCCTTCGTGGCCGGACTGACCGCGCCGCCGGGGCGGGCGCTCGGCCATGCCGGGGCGCTGCTGGAGCGCGCCGGCGGGGCGACGGGCAAGCTGGCCGCCCTGGCCGGGGCCGGCATCGCGGTGTGCCCGGAGCTGGGCGAAGTGGCCGGCGTCATGGCCCAGGCCCTGTGCGGCGGGGCCTGATCCGGGGGATGGGGGAAAAAGAAGCCTCCGGCGGCCGGGAGGGGATACTCCCCTCCCGGACCCGCCCCGGAGGGAAAAAGGGCGGGGGCGGCCGTCGCCGGTGCGCGGGCGCCGGTTCGGAAGGGCGCTAGTCGCCCTTGGCCGGGGCCTGCGGTCCGGCGGCCTTCTTGTGGTGCTTGGGGCGCACGTAGCCCTTGTATTTGTCTTCGATCTTGGCCTTTTCCTTGGCGAATACGGCGTCGTCCTGGGCGTGTTCGCGCTGGCTCCAGGCCCGATAGCGCGCTTCGGCGGCGTCGATGCGGGCCGCCTCGTCAGGGTTCTTGGCCGCAGGGGGCGTCTGGGTCGCGGCTTTCTGCCCAGGCGCAGCGGGTGCCGGATTCGCGGCCAAGGCGGCCGCACCCGGCCCGAGCAGGCCGGCCACACAAACAATCGACGCAAGTGCCTTACGCATGCAATCTCCCTGGCGGCATGGAAAACCGCGCGATCATCGGGCCGGACCTAATCATATTTCCCCTGTCCCGGCAATGGCGAAGCGGGTGATTCCAGACTGGCCAAGCGCGAAGAGTTCGCATAACATGCGCTTATGATGGATAAAACCACCAACATGGAAACCCCGGCCTTTATCGGGTCGCTGGTGGACGCATCCCCGGATCTGTTTTTTTTCAAGGATGCGGACTTTATTTATCGTTATGCCAACAAGGCTTTTGGCGCCTTGTTCGAGCTGGCCATCGCGGACATCGTGGGCCACAGCGATTTTGAACTGTTCCCGGCCGACAGCGCCGCACGCCATCGCCAGGCCGATCAGCAGGTGCTGGCGTCCGGTCGGGTGGCCGCGTTCGAGTACGAGGTCGTCCGTCAGGGCCGTTCGGTCTGGCTGCAGGTCGTCAAGACGCCGGTGCGGGACGCCTCCGGCGTCATCACGGGCATTTTCTGCACCGCCCGCAACATCACCTTTCAGAAGCAATTCGAGGCGGACGCCCGGCTGGCCCGACGCGAACTGGAAAAGAACGTGGCCGAACGGGCCGAGGACCTGCGCCGGGTCAACCAGGAGCTGCGTCGGCAGATCGACCAGCGCCAGGCGGCCGAGACCGCCCTGGAAGAGTCGTTGCGCACCGTCAACCTCATTGTCGACAACAGTCCCATCGGCATCGTCTTTGTCACCGAGCGGATCGTGCGTCGGGCCAATGCCCGGTTCCATGAGCTGTTTGCAACACCCGACGGCGAGCTTGTCGGCAAGTCCACGGCGCTTTGTTATCCGGACCGGCGATCCTACGAGGAATTCGGCCGGCAGTATTACCCGATTCTCGGGCAGGGCCGGCGCGTCGATACCGTGCGGTCCATGCGGCGCAAGGACGGCACGGTGTTCTGGTGCCGCATCATCGGGCAGGTGCTGTTTCCCGACCGCCCCCAGGCCGGGTCCATCTGGCTGATGGAAGACGTGACCGAGCAGCGTCTGGCCGAGGAGGCGACCCTTGCCGCCGAGCGGCTCAAGCGGGAATTCATGGACACCATGTCCCATGAAATCCGCACGCCGCTTAATGGCATCGTGGGGATGCTGGAGATGCTGGCGGCCACGAACCTGTCCGAGGAACAGCGGGATTACGCCGATACGTTGCGCCAATGCACCCGCGATCTCGATGCGCTGGTGGAAAGCATCCTGGATTTTTCCCGCCTCGACGCCGGCGGGGAGCACAGCGTCACGGCACCGTTTGTCGTGCGCGAGATCGTCCAGGGCGTCCTGGACTCCTTCGGGGCCTCGGCCCGGGAAAAGGGGCTGCGCCTCGCGCTTTGTCTGGAAGCGGACGTGCCGCCGGAGGTCGTTGGCGACGCGGCCGGGCTGCGTCGGGTGCTGGCGGCGCTGGTCGGCAATGCCGTCAAGTTCACGGACGTTGGTTCCGTGACCGTGACGGTGAGCCGTCCCCTGGAACGTGACGCCGGGTGCGCCGAGGCCCAGCCGCAGGAGGGCGCGGTGCTGCTGGCTTTTTCCGTTCAGGACACGGGCATCGGTCTGTCGCCGGAAGCGCGCGGGTCCATTTTCGAGCCGTTCAGGCAGGGGGACGGCAGCATGACGCGCCGCTTCGGCGGCACGGGCCTGGGGCTGGCCATCGCCCACAAGGTGGCCCAGACCCTGGGCGGGATGCTCGACGTGGAAAGCGAGGAGGGCAAGGGCAGCACGTTTCGCTTCTGCGTGCCCTTTGTCGTGTCCGACGGCACGCCGCCGCCGGCCTCCTGATCGCGGCGCGGCCGCCCTGGCCGGTATTCGGGACGCGCGCCGGCGCTCAGGCCGGCCGTTGGTCCGGCTGTGAAACCGCCTGCACGGCGGCGTCGGTCAGGGCGTCCATGACCGGCCCGTGGTCGAAGCCGGCCAGATGCAGGAAGCCGTGGGCCAGCAGTCTGGCCAGATGCGCGGCCGGGTCCTGGCCGTAGAGAAACGCTTCGCGGGACACGGTGTCGAGGCTCACGGCCATCTCGCCCAGATAGTCCGGCCGATCGGGATCGGCGGCCGGGAAGCTCAACACATTGGTCGGGCCGCAAAGGCCCAGGAAGTCGCGGTTGAGCGTCGCCATCTCGGCGTCGCCGACCAGACGCAGGTCGAAGTCGGCACCGGTCAGGTCCAGGCTGTCCAGGAGGCGGCGGCAAAGCGCCGCCACCTCCTGTCGGGAGGCCGGAAGATCGAGGTGCCCGAGCCCCCGGGCCCGTCCGATCACGCCGCGTGCTCCGCCGCGCCCTTGGGCGTCACGGCGCAGGGCGGCTCCTCGCGGGTCTTGCCGGCTTTGGCGTCCTCGGTCTTGGCGCTCGGATATTCGATGCGCTGGTGGAAGATGCCGGTCAGGATGCGCTGGAAGGTATCGCTTAGAAGCGTCAGGTCCTTGAGCGTCAACTGGCAGTCGTCCAGCTCGCCCTCGTCGTGGATCTTGCGCACGATGTTCTGGATATGCCCCTTGATGCGGCTCGGCGTCGGGTCGACCAGGGTGCGGCTGGAGGCCTCGATGGCGTCGGCGAGCAGGATCAGGCCGGCTTCCTTGGTCTGCGGCTTGGGACCGGGATAGCGGTAGTCTTCCTCGCGGATGGGATCGTCGCCCTTGGCCTCGGCCAGTTCCTTGGCCTTGTGGTGGAAGTAGGCGATGAGCGTGGTGCCGTGGTGCTGGCCGATCAGGTCGGTGATCTGCTGGCCCAGGTGGTGTTCGCGGGCCAGCTCCACGCCCTTTTTGACATGGGCGATAAGGATCAGCGCGCTCATGGACGGGGCCAGCTTGTTGTGCCGGTTCTCCTTGCAGGAGATGTTTTCAATGAAATAGTGCGGGCTCTTGAGCTTGCCGATGTCGTGGTACAGCGCCGCCACCTTGGCCAGCAGGGCATTGGCCCCGATGGCCCGGGCGCCGGCCTCGACCATGTTGGAGACGATCAGCGAATGGTGGTAGGTGCCCGGGGCCTTGACCATGAGCTCCTGGAGCAGCGGCTGTTCCAGGTTGAGCAGTTCCATCAGGCGGAAGCGCGACGTGTAGCCGAAAAGCAGTTCCATGATGGGGGCGATGCCGACCACGGCGAGCAGCGACAGGAAGACCGACAGGCCCACAAAGCCCAGCCCCGTCCCGATCATGGTCGGATCGTTGAGGTCCATCAGATTGACCGAAATCCACAGGACGCACAACGCGGCCAAAAGCGGCAGGGCCGTGCGCAGCACCTGCGACCGGGTTTCGGAACGCTTCATCAGGTAGACGTAGATCATGGAGCCGACGAAGTAGTAGCAGAAGATGCCGATGCCGCCGTAGACCATGTTGGCGGCCAGGAAGGACAGGATGAGGCTGACGAAGATGCATAGGCGCTTGGAGAAAAAAAGCGCCAGAATGCCGGCCGCCCCGGCAATGGGCAGGCTGAAGGCGAAATAGATTTGTCGCGTGGCCTCGGGCAGGCCGCCGCCGCCCGGCAGCGTCACGATGTCGGCGATCTTGGCCAGCATGCCGAAGATGACGAGGATCACGCTCAAAAAGATCCAGTCCGTGGTGCGGATGCGCCGCCAGTCGGCGTGGTCCAGGGCCAGGGACAGGACCACCAGGAACATCAGGCAGATGCCGAACAGCCCCAGGGCCCGCAACAGGTTGTACGACCCCTTGCGGTGGGAATACAGGGCCTGGAGCTTGAGCTGCTGGACGGGGCCCACGCGCTCGCCCTGGCGGACGATGATCTCGCCCTTCTTGATGATGTAATACAGCGGCTCCACCGCCTGCATGACGTCGCGGCGGCGGGCCTGCGTGGTGTCCTGGTTGAAGGTCATGTTGGGGGCCATCAGCGGATACAGCAGCACATAGACGGCCTTGCGCAAGCGGAAGGGCTTGTTCATGGAGACCTTGAGCATGTGCTCCAGGTCGTCCTTGACCTCCTTGAGGTCCTTGATGTCGTGGGTCTCGACGCGAAGCGTCTCCATCATGGAGGGCAGGTCGCGGATGAGGATGCCGTTTTTATAGGGCGCGAAAAGCGCCGACGAGGCCACCACGCCGGATTCGTAGTTTTCCTTGAGCCAGGGCAGCACATCGTCCTGGAGGAGTTTGCGGAAATCGTCCTGCCGCCAGACCTCGATGATGTCGCTGCCGACCTCGGTGTTGAGGTTCTCGGCGATCTGCCAGCGCAGCTTTTCCAGGTCCTCGTCCACGGCTCCGCGCACCGACGCCACGATGTCCTCGGCGGTTTTGGCCAGGGCCTCGTAGGGCAGGGGACTGACGTCGAAGACGGGCGGCTGGGCCTCGGCCACCTGTTCGCGCTTGCGGTTGGTGGCTTCCACGTCCTCGATTTGCAGGTTCTGGTCGGCGGCCACGTCCTGGGTGGCGATCTCCCCGGCGGTGAACACCTTGACCGAATTGTCGAGCCCGAGCCGGGCCACGAAACTCAGGGCGAAAACGGCAGTCAGGAAGATCAGGAACCCCGGCATCCCCTGCCACGGCGCCGCGCCGCGGGGTGGTCCCGGTGGCCGCAGACTTTTAAACTTCCGTTTGACCCTGTTGACTATCTCGCTCATAGGCTTTGACGATCCTTCCCACGAGGGGATGGCGGATAACGTCCGCGTCGCTAAAGGATATAAAGGCGATGCCGCGTACGTCGCGCAGCACCCGTTTGGCCTCCACCAGCCCGGAAATGGCGCGGGAAGGCAGGTCGATTTGCGTGACGTCGCCCGTGACCACGGCCTTGGAGGCCAGTCCCAGGCGGGTGAGAAACATCTTCATCTGTTCGGGCGTGGTGTTTTGCGCCTCGTCGAGGATGATGAACGCATCGTTGAGGGTCCGCCCGCGCATGAAGGCCAGGGGGGCGACCTCGATCACGCCCGTGTCGAGCATTTCCCGGACCTTCCGAAAGTCCAGCATGTCGTTTAGGGCGTCGTAGAGCGGACGCAGGTAGGGGTTGACCTTTTCCACCATGTCGCCGGGCAGGAAGCCGAGCTTTTCGCCGGCCTCGACCGCCGGCCGGGTGAGGATGAGGCGCTTGACCCGGCGGTCGAGCAGCAGGTTCACACCCATGGCCACGGCCAGATAGGTCTTGCCCGTGCCGGCCGGGCCGATGCCGAAGACCAGATCGTTGTTGCGGATGGCGGCGAGGTAGTCGCGCTGGTTGGCCGTTTTCGGAGCGACGGTCTTTTTGGGGGAAACGGCGAGCGCCTCCTCGCGGTAGACGCGCTGGAGGCTGGCTTCGGGCTCCCGGGCCAGCACGCTTAAGGCCTGTTCCACGTCGGCGGGAAATACGGGTTTGCCCTGGCGCAACAGTCCGTAGAGCTGCACCAGGACGTTGGCCACGTGGGAAAGCGTGGCCTCGGACTCGGCCCGCACGAGCACGGCGTTGCCGCGTGTGTCGAGACGCGCCCCGGATTTCTCGGCGATCAAGGCGAGATTTTCGTTATGGGGCCCGAACAGGTCCCTGGCCAGCTCCGAGTCGTCGAACTCCAGCCGCCGTTCATGCCCAAGGGTTTCCATCATAGGCGATACAACGCGGTTTGCGGTGCGAATGTCGTGCGTGGCCTCCATTGCTCCTAATATAACCACGCGCCAAGAACAAGCGCGCCCGGAGGGCGCCTGGCAGGCCGAGGCCACGGTTTGGCCCGCAAACTGGCGTGTGGCGGGCCTTTTTGGCCTTCGCTCCTGTTGTCGGACAAACGGTCAGCCCTGCTGGCGCAGGGCTTCCAGTCCGGGATCGACGGCCACGCGCAGGGTTTCCAGCAGCGCCCCGATGGTCACCAGACCGGTGGCCGCGCCCTTGGTCCGCCGCACGTCGGCCACCCGGGCCAGCATGACCTCGGCGTGTCCGGCCCCGGCGGCGTAACTGGCCAGGGCCGCCAGCCCGGCCGCCTGCAGGAGGCTTTCCCGGGGCACCTCGCGCCGCGGATGGTCCCGGCGCAGGATCACGTGGGCGCCGGGGCCGCCGGCCACGTGCAGCCAAAAATCGAAGGGGTTGGCCTTGCGCAGGAGTTTTTCTCCCGCCTTGGCGTTCTTGCCGCGAAGAAGCAGGAAGCCGTCGGTGGTGCGGTAGACGTTGGCCGCGACATCGGCGAAGGGGCCGAATTCCTGACGGGCTTCGGCCGGCCGTGATGCGCCCTGTTGCGGCATGTGTAAGTCTTTTTTTCCGCTTTGCAAGTCCCCCCGTCGCCGGGCAATGGTGGCAAGCCCCCGCTGGCCTTTGGCGGCCAGCCGGTAGAGCTTTTGCATATTCTGGACCACCGTCAGCGCGGGATCGAGCCGGAGGACGACGGGCTGGTCATCGGGGCCGGGCAGGGACACTTGCGCCATCTTGGCGTCCTTGTCCAGGGCGTGCAGGTGGGCCGCCAGGAGATCGGCCTCGGCCCGTCGGGCAAGAAATGCCCGCATCCGCGTCTCGTCGGCGGCAAGTTTGGCCAGGGCGCGTTCCTGCCGGCGCTTACCGGCCGTCCGGGCCGCCTTTTGCGGCGCGTCCTCCCGGCCGGCGACCTCGCCGAAGGCCAAGGGTTCGCCGTAGGCGGCCGCCGCGGCCAGGGCGCTGGCAAAGGCGCGGGTTTCCGGTCCCGGGCGGCCGCCGGCCGCAGCCCCGGCCCAGGCGACCGGCCAGACCGCTTCGGGCGCGCCCTTGCGGTATTCCACGAAAAATCCCTCGGGCTGCGGCGCCTGCAATCTGGCCAGCATGGTCGCGGCGGCGTCCCTGGGCAGCGCGGCCAGCCGGCGGCGCAGGGAGGGGGAGAGATGCGGATGTTCCCGCCAGACCTCGGGATCGGACAGGATGGTGTCCAGGGCGGGCCAGGGCACGCGGTCCGTGTCGGCGTCGCCGGCGGCCGGGGCGGGCGGCGTATCGACCAGGGCGGGGAAGGCGCGGGGATCAAGGGTCAGCGACGGCCCTTCGCAGGCCATGACCAGGGTCAGGCGGCGGCGCGGCCAGTCGGAGAGCACGCCGGCCACGCGCCGGCCGCGCAAATGTTTGCGCAGCCGCATGGCCGTGGCCGGCGCCCGCTCGGGCTGCACGGTTTTTTGTGGCGACAGAAAGAGAAAAAACCGCCCCGTGCCGTAGCGGGCGTGCAGGTACAGGGTCTTTTTTCCGTCCATGCCCGCGAGCACGCGGCCGGGAGGCATGTACAAGGCCAGGGAGAGGACGTTGGGCGAGGGGAGAAAAACCTTTTCCACCCGGCAGCCTGGCAGTGTTTCGGCCAGCTCCCGGGCCAGAAATCGAAAAAAAACGGCTTCCATGAAAATGGTCCGTTGCAACGCGTCGGGCGGCCGGGGAAACGCACCGGCTCCGTTCCCGGTCGGGCGGCCCTAGTCGCCGCGCAAGTCTTCGTCGGCTTCCTGTTTGCTTTTGCACTTGATGCAAAGCGTGGTGACGGGGCGGGCCTTCATGCGGGCGACGCTGATATCCTCGCCGCATTCCACGCATTCGCCGTAGGTGCCCTCGTCGATGCGCTCCAGGGCTTCCTTGATCTTCTTGATCAGGCGGCGTTCGCGGTCGCGCAGGCGCAGGGTGAAGGCGCGGTCGGACTCGGCCGTGGCCCGGTCGGCGGGATCGGCGTAAATCTCGACGGTGTCGGTCATGTCTTCGATGGTTTCCTCACCTTTCTTGAGGATGTCCTGAAGCATGTTGTTGAGAAGCTCGCGGAAATATTCAACGTCCTTGGGGTCCATGAAGTCCTCCTCGGCCTTTTGTCCCGGCGGCTCCGGTTTGAAATTGGCTTATCTACCGCAAAGTGCACCCGAGGTAAAGTTCCATGTTGCACGAGCCGGGACGATCGGCCCGCTCGCCGGGGGGCGTCCGCCGGCCGGCTTGCCAGCGACATGGCGGTCGGTTTAGACGTGTGCTGTCCGTCCCGAAGGCCCCAAGAACCTTCGGAAAGGAGGACCATGGCCCGACAATGCCCGGAAACCGATTGCGAGATTTGTTCGCTGTGTCAGGAGCTGGCGAAAATCGGCTGCGGCGGCGAGGCGGCCTGGCTTGGTCTGCTGCTTTTTGTCCGCGACCTGGTGCGCCGCTTCTCTCAGCTCAGCGACGCCAGGAAAAAGGAAATCCAGCAATTCGTCTTCAGCGAGCTGTCCAGGCGCGACGCCTCGGAGGCGCATCTCTGTCAGGTCGTTGACGGGATTTCCGCCTTTCTGGAGGACAGCGACGCGACCCAGGCCCTGCGCCTGGAACTGGCCAGCGAAAAAAACGCTGTCCGGGCCCTGGCCGCGTCCGTGGACGCCTTTTTGCGGGAATCGCTGGCTTCGGAGCGGGAGCGGGCCCAGCTGATGCACCGGTTCGGCCGGGACGCCCTGGAAACCCTGGCCGGCGATGCCGATCCCCTGGTCATGGTGCCGCGAATGCGGGCCCTGGTCACGGACATGCTCACCCACTACCGGGAAGAGGCCAAGGCCTGGGAGCGCAAGGCCCGCGAGCTGGAAAAGGCCGTGCTCGTGGACCCGCTGCTCGCGCCGCTGCACAATCGCCGGGCCCTGGACGACCACCTGGGAAACGCCATCGCCGCGGCCCGGGAGCAGGGGACGCCGCTTTCGGTGCTCATGATCGACGTGGACAACTTCAAGACCGCCATCAACGATGTCCACGGCCACGCCGTCGGCGACGACGTGCTGCGCTCCCTGGCCAAGATCACCGCCGCCCAGGCCGAGTGCCACGGCTGGTTCGCCGCCCGCTACGGCGGCGACGAGCTGATGCTGGTGTGCGCCCTGCCGGGCGAGACGGCCCAGCTTCATGCCGACGCCATCCGGCTGGCCGTGCAGCGCTACGAATTTCGCCCCCGCGTCGACGGCCGGCTGGCCGACACGCCCATCCACTTCACCGTTTCCATCGGGGTGGCCGCCTACGAACAGGGCATGGGGGTCTCCGAACTGGTGGACGCGGCCGACAAGGCCATGTACCGGGTCAAAGGATCGGGGAGAAACGATGTGGCGCTTTTTTCCCCGGCCATGCCGGCCTGAGACGCATTTGTCACGCTTTTCTGCGTGCGCGCGTCTTTTCTTTTCATGCAAAAGACGTATGCTGCAGCCGAGTTGCCATTCATCATATGAATGTTTGCGGCATCATCGCGTCTCCCGGTTCACGGATCGGCCGCCGGGCCGGGAGCGTAACCATCCCTTCAGGAGGGAACCATGAGCGAAAAGGAATGCGCTTATTATCGCACCCTGTATGAAGTGGCCAAGGGCATCAATTCGAGCCTTGATCCCGTCACGGTGCTCCGGGCCATCGTGGAGCAGGTGGCCAGGGCGCTGAGCGCCAAGGCCTGTTCCATCCGCCTGCTCGATCGGCAGGGTCGCACCCTGCTCGCCAGCACGTCCTATGGCCTGAGCAAGGGCTACCTGCGCAAGGGCCCCGTGGAAGTGGCCAAAAGCAAGCTCGACCAGGAAACCCTGGCCGGCAACATCGTGCAGATCCGCGACGCCGGCAACGACGCCCGCTTCCAGTACCCCGAGGCGGCCAAGGCCGAGGGCATCGCCTCGGTCATGGTCCTGCCCCTGACCGTCGAGGGCCGGGCCATCGGCGTCATGCGGCTGTACTGCGGCGAGATCCGCGAGTTCGACCAGAGCGAGGTCGATTTCGCCACGGCCATCGCCAACTTAAGCGCCATCGCCATCGAGAACGCCCGGCTGCATCAGGCGCTCAAGACCGATTACGAACTGCTGACGGCCTACGACTACACCATGCACGAGTAGGGAGAGCAGGTTTATGACGAAACTCCGCATCGCGATCAACGGGTTCGGCCGCATCGGCCGGCAGGTTCTCAAGGCCATGATCGAACATCACGCCGACGCCATGGAAGTCGTGGCCATAAACGACCTCTTCGACGTCGGCACCAACGCGCATCTGCTCAGCTACGACACCAACTACGGCAAGCTGCCCGTGGCCGCCACGGTCGAGGACGACATCATGGTCGTCGGCGATTGGCGGATCAAGAATTTCGCCGAGCGCGATCCCCACGGCCTGCCCTGGGCCGACCTCGGCATCGACGTGGTCATCGAATCCACCGGCATCTTCCGCACCGGTCCCAAATGCCAGGCCCACATCGAGGCCGGGGCCAAGAAGGTCATCATCACCGCGCCGGCCAAGGAAGAGGATCTGACCGTGGTCCTTGGCGTCAACCAGGACAGCTACGATCCGGTCAAGCACCACATCCTGTCCAACGCCTCCTGCACCACCAACTGTCTGGCTCCGGTGGCCAAGATCATCCACGACCGGTTCGGGATCATCAAGGGCGTGATGACCACCATCCACTCCTACACCAACGACCAGCGCATCCTGGACCTGCCCCACAAGGACCTGCGTCGGGCCCGGGCCGCCGCCTGCAACATCATCCCGACCTCGACCGGCGCGGCCCAGGCCGTGGCCCTGGTCATCCCGGACCTCAAGGGCAAGTTCTCGGGCCTGTCCGTGCGCGTGCCCACGCCCACGGTCTCCCTGGTCGACTTCGTGGTCCAGCTGGCCAAGCCCACCACCACCGAGGAACTGCGGGCCACGCTCAAGCAGGCCGCCGAGGGCCCCCTGCTGGGCATCCTGGGCTTTAGCGAAAAGCCGCTCGTGTCCATGGACTTCAAGGGCGACTCCCGTTCGAGCATCGTCGACGCCGACTACACCACCGTGCAGGGCGGCGACATGGCCAAGGTCCTGGCCTGGTACGACAACGAATGGGGCTACTCCTGCCGGGTGGCCGATCTGGTCGACTTCATGGCCAAAAAGGGCCTGTAGGCCGATACGCGCGCGACCTCCGGCCGGAGGTCGCCGTCGTAAAAACGCATCGCAAGGCGCGGGAGGGCGAAAGCCTTTCCGCGCTTTTTTTGTCGCCGGCCGTTCTTTGGAAGATCAAATAGTTTGACTATCAAAAAATAATTCCATAAAGATTTTTTGCCATCAAGACTTTTCAAGGAGTGCCCATGATCGGTCGGTTTTCCAGCCTTGGCGCGTACAAGGGGCTTTTCGCCCTCAAGGAGTTTGTGTTGTGTCTGGCCGGCGGCGGTCTGGCCGTGGCCGCCTTCATCCTGCAACCCGCATCCGGTCTGTCCTGGCCGGCCGTGCTGCTGGGGCTCGCCTCCGTGGCCATAAACGGCCTGCCCATCATCGTTGGGGCGGTCCGGGGCGTCATGGAGCGGCGGGTCAATGTGGACGAGCTGGTCAGTCTGGCCATTGTCGCCTCCCTGGTCCAGGGCGAGGTCGTCACCGCCGCCGTGGTGAGCTTTATCATGACGCTCGGGGCGCTGGTCGAGGAGGCCGTCAGCGACGGCGCCCGGCGCTCCATCGAATCCCTGGCCTCGCTTACGCCCCAGGAGGCCGTGGTCGTGGACGAAAACGGCACGGAGCGCGTCACCCCCGTGGCGAGGATCAAGGCCGGCGACACGGTGCTGGTGCGCCCGGGCGAGCGCATTCCCGTGGACGCGGTCATCGTCTCCGGGACGACGGCCGTGGACGAGTCGGCCCTGACCGGCGAATCGCTGCCCCGCGAGCGCCATCCCGAGGACACGATCCTGGCCGGCACGCTCAATTACACCGGCCGGGTGACGGCCCGGGCCGTCAAGGTGGGCGAGGACTCCACCTTCGGCAAGGTGGTGCGGCTGGTGGTCGCGGCCGAGGCCGGCAAGCCCCGGGCGGCCCGCATCGTGGACCGCTATGCCGGTTGGTTCACGCCGACCGTGTTGACGTTGGCCGGGCTGGCCTGGTTTTTCTCCGGCAGTCTGGACCGGGCCGTGGCCGTGCTCGTGGCCGGCTGTCCCTGCGCGCTTATCATGGCCGGCCCCACGGCCACGGTGGCGGCTGTCGGCCGGGCGGCCCGGCGCGGCATCCTGGTCAAGGGCGGGCAGTTTCTGGAGGAGGCGGCCCGGGCTGACGTGGTGCTTTTCGACAAGACCGGCACCCTGACCCTGGGCCGGCCGACCGTGACCGCGGTCACGCCGGCCGCGGGCGAAACGGCCGAGGACGTCCTCGGCTGCGCCGCCTGTCTGGAGCGGGACTGCGCCCATCCCCTGGCCGTGGCCATCCTGGACAAGGCCCGGCGCGACGGCGTGGCCGTGTCCGCGCCGGACGAGATGGCCACGGTGGTGGGCCTTGGCGTGCGCGGGTGCGTGGGTGGCGTTCCGGCGGAAGTCGGCAGCCCGGAGATGCTGGGCGGCGAGGAGGGGCTCCCCCCGGAGCTGCGCGAGTCCCTGGCCGCCGTCCGCCAAAAGGGGGCGACGGCGCTGGTCGTGCGCCGGGAAGGCCGGGTGATCGGGCTTATCGGCGTGACCGACACGGCCCGGGAAACGGCCTTTCTGGCCGTGGACGCCCTGCGGCGGCAGGGGATCGGCACCGTGGGCATCGTTTCCGGCGATCACGACAAGGCCGTGCGCCATCTGGCCGGACAGGTCGGCATCAAGGACGTCTGGGCGGGGCTTGCGCCCAAGGGCAAGCTCGACGTGCTCTCGCGGTTTCAGCAGCAGGGCCGGCGGGTGCTTTTTGTCGGCGACGGCGTCAACGACGCCCCGGCCCTGGCCCGGGCCAATGTCGGCGTGGCCATGGGCGCGGCCGGCTCCGACGTGGCCCTGGAAACCGCCGATGTGGCCCTGACCAATGACGACATTGGCCGGCTGCCCTTTTTGGTGCATCTTGGCCGGCGCATGGTCAGGATGATCGGCTTCAATATCGGCCTGGGCCTGTTGTTCAATTCCGTGGCCATCCTGGGCGGGGCCTACGGAATCTTGAGCCCGGTGGCGGCGGCCGTGTTCCACAACGTGGGCTCCGTCGTGGTGGTCCTGTCCTCGGCCAGCCTCGCCTTTGCCGCCCAACCGGCCCTCGAAGCCAAGGTGGTGTGATTTTTTATGGAAACGCAACGGCTGACCCGTCTGCTCATCGAGTTCTACGAGAAGTTTTCTTCCTGGGAGCACGGCGTGGTCAAGGAAAGCGGCCTGACCCTGCCGCAGATGCACACCCTCGAAATCCTCGGTGCGGACGGCGACCTGCGCATGACGGAGCTGGCCGCCAAGATGGGCGTGACCACCGGCTCGCTGACCGTGCTGGTCGACCGGTTGGAGCGGGGCGGTTATGTGCTGCGAAAACCCCACGAGACCGACCGCCGCTCCATCCGGGTGGGACTGACCGGGGAGGGGGAACGGCTTTTTGGCGAGCACCACAAGCTCCACGAGCAGCTGACCCAGGAAATCTGCTGCGTGCTCTCCCCCGAAGAGGCCGAACAGTTCGCCAACATGCTGGAACGCCTGGCCGCCTGTCTGTAGGGACGGGGAGGGGAGCAGGAGGAAGATGCCTCCGGCGGCCGAGAGGGGCACTGCCCCTCTCGGACTCTCCCGAAAGGGAGGACGGACGTCCGATTGGCCGGTGGGTCGGCGGTGGCCTTCGAACGTTTATCGGCGCATTTTTGCCCTGGCAAGGCCAGGGCAAAAATGCGCCGACAAGGTGCGCCAGCGTCGCTTCGCGCCGCCAAAGATACGGCGAGGGGGTCCGGGGGGCATCATGCCCCCCGGCGGGGTTCGGGGCGGCGCCCCGATTTTGTTTTCAGCTTCTCAGCGGCCTTTCACGGCCCAAAGGGACCTCCGGACTTTCTCCAGCTCTTTGAGTCCCGGGGACGACTCGACGCCGGAGTTGAGGTCCAGGCCATGGGGCGCGGCCAGCCGCAGGGCTTCGGCCACGTTGTCCGGGCCGAGGCCGCCGGCCAGCAGCCAGGGCATGGACGGGGAAAAATCGGCCAGGGGGGCGAAATCGAGGGCCACGCCGTGTCCGCCGCCGGAGGTGCCGGCGTCGAGCAGGGCGTAGCGGATGGCCCCGGAAAAGCGTTCGACCTCGGCGGCCAGACTGGCCAGATCCGGGTGCTTTTTCGGCCAGAAGGCGCGCAGCACCCGGTCCGGGCCGACGGCGCGGCAGAATTCCGGGTCCTGGTTGCCGTGGAGCTGGGCGAAGTCCAGTTCGGCGGCTTCCATGATGGCCAGCACCTCGTCCAGGCTGTGTTCGACGAACACGCCGACGCGCCTGGCCGTGGTGCGCGGCAGGGCGGCGGCCTGCTCCGGCGTGACGCGCCGCGGGCTTTTGGCGGCGAAAATGAATCCCAGCAGATCGGCGCCGGCTTCGGCGCAGCCCAGCACGTCCTCGGCGCGGGTCATGCCGCAGATTTTGACCAGGGGGAGCGTGGTGCGCATGTCAGACCGCCTTTCCCGTCAACCGGGCCAGGGCCGCGCCGGGATCGGCTTCGGCCATGATGGCGGTGCCGACCAGCACGGCGTTGTAGCCGTGGGCGGCCATGCCAAGCACGTCGTTTCGGGTGCGGATGCCGCTGGCGGCGATCCAGATGCGGCCGGGACGTTTGTGGGCGGCCATGCGCCGGGCCACGTCCAGGTCGGTGGTCAGGGTGTCCAGGTCGCGGCTGTTGACCTGGATGATGCGTGCCCCGGCGGCCTCGGCGCGGGCAAGGTCGGCCTCGTCGAAGACCTCGACCACGGCTTCGAGGCCGAGGTCGTAGGTCAGGCGCAGCATTTCGGCCAGCTCCGCGTCGGTGAGCATGCGCACGATGAGCAGCAGGGCCGAGGCCTTGGTGGCGGCCGTTTCGACCACCTGGAGCGGATGGAGCAGGAAGTCCTTGCGCAGCATGGGCAGGCCGGCCCGGCTGATGGGCTCCAGGGAGTCGATGGAGCCCTTGAAGTAGGTCTCCTCGGTCAGCACGGAGATGGCGGCCGCGCCGGAAGCGGCGTACATGGCGGCCACTTCCCCGGGCTCCAGGCCCAGGTTGATGTCGCCGGCCGAGGGCGAGGCCCGCTTGTACTCGGCGATGACCGCGATGGGACCGGCGGCGAGCAGGGCGTCGGAAAAGCGCGGCCGGGGCCCCGCGTAGGGCATGGGCAGCCGTTCCGTCCGCTCAAGCTCCTTGAGGCGGCTTATGGCCTGGGCCTGGGCGGCTCGGAATTTCTCAAGCATGGAGGACGTCCTTGAAGTATTTGGCGGCCAGACCGGCGGCGATGGCGTCGCGGGCCTTGTCCACGCCCTGTTTCAGGGAAAGGCCGTCTTCGAGCAGGTGCAGGGCGCAGCCGAGGTTGAGGGCCACCATGTCGCGCATGGCCTCGTTGCCCTTGCCGGCCAGCACGTCGCGAAGGACGGCCACGGCCTCGTCGCGGCCGGACACGACCACGTCGGAAGGCTTGTGGGTCGGGATGCCCAGGGCGGCCGGGTCGATGGTGTCGTTTTTGAGCCAGCCGTCGCGCAGCCAGCACACCGTGGCCGGGCCGAAGGGCGTCAGCTCGTCGAAGCCGCCCGCGCCATGGACCACCGCGCCGCAGGGCAGGCCGGTCAGGGCCAGCACCTCGGCCATCAGCCGCACGTGGCGCGCCGTGGGCACGCCGAGGAGCTGGTGCGTGGGCCGGGCCGGGTTGAGCAGGGGGCCCATGAGGTTGAACAGCGAACGCACGCCGAGTTCCTTGCGGATGGGGCCGATGCGCTTGAAGGCCGGGTGGTAGTTGGGGGCGAACAGGAAGACGAAATTGTGCTTGGCCAGTGCGGCGGCCACGAGGTCGGGCTCCACGACCAGGGTG
The DNA here is from genome assembly GCA_023426275.1 of Pseudomonadota bacterium. Classification (GTDB taxonomy): domain Bacteria; phylum Desulfobacterota; class Desulfovibrionia; order Desulfovibrionales; family Desulfovibrionaceae; genus Solidesulfovibrio. The sequence continues at coordinate 4,402 of JAFABC010000133.1, read as the reverse complement.
AATCCCAGCGACTCGACGGCGTCGGCGCTGCCGCAGGAGCTGGACACGGCCCGGTTGCCGTGCTTGACGACCTGATGCCCCATGGCGGCCAGGTACAGGGCCACGGCCGTGGAGCAGTTAAACGAGCAGGTGTTGTCGCCGCCGGTGCCGCAGGTGTCGATGCGGGCGCCGGAGAGCCCCTCGACGAGGCGGGCCTCTTCCAGGGCGGTGGTCACGCCGGCGGCGATCTCCACGGCGGATTCGCCCTTGGTCTTAAGCCCCATCAGGAACGCGCCGACGCACGAGGCGGGCATCTCCCCGGTGTACATGGCCCGGAAGGCGTAGGCGGCCAGCTCCTGGGGCAGGTCCTTGCCGATGGCCAGCAGTTCCAGACATTCGACGTGTTTTTCCACGATGCAGCTCCTTGTATTATGTCGAGATAAAATTGCTTATTTTTTTAGTTGATGTTGTTCTTCGATGAAAATCCGCATACGCGTTTCTGGTTCTGGATATAGCGTTGATTCTGTGTAATTTATTAAAGAAAGTTCTTCTAATATATTTTCTTTATTTTTGTCAGAAATAGAGAATTTGAATGGTGTATCATTAAGTATCGGGCGTGGACTTTTGAGATGTCCATGAAGAGTAAAGCATCCATGTTGAGTTTCTATACGGTCATTTGAAAATCCAGGCCATATAGCTATCGGATGGCCTCCGTGTTCATCGATAGCTTTGCGGTATATTTCTCGCCTATCATTGTTTGTGTAGTTAAATATTGTATCTAAAATTGCATCTTTGTCGTTTGAGAAAGACATTTCTGTCCATATTTTTGTAATTATATGATCTTCTGGGAGTGCGTTGTTGATTTTAGATGAATTAAATACTTTTTTATTGATGTCGTATGGAAAAATTGCGTAAACATGACTAAAATCTTTGTCTTTTGTGTCAAGTAGTGAAAAAAGTAATGCAGTAAGTGGACTTGTTGTCCAATCAAGTAGTCGGGTGTTGCTTGTGTAATGCTGAACAAAACACAGCCAATTAAAATTTGAGAAATATGGGTATTTTCTCATGTAGTTTTTTTTTGCAAAAAGTATTGCCTGTTCTTCAATTTCATAACTATATTTTCCGCGAAGTAGAGAAGGGATAAGCGTGCTGTCATATGATTGGGATTCTCCCCGGAACCAAATCATTTTGTGTTCGTTCTTGTTTTTTATCTCTTTGATATGGGCTAAAAATGAAGAGATGCTGTCAATAGTAACATTTTGTGGCATGTCCATAGCTTTCCCCTGTTGTTGCTAGCGGACGTCCGCCAGTTCCTCGCGGGCCACGTTCATAAACGCCCGGGCCCGGTCGATCTGTTCGGCGACGATTTCGGCGGTGATGCCGGTGTCGGTCTCGAAATCGGCCTTGTTGCGCAGGGCCTCGGCTTCGAGCAGCCAGTGGTAGAAGACCGGCGGCAGCACGTTCGTGAAGGTGAAGCGCTGGCCAAAGGCGTCCACCACGCCGTCGGGGTCGTGGACGTCGAGTTTGATGGTGAGCAAAAACGCCTCGGCCACATAGTGCATGATGAAATACGACCGGCTGACGGCGAAGTCGAAGTGGCCCTCGGAGGCCAGCAGCCGGGCGGCGCGCAGGCTCTCGGCCGCTTTTTCGAGCAAGGCGGGGACGGTGTTCAAGGTCGCGTATCCTTATCTGATCTTATCCGGAAAATTGCCGATCAGCTTCATCCCGTCGGGCGTAAAGACCGATTCGGGGTGAAACTGCACCCCTACCCACGGGCGATCGCGATAGCGAAGCCCCATCACCTCATTTTGCTCGGTCCAGGCCGTGATTTCAAGTTTGTCCGGGGCCTTTGCCGCCTGGACGATCAGCGAATGGTAGCGGCAACACTCGAAGGGGTTGGGCAGGCCCGTGAAAAGCCCCGTTTCCCGGTGGTACACGTCGGAGGTCTTGCCGTGCATGATGCGGTCGGCCACGACCACGGGCGCGCCGGCGAAATGCCCCAGGATCTGATGGCCCAGGCACACGCCGAAGACCGGGATCTCCTTGGGTAAAAGCTTCAGGAAGTCCAGGCACAGCCCGGCGTTGGTCGGGTTGCTCGGCCCGGGCGAGATGCAGACCATGTCGAGCTTTCCCGAGCCGGCCAGCTCCAGGATGTCCGGGTCGTTGTTCTTTTTGACCACCGGATCGTGCCCGAGCTGCTGAAAGGCCTGCACCACGTTGAAGGTGAAGGAGTCGAAGTTATCAATAAGTAAAAACATCGCCGTCCTCCTTGGCCGCCAGCACCTCGGCGATCACCCGGGCCTTGTTCTGACACTCCATCCATTCCTTGGCCGGATCGGAATCGTAGACGATTCCCGCGCCGGCCTGCCACGAGATCATGCCGTCGCGCACCCACAGGCTGCGGATGGTGATGCCGGTGTCGAGATTGACCCGGCCCTCGTCCAGCCCGATCCAGCCGATGCAGCCGGCATAGGGGCCGCGCGGCAGGCTGTGTTCGAGTTCGGCGATCATTTCCATGGCCCGCACCTTGGGCGCGCCGGACAGCGTGCCGGCCGGGAAGGCGCATTGCAGCACGTCCAGGGCGTCGAGGCCCTCCTTCAACCGGGCCGTGACATAGGAGACGATGTGCATGACGTGGGAAAAGCGTTCCACGGCCATGAACTTCTCCACCTTGACCGTGCCCGGCCCGGCCATGCGGCCCAGGTCGTTGCGCCCGAGGTCCACCAGCATGACGTGCTCGGCCCGCTCCTTGGGATCGGCCAGCAGCTCCTCGGAGAGCTGGTCGTCCTGCTCGGACGTCTTGCCGCGCGGCCGCGTGCCGGCGATGGGGCAGGTGGTCAGTTCGCCGTCGCGGCAGCGGATGAGCAGCTCCGGCGAGGAGCCGAGCAGCGTCACCCGGGGCAGGCGCATGAAAAACATGTAGGGCGACGGGTTGACCTGCCGCAGCCGCCGGTACAGCACGAAGGGGTCGCCGGAAAAGGGTGCGGAAAACTGGGTCGAAAGCACGGTCTGGATGCACTCGCCGGCCCGGATCATCTCCTTGCACTTGGACACGGCCTCCATGTAGCCCTCGGCGTCCGGCGTGTTCACGACCTGGCCGGTCACCGGCCGGTCCATGGGCGCGAAGATGTTGGAGTAGTCCACGCGCGCCTTCTTGCCCGGGTCGAGCGACAGATGCAGGCAGCGGTGCTTGACGTGGTCGAACAGCACCACCCGGCCGGGCAGCACCAGACAGAACTCCGCCTCCTCGGGCGGCAGCACCGACGCCAGCTTGGGCTCCAGGATCCCGGCGATGCCGTAGCCGAAATAGCCCACCAGCGACCGGGTGATGGGCGGCACGTCCTTGAAGCCCTCCGGGGCCAGCACCTTGAGGTCGGCCATGATGCCGCGCATGCCTTCCAGGAAGCCCTGGCCGTCATACCGCTCCAGCGGGGCCAGCCGGGAATCCCGGACACTGACGTCGAGCCGGCCGTCGCGCAGGCGCAGCCGCAGCCGGAAGTCCCAGGCGATCAGGCTGTAGCGGCCAAGCCTGCCGTCCACCTCGGCGCTTTCCAGCAGGATGCCGGGCCGTTCGCCCACGAGCCCCAGAAACAGGCTGATGGGCGTCTGGACGTCGGCCGGCAGCCACGTCCCTTCCTGGCGAAGCGAAATCGCGCTCATGCGTTGTCCTTTTTTGCCGTCTTGGCGGTCCACCACGCCTCCGCGCGGCGAACGAGCAGCTCTATGTCGCCGCCGGCGGCGAGATTGAGAAAACTGCGAAAATTGCGCACGGCCTCGTGGCTGTACGGATTGGCCTCGTACAGAGCCGAAAACAGCGCCGCATCCTTGGTGATGAGCTTTTCGGCCGCGGTCAGCCGCCGGGTGAACGACGGCGTCAGATAGTTGCGCACCTCGCCGCCGGCGGATTGCGCCGCCAGATAGGCCAGGGTGGTGACGAAATTGAGCCCCTGCACATAAGCCGCCGCCCGGTCGTGCTCCTCGGCGTCGGAGGCGAACGGCGTAAAGCCCAGGCGCGCGCACCAGTCGGCCACGGCCGCCGTGGCCGCGACGTCGCGGCCCGGCCGGCCATCCATGACCGCCACGCGCAAGGCGTCGTCGGGACCGGGTGCCGGGCCGAACAGGGGATGCGTGCCGACCACCGGTCCGGCGTAGTGCGCGACCATGTCGGCGATGGGCAGCGTTTTCACCGAACCCACGTCGGCCAGGATCTGCCGGCCGTCCATGTGCGCGGCCACGAGGCCGGCCACCTCGGCCGTGGCGTAGACCGGCACCGAAATAAGCACCATGTCCGCGCCGGCAATGGCCGCCGCCAGTTTCTCCGGCGTCAGCGGCCGGTCGAGCTCGCGCACGTCAAGGCCGGCCGCCCGGCCGCGCGTGACGACGAGTCGTCCCATCCCCCCCCGCGCCCCGACCAGGGCCAGGG